>NZ_LUUK01000164.1 GCF_001644025.1 Methylomonas koyamae
GCGGCAACGGCTTGGCCAGGCCGCCCAACTGCAATGCGTCGTTACTGCCCAGGCGTTGTTGCAACATGCCGGCGATCAGCATCAAACTGGCGGCGACGCTGGCGAAATTCAACAACTGCATCAGCGCGCCTTGCAAACCCGACAAGTTAAAACTGGCGATACCGAGGATCACCATGCCGACATGGCTGACCCCGGCATAGGCCAGCAAGCGGCGCAGATTGGTCTGCCGTAGCGCGACCAGCGCGCCGTAGATCAGCGTCACCGCGCCGCCTATCGCCAGCGGCCAGCGGTATTCGGACGCGGCGGCCGGCGCCAGCGGAATCGCGAAACGCACAATGCCGTAAACCCCCAGTTTCAAACCGAGCAGCAACGCGGCGATTTGCGGCGGCGCCTCCATCGCCACGGTCGGCAGCCAGGTATGAAACGGCAGCAGCGGCGCCTTGACCGCGAAACCCAGCAGCAGCAGGCCGAACACCACCGTCTGCGCCGAAGCCGGTAGCGGCGACCTGAGCAATTCCGGCAAGCCGAACACCGGCAACGCGCCTGGCTCGCCGGCGGTCGCCAGCAATATGAACGCAAACAGCAGCGGCACGCCGCCGAACAACATATACAAGGTGTATTTCATCGCCGCGTAGCGCCGATGCGGACCGACACCCCACAAACCGATCAAAAAAAACAGCGGCGGCAGGGTCAGTTCCCAAAACAAAAAAAACAACACGGTATCCAGCGCGGTAAACACGCCTATCGTCACGCTTTCCAAGGCCAGCAGCAGCGCCAGATAAAACCGGTTCAGACGCTGCACCGCATTCCAGCCGGTCAGCAGGGCCGCCAACGTCACCAGCGCGGTCATCGGCAGAAAACCGATCGAAATACCGTCCACGCCCAGCAAAAATCGAACATTCAAGCCGGGTATCCAGGGATAGTCTTCGACCAGTTGGAAATCGCCGTCCTCCGGCCGAAATGCCGCGAATGCCCACAAACAAAACAGCAACTCCAACCCGGCAACCACCAAGGCCCAACGCCGCGCCGACATCCGTCCGACCGGTACCGCCAACGGCAGCGCTCCCAGCAGCGGCCAGAACAGACAAAGCGATAACAGCGGAAATCCGTTACTCATGGTGAGGAGTATTTCTGTGGTGGCTATGGTGCGCGGGGTAGTGTTCGCCGATTTCACTGGCTTCCTGATCGATGAACTTCAACCACGGCGTCGTGTAAAAGCCGGTGCCGATCAGCAAGCCGCAAATCACTAGGGCGATGATGCGTTCCTTGATGACCGGATGATGAATACTGCCGTAGGGCTGCACCCAACGCCGCGGGTGAGCGATGAACAGGCGTTGAAACGCCCACAGTAAAAATGCCGCGGCCAGCACGTTGCCGAGCAATATCGCAATCGCGATCAGCCAGCCGTGCTCTTCTATCGTGCCTTCGATCAGTAAATGCGCGGCGTCGAAGCCGGGCGTGCCGGGCATCACCATCGTGCTCAAGGCCGAGATCATGAACAGCAGCGCCAGCGTGGTGTTGGTCTCGAACAATCCGCCCAGGCGGGGTAGAAACGAAGTCCGGGTCCGTTCGTAAATCAGGCCGATACTGAACAGCATGCCGGCGGTCGCCAGACCGTAGGCAACCGACAACAGAATGCTGCCTTCCAACGCGAAATCGTTGAACGAAAACACCCCGATCGCCAGCATACCGGTATGGCTGATCACCGCGAAGGCCACCAACCGGCGCATGTTGATTTGCATCAGCGCCAACAACGCGCCGTAAAAAATCCCGATCAAGCCCAAGGTCAGCACGAAATGCGCCCATTGTTCGGCGGCGCCGGGCACCAGCGGCAATATGAAGCGAATCAGCGCGTAAATGCCCAGTTTGATGCCATGCAGAAAGATCGCCGCGCTGGCGGCGGTACCGTGCTCGGCCAGCGGCGGCAGCCAAGCGTGAAACGGAAACAGCGGCATTCGCACCGCGAAACCGAACAATAGCAGGATGAAGATCAAGGTCTCGTTGGGAATCGCCAAATCGTGATGCTTAAGCGCCAACCAATCGAAGCTTAGCGGCATGCCGTTCTGAGCCAGACCGCCGCTGAGCAGCACGAAACCGATCAGACTCATCGCCAGTCCGGACAGCCAGTATTGCAACACCGCTTTGACGACCCGGTTGCGCTGGCGGCCAGTGCCGGCGAACACGGTCAGCAGCACTACCGGCACCAGTTCCAACAGGCACCAAAACCAAAACTGCAAGGTGTTCAACGCGCTGAACGCGCCGATCAGAATGCCCTGATACGCGAGTAGGCAGGCGACGAACAAACGGTCGTCGCGGTGGCGGGTAATCAAGGTATAGACCAAGGCCAACAAGCCCAGGATGGCCGCCAGCGGGATGAATAGCACGTTGGTGCCGTCCACGCCGGTGCGGTAATGCAGACCCAGCCATTCGACGCTCTCGGCCAAGTGGATGCCGGGGGCTTCGGCGTCGAACACCCACAGCATGTAGACGCTCAAGGCCACGTTCAGCAACGCGCCGGCGAACGCCAGGCGTAGCGCGTGCGGCGGCCGTGCCGCCATCACCGCCAACGCGGTCAGCAACGGCAACAGGGTCAGAATGCTCAATACCGGCAACGCGGCGGCGGCTTGCCAATAAACGATATCGGTTGTCATCGGTATCCCAGCGCCACCATCAGCGTAATCAGAACGAACAGCGCCAAATAGCGCGGACTCAACAGCAATTTCTCGAAGCGGTTGGCGGCGCGTCCCAAGCGCCGGCCGAAACGAATACTGTCCCCGCCGATGCCCCGCAAGATGAAGCGATATTCGAACCAGCCCAACAGCGCCGCGCTCCATTGCGCCAGTTTGCCGGCCAGACCGCTGCCGTAAGCGAAACTATCGCGGTCGCTGTCCAAGTTCGCGCCGAGCTTGCGTTCCTCCCATTGCGCCAGCGACGAAATCGCCCGTATCGCCGGCGCCGGCGCGCCCAGGGCCGGATCGATGACGTGCTCGTCCAGAAACCTTAAGTCCTCGGACAAGCGGCGTACCGGCTTGACGAATAGCCGCTCCAGCGCCGGCTCCAGCCAGCCGCGCTGCAGCGACACCAAAAACGCCCAGCGCCGCCGAGCTAGCCAGGCCGGTACCGGCGCGGTCGGCCGACAGGCGGTGGCTTGCAAAATCGACGGCGCCGACAGCAGCAAATAGCAGCGCACCACCGCGTGGGCCAGCAAATGCCAGGACGCCAGCGTCCACCAACCCAGCCCGCATTCGACGAACATCAAGCCCAATTGCACCGCCGCCGCGAAAATCTGCGAACTCTTGATATCGGTCTGACTCAGCCCAACCCAATAGCCGTACAGCGCGGTCAACGCCCCAACCTCGATCAACAAAGCCATCGCTTGCGAGGCCTGCTCGAACAAGGGCTGCAATTGAATCAGCAAAAATACCCCGGCGTGGGTCATCACCCCGCCGTAAAAAATCGCGCTGGACGGCGTCGGCCCTTCCATGGCTCGCCCCAGCCAGAACGTAAACGGAAATTGCGCCGACTTGACGCTGGCCGCCAACGCGAAACAAGTCGCCAACAGCAAAGCGTCGCCTTTTTCCAAATCCGCCGCGCCGTCGTTGATCGCCCGCCAGTCGCAACTTTCCAGCCAGGCCAGGCTCAGACCGATGGCCAGCACAAAACCGGCGTCGCCGATCCGATTGGTAACGAATACCCGCAACGCATTAGCGGTCGCGATCGGCCTGTCGTAGGCATAGCCGATCAGCAAATACGAACACAAGCCGGCCAGTTCCCAGCCGACGAAGGTCAGCAAGGCATTGCCGGCCAGCACCAGCAACAACATCGCCGCCGAGAACAAACTCAGCAGGAAGAAGAAGCGGTGGAAGCCGGCCTCGCGGTGCATATAATTGACCGAGAAACGTAGCGTCACCCACAGCAAAATACCGAACACCCCGGCCACGGCCAGACGGAACCGGTCGCCGGCCAGATCCAAACCGACGCTGATCTTGCCCAGCCGCAGCCAGTCGCCGTAGGCCTGTGCGTCCAGCCCGGCCGGCCAAGCATTCCAGGCCAGCGCCAACACCAGCAGCGTCGCCGCGCCTATCCCCAGCAAAGCCAATCGGGCCGTGACTTTTTCGCCGGCATCGCCGCTCAGCGCGCCGCCGAACTGTAAAGCGCCGATCGCCAGCGCCGACAACAGCGGCAACAACGGTACCAAGGCCAACCAATACGCGCTCATCGCTCGACTCCCGCTTGCCGGATCAGCATCGGCGCCACCGGCTCAACGGCATCGCGGTAGCAATCCGGCGAATTTTCCCGGATCGGCAATTCGTCCGGCAACGGCTGCCACGGCACGAAGCCGTCGCCGCGCTCGAACACGAAAATCTCCCCGCTATCGGGGTCCTGGGCGCTCAGATGCACCCAGCCGCCACCGATCAACTCCCGCAGACCGTCCTGCCGTTGGTAGATCTCGGTCAGCACGCCGATCTTGGCCTCGACCACGAGTTGCAGCCGCATCGCCTCGTGAATTTCGATCATCTGCTTGGGCAAACCGGTGCGCAAATCGCTGCCGGCGCCTTCCATGACCGCGAAGAAACCGGTCGGATTGTGCGGCACCTTGGAACCGCAACCCAGCCGCTCGTTGTTGACCGTGGAAAAGTAGTATTCCAAATTAATGCCGGCGCCGACCGGACCGACCGCCAGCAAGATGCCTTCCAGAATTTGGCCGCTCGGGTCCTGGGTCGGATCGTAGGAAATCAGGAACAAGCGCCTGTCGAAAAACGCGCCCTGGGTGGCCGCGCGCCGGCCGACGAAGGCGGCCGCGTTGGTGGCGTGGCCCAATTCCGGCCGGGCTTGCGAAAAATCGGCGGCACGGTTCAAAAAATGCCGCAGCGCTTGGGCCGGCTTGGGTCGGCGCGGCGCCGACGCCAGCCTTCGGCAGCGTTCGTGGGCCGACATGCGTTGGGCATGGCGCAATTGCTCGTTCAGATTAAGCCAATCCGATCGGCGCTCGGCCGGCAAACCGTCCAGATCGTACCAAGCGATGTCTTCGTCGCAGGTATTGTGCTCGGCGCCAATGAAATAGGTATCGGGCGGAATGACGATGCCGCGTTCCGCCAACAGCAGCCGCACCTCGGCACGATTAGCCATCGCCGCGAACAAACGCGCGTTCGGCCCGCCGTGCCGGCCGCTGCACGCACCGCAGTCGTAAGCGGCCAGATGCGGATTGTTGCGACTCATCGAGCCGTGGCCCATCAACACCACCCATTCGGCAAAGCCGTAGGTCAGGCCGGTATTGCGCAAAAAACCGGCGACCCGCTCGGCTTGCTCAAGGTCGGTAAACCCCAGTCTCGGCTGCTCCGGCGTGGCCGGGGTCGGCGCGGTCGCGGAAAAATTCAGTCGAGTCTTAAGATCCGGCGCGACGATTTTGGCTGCGACGCCCAGCAAATTTTGTTGAGTCCTGGGAAACAGGGCCTTGCCGACCAAGCCGGCCAGCGTCAACGGCGCCATCGCGTTGATTGCCGGATAAGCCAGCCAGGGATCGCGGCGCAAACGATGGTGTATAAAATCCGCGAGACCGCGCACGACTCCGCCGCCGGCTCTATGCCGGCTCGCCCTGAGCGGCGCGGTGCCCGGCGCGGCTTGTTCCTCGACGTCGTGGGCTGGCACGACCACCACCGGACACAACGGCGTCTTGGCCGTGTCGTCCAAGCCCCGGTAATTCATCGGCACCCCGAAAAATCCGGCGGCGCCCAAGGTCTCGACGTCCAGATTCAGTTCCTCCAGATGGCGGCGGAAGCCTTCCTCTCTATCGTCCATGCAAAACACGATTTGCGCGGAGGGACGCCGGTCGCGCCGCGCCCAGCGCCCGCGTCGCCGATTGGCGTGCAGCGCTTGCAACACCTGATCGCGGTAATGGCGCTCATAGGCCCCCAACCAGACCCGGCGCCGGGCGCTGTCGTCGAACCCGTCGCTGGCGCTGAGCCAATGCAGCAACTGGGCCTTGCTCAACTGCGCGATCTCGGCGGCGTTCAACCCCAAGGCCCGGCAAATCCGCCACAAGCGCCAGCCGTGATCGTAAACCGACAAGCCGCCTACCGCCGCCAGCGGGCTGCGTTGCCAAGTCCGGATCCGCTCCGCCAGCCCTTGCCAAGCCGACTTATCGCGGCCGCCGTCGGCGATCTGCACCTGACAGGCTTGCACCAGATATTCCGGCAAGCCGCCGCCGAATAAGGCATCGCGCACGAAAAATTCGTAAACGTGCTTGCCGAAATAACCCGCCAATTTGTCGTAGCGGGCATCGCAGTGCCACAGGGTCCGACAATGGGTTTGCAGAAAGGCCCGATCCAAAATCAAGCACAGGGCCAGGTAGTCGGCCAATTCCGGACGAGCCTCGCCGTCCCGGTAGCCGGGATGGGTCTGCCGCCAATTGATCAAGCCGGACCAACCCGGCAGTTCCAGCGCCAAGCGTTGCAGATAACCGGACCAGCGCTGTTCCGGTATCGCCAAGGCTTGCAGTTGCTGAACGACCGCATCGGCGGCATCGTCCGGCAGGGCCGCGACTATATCGTCCCAATCGTCGAGATCGTGAAAAAAACCGCTAGGATCGAAAGCCAAATTGCGCCGCCAGGCCCGATATAAACCCAATCCCTCGCGGTCGGGCAACTGCCAGGCCGCCAAACCTTCGTCCAGCCAGGAGGCGCACAGTCCGATTAATATCGGGCGCACCTGATCCAGCACATCGACACCGGTCAGCGCCGCCAGCAAACCGCGTAAGCTCAAGCCGTGACCGATCCGGGCAAAGCACTCGTCAACGACGCCAGCCGCCCGTTGCCGCAAATCGCCTTCGCCGCTCAGCCAATCTTCGGCCTGCTCGGCGCTCAAATCCAGCAAATCCTCGGCATGCAGTTGCGGTTCGCGCAATTCCAGAACCGCCAGCAGCGCCCGCCAAGCGGCAGCGGCTTCCGGCTCGGCCAATACACCCAGTTCGCCGACCTGCCAGGACCATTGCGCCGGGGACACCGGGCTGATGTCTTCCAGTAGCGCCAAGCGGTACAACGCGCGGAGCGTGACCGGCCGGCCGCCGCTGCGAGCGATCACCGATTCGATGTCGTCGCCGAAATGGCGGGCGAGTTCGGCGTCCAACTCGGCGTCGGAAATCCGCCCTTGCCGGTAAAACTCGCGAAAGCGCTCGATCGGTAGATAACAATCGATACCGGTCAGTGCGGTGAATTCGGCCAAGGCCTGTTCGAACGGCAGATGTTGAAAACCGTGCAGGGTGTTGTGGTGGACGAAATCGTGGATCGGCGCCTGGCCGGGCAACACGTGATCGAGATGGGCAATGGCGTCCAGAACGATTTGGCGCGGCTCCCGGCCGACGGCGGTGGAGGCTGACATGGCTTAAATCCGGAAAACGGCAGGGCGGCGATCCACGCGGCCGGCCGGAGAGACTATCCAATTCACGGCAGGCGCTCTCCTATCACCGCCAACATTCTATCCACCGTGACGCTGGACAACTCGATCAGCGGCGCCGGCAGCAAACCCAACGCGACGATGCCACCGACCAACACCCCGGACGCCAGCATTTCGACCGGCCGCAAATCGGCGATCTCGCGCATTTGCGGCTTGACCGGTCCGGTAAACAACAGGCCGACGGTGCGCATCGCGTAAGCGGCGCTGATCAGGATGCTCAGGCTGAAAAACACCATCAAGCCGCCCCATTGCCGGAAACCGCCGATCAGCGTGTGCAACTCGGCGACGAAACCGACCGAGCCCGGCAAGCCCATCGCCGCCAGCAAGGTCAGCGTGGTAAACACCGCGAAACGCGGCATGACCTGGACCAGCGAGCTGTAGTCGGGCAGGTGACGGGTATGGGTGCGTTCGTAGAGCAGTCCGACCAGCAGGAACAAGGCGCCGGCGATCAGGCCGTGCGCGGTCATCTGCAAAATCGCGCCGGTGAAACCGGTATGATTCAACGCCGCGATGCCCAGCAGCACCACGCCCATATGACTCAAGGACGAATAGGCCACCATCGCCTTGATGTCGGTCTGCCGCCAAGCCAGCAAGCCGCCATACAGCATGCCGAACAAGGCCAGGAACAGCAACGCCGGCTGCAGCAATTGGGCGGCGACCGGCAGCATCACGCACGACCGGATCAGACCGTAGGCGCCCATCTTCAGCAGGATGCCGGACAGCAAAATGCTGATCGGACTGGGGGCTTCGACGTGCGCCAGCGGCAACCAGCCATGCAGAGGGAAAATCGGCATTTTGACGCCAAAGCCGATCAAGAAACCCAGCAAAACCAGAACTTGCTCGACCACCGGCATGGTTTGCGCCGCCTGACCCATTGCCGCCATCAGCGAACCCTGCTTTTCCAGGTCGTACTCGCTGATCGCCAGCAGACTAAGCAACATGAATACCGACCCGCCCATCGTGTACAACACGAAGTTGAGACTGGCCGCGTGGCGGCGCTTGCCGCCCCAGCGATCGATCAGGAAGTAGAGCGGAATCAGCGTGACTTCCCAGAAAATGTAAAACAGCGCCCAATCCTGCGCCATGAACACGCCCAACATGCCGAATTCCAGCAGCAACACGCAGATGTGATAACCCTTGACGCCATCGCTGACCGACGCCGAAGCCAGCAACGCAATCGCGGTCAGTAAGGTGGCCAAGACCAGCATCGGCAGCGACAAGCCGTCGACGCCGAGCGCGTAGGCGCTGCCGAGCTTGGGATTGAGCGGATAAAATTCGCCGAATTGCATCGCGCTGTCGCCGGCGTCGAAATCCAACAACAGCTTGCCGGCCAAGGCCAGCGCGCAAAGACTCATGAGGTTGCCGAGGATGCGGATCAGCCTGACACGGTCGCCGGAAACCGGTACCAACATCAGCGCCCCTAGCGCCGGGGTCCACAGCAACGCGCTTAAAATCGCCATTTCGAGGTGGTGGTTGAAGTCCAATTCCGGCCATTCTAAAGGCAGCCGGCCCGGCTTGACCAGCCTGAATTCGCGGCCTCGGCCGTTTTCCCGGCCGGCTCGGAGCCGGAATCGGCCGTTCGGTTTAAAAATCCCGCGGCTTCGTGTACTCTAGCCGGCTGGCGTCGCCCACGGGTGACGCTACTTTTTAACCCCGCGCAGGCCGCCACCGCGTCCTCGGTGTCCGCCTCAAACCACGATGCAAATTCACCTGATAGCAGTCGGCAACAAGATGCCGGACTGGGTACAGCAAGGTTATAATGAATACGCCAAACGCCTGCCGCGCGAATGCGAACTGGTCTTGCGGGAAATCGCGCCGGATAAGCGCAAAAGCGGCGACATTGCTCGTATCGCCCGCGACGAAGGCGAGCGGATGCTGGCGGCGTTGCCGCCCAGAGCTCACGTCGTGACCCTGGATATCCCCGGCAAACCCTGGGCCACCTCGGATTTGGCGCAAGCCCTGCAACGCTGGCTGGGCAACGGCCAACCGGTAGCGTTGATGGTAGGCGGCCCGGAGGGCCTGTCGGAGCAAGTCAAAAGCGTCGCCAAGGAATCCTGGAGCCTGTCGCCGTTGACCTTTCCCCACCCGCTGGTTCGCATCGTCGTGGCCGAACAAATCTACCGGGCCTGGAGTCTGCTCAACCACCATCCTTACCACCGCTGACCATGAGCCCACAAATCATTCTCGCCTCCGCCTCGCCGCGCCGTAGCGAATTGCTGAAGCAAATCGGCGTGCGCCACCGCGTCGTCTCGGTCGACATCGACGAAGCACCGCTGCCCCACGAAGCACCGGATGCTTATGTCGCCAGGGTCGCCGCCGAAAAATCCGAAGCCTGCCGGCTTGTAGACCGTTCCGGCCTGCCGATTCTGGCGGCCGATACCAGCGTGATCCTGGACGGCCGCATCCTCGGCAAGCCCGAAGATTTGCAACACGCGATCGAGATGCTGAGCCGGCTGTCCGGCCGTACCCATCAGGTTTTCAGCGCGGTGTCGCTACGCGGCGACCGGCATTGGCAAGCCCTCAGTGTCAGCGAGGTGCGTTTTCGACCGCTCAGCCACCAGGAAATCGTCGCCTATTGGCAAACCGGGGAACCTTGCGATAAAGCCGGCGCCTATGCAATACAGGGCTTGGCCAGCACGTTTATCGAATCGATGGCCGGCAGTTTCTCCGGCGTGATGGGTTTGCCACTGTTCGAAACCGCCCAATTACTGGCCCAACAAGGCATTACCATCCTCCCATGAGCGAAGAAATTTTAATTAATGTGACGCCGCCGGAAACCCGGGTCGCGGTCATCGAAAACGGCGTCTTGCAGGAATTGATCATCGAGCGGCTGCGCCAGAAAGGCCTGGTCGGCAATATCTACAAGGGCGAAGTTTGTCGGGTACTACCAGGCATGCAGGCCGCCTTCGTCGACATCGGCCTGGAACGGGCGGCATTTTTGCATTTGTCGGATTTCAGCAGCCAGGAATTGGCCGAGAAGGCCTCGGAAAACATCGAACACTACCTGAAGGAAGGTCAGAAACTGGTGGTCCAGGTCACCAAGGACCCGATCGGCAACAAGGGCGCCCGGCTGACCACCGATATTTCGATACCGTCGCGCTACCAGGTTTACATGCCCTACGCGGGCAACTCCGGCGTGTCGCAACGCATCGAATGCGAAGCCGAACGCGGCCGTCTGCGCGCCTGTATCGAGTCCTACCAGCAAAAACACAGCGTGCCGGGCGGCTTTATCGCCCGCACCGCCGCAGAATGCGTCGAGGAAGCCATTCTGTATTCGGACATGACCTTTTTGCACAAGCTCTGGGAATCCATCCTGGAAAAAAGTCAAAAAGCTAAGGTCAAGACCCTGATCCACGAGGACTTGCCGCTCAGCGTTCGCACCCTGCGCGATTTGTACAAGGAAGGCATCGAGAAAATCCGCGTCGATTCCAAGGAAACCTATCTGCGCATGGTCGAATTCGCCGAAACCTTCGTGCCGGAAGTGGTCACGGTCATCGAGCACTATTCCGGCGAGCGGCCGGTGTTCGACATTTACAATGTCGAGGACGAGATCAGCAAAGCATTGGATCGCAAGGTCAAGCTCAAATCCGGCGGACATCTGGTATTCGACCAAACCGAATCGATGACGACGGTGGACGTGAATACTGGCGGCTACGTCGGCGGACGCAATCTGGAAGAAACCATCTTCAAGACCAATCTGGAGGCGGCGCAGACCATTTCCCGACAACTGCGGCTGCGCAATCTGGGCGGCATCATCATCATCGATTTCATCGACATGCAGAGCGACGAGCACAAAAAACAAGTGCTCCAGGCCCTACAGCGCAACCTCGACAAAGACCACGCCAAGACCAAAATCACCGAGGTCTCGGCACTGGGTCTGGTGGAAATGACCCGCAAGCGCACCCGCGAAAGCCTGGAACACATCCTCTGCGAGCCTTGCTCCACTTGCGGCGGACGCGGCGTGCTGAAAACCGCCGAATCGATTTGTCTGGAAATCTTTCGCGAGATTATCCGAGTGGTGCGCCAATATTCGGTTCAGCAAATTCTGGTGCTGGCCTCCGAGCAGGTCGTCGAAATGTTGCTCGACGAAGAGGCCGACATGCTGGCCGAACTGGAAATGTTTCTGAAGGTGGCGATCAAGATTCGCGCCGAAGCCGAATACAATCAGGAACACTACGACGTGGTGCTGTTATAGGCCGTCGCCTTGGTGATTCGACACGTCAGCCGCGCGAGTCGGCATCTGCTATTCTGGTCGCTGATAACGGCGGCGCTGGTGCTCAGCGCCTTCCGGATTTGGCTGACCGATATCGCCGACTATAAACCGGAGCTGGAACGGCGCATCCGGGAGGCGGCCGGCATCGCCGTGCATATCGGCCGGCTGGATGCGAACATGCGCGGTTTCAGCCCGGAGTTGAAACTGATCGACATTGCCGTCGATTCGGCCGACTCGGCGGCCCGGCCGGCCATCCGGCTCAGGGAAATCCGGATCGGCATCGATCTGCTGGCCTGGCTGTTCAGCCAGGACCCGATGGCCTCGGGCTGGGTCAGCTTGGTCGGCGCCAAGCTGGACATTATTCGCAACAGCGACGGCAGCCTGGCTGTCAAGGGCTTGCCGAGCAGCGACGAACAACCGCTGTGGCTGTTGCAAGGCGGAAAGTACGAGATCCTGCAAAGCCAGCTGACTTGGCAAGACCTGAAACGCGGCAGCCCGAAAGTCGCCGTCGACGACTTCGATTTGCTGATTAAAAACACCGCCGACGGCGCCAATCACGAAGTCCATCTGCTGGCGAAACTGCCGGAAAGCCACGGCGACCGACTGCGGGTTTCCGCGCGGCTGACAGGCAATCCGTTCCAGCCGGACACAATAGACGGCAGCCTTTACCTCGAAGCCGACAATCTGCAAGGCCCGGCTTGGCTGAACGACGCATTTCCCGAAGGCCCGAGGCTGAACTCCGGTTCCGGCGATTTCCGAATCTGGAGCGAATGGCGCCACGCGCTACCTTACCGGATCGCCGGCTATGCGCAGGCGCAACAAATCGAGCTCAGCCGTCCGCAAGGCGCGGCGTTGCAACTCGACACGCTGGAAGGTAACTTCGTTTGGCGCGATGAGGCCGGCAGCCAACGCTGGTGCGGCTACGACGTCAATCTCGTCGCCAAGCACCAACGTTGGCCGAACGCCGAATTCTGCGTCGGCCGCAATGCCGACGGCGCGTTGTCCGGTTTAATAGAAAGGATCGACTTGCAAGCGCTGATGCACTTGGCCGCCGCCTGGACCCCGGCCGACGATAGGCAGGCCCAATGGCTGAAGATCAATCCGCACGGGATTCTGCGGCAAGTCGGCTTTTACGCCGACGCCAACTTCGACCGCTATGCCTTGCACGGCGACTTTACCGAGCTGGGCAGTGAAGCCGCCGACGTATTTCCGCAACTCCAATCCGTGAACGGCACGTTCTCGATCGCCGATGCCGGCGGCCACCTGCGACTGAACGGCCGCGAAGTCTTGTTGAACGCACCGGCGCTGTTCCGCAATCCGTTGACCTTGCATAACCTCGACGGCAGTCTGAGCTGGCGACAAACCGCCGACGCCTGGCAAATCCACGGCGCCGATCTGATGATCGACTCCGATATGCGCACCGCCAGCGCATTCGACCTACTCGTGCCTAAAAACGGCGATAGCCCGATGCTGGCGATGCGTACCCGCTTCAGCGACTTTAACGACATCGGCAAAGTACCGCTGTATCTCCCGGCCAAAGTCATGAGCCAGGACGCGGTGGCCTGGCTGGACGACGCCTTCGTCGCCGGCCGGATCGAACGCGGCGAAATGGTCTTGTCCGGCCGTCTGGCGGATTTTCCGTTCGAACAAGGTAACGGCCGTTTCGAAACAGTCTTCGCGATCGACGGCGGCGAAATTCAGATCAACGAGGATTGGCCGCATCTACAAGACGTGCATGCCGACGTGCAGTTTCTCGGCGCCGACTTGCAGGTGGCCATCGACGGCGGGCACAGCGAACAGGTCGACATAAGCCAAGCGGTCGTGGCGATACCCGATTTGGCCAACAGCGAGGCGGTTTACGTGTGGGGCCGGGTCGGCGGCAAGCTGGCGGCCGGCCTGAGTTATCTGCAAAAGACGCCGTTGCACGGCAAGGTCGATCCGCTGGTCAAGGCCTTTAGCGCCGAAGGCGAGGTCCGCGTCGACCTGGATCTGAAGATCCCGTATTACGAGAACCAACCGACCGTCTCCGAGGTCGCCGCCCATTTGACACAGGCGAAATTAACGTTGAATTCGGTGGCGCTGGCGATCTCCGACATCAACGGCGTTCTGCATTTCAGCGAAGACGGCGCTAGCGGCGAACGCCTGGACGCCCGCGCGCTAGGCCACCCGATTCGCGGTACTTTGAGTCACGACCAAAGCAGTACCCGACTGGTCTTAGACGGGACCACTGGTACCGCCGAATTACAAAAGCAGTTCACCTTCCTGAAAAACCAAAGCGCCGCCGGGACTTTCCGTTACCGGACCGATTTGCTGATACCCTACGCCGCCGAACGCCCGTCGGTCTTGACGATCACCAGCGATTTACAAGGCGTCGCCGTCAACGGTCCCGACTGGCTGGCCAAATCGGCCGAACAGAGTCTGCCGATCGCGCTGACTTTTCGTTTGGACAGCGGCGACCGCCTGCCGCTGGACATCCGCTACGGTCAGGATCTGAGCTTGGCGCTAACGATAGACACCAAGCAGAATCGGCTATATTCCGGCCATGTCGTGTATGGCGGCAGCCAAGCCGAGCCCTATCCGGCCGCCGGTCTGAAGCTGGACATCGACCGACCGACCTTTAAATTGTCCGAAGCCCTGGCCGCCTTCGGCGACAGCGAGCAACAGCAGCGCCTGCCACCGTTGCGGGAGGTTGGTCTGACCACCGAACAATTGGTCTGGCAGGGCCGCGACATCGGCCCCTTTCATTGCAGTTTGACCCGTCGCGATCAAGGCTGGCAAGGCAGTATCGACAGCAAGTTCGCCCGCGGTCAGCTGAATATTCCCGACCTGCGCGGCGGCGGCGAACGTTTTGTGTTGAACATGGATTATTTGAATCTGTCGGCGGCCGATCAACTGGATTTCGACGCCGCCGAAGACGTCGTCACCGAATTGCCGCTGATCGAAATCGACAGCCAGCAATTGCTCTGGCGCGGCGTCGATCTGGGCAAATTGAAATTGCGTAGCGAACGCCGTCCGCAAGGCATGCACTTCAAGCAGATCCAACTCAACAAGGGCGGCCGGACCATGGAATTCCGCGCGGACTGGACCAAATTGGCCGGCGCCAGCGTCACCCAATTGAGCGGCCGCTTGACCACCGACGGTTTCGGCCAATTTCTGACCGAACTGGGTTACACCGATGAAATCAAGGAAACCCATGCCGACATCAGCATCAACGGCGGCTGGAGCGGCGCGCCGCATCAGTTTTCGCTGGCCGGCTTCGACGGCACCGTCCAAATCGACCTCAGCGACGGCCGGATTTCCAGCATCGAGCCTGGCTTCGGCCGACTGCTGGGCCTGATTGCGATGGAACAATGGGCCAAACGCTTGAGTCTGGATTTCAGTGACGTTTACCGCCAGGGCTTTGCCTTCGACCGAATTACCGGCCATTTCCGTTTCAGCAACGCCCAAGCCTACACCGACGATCTGGTCATCGACGGCGTGGCCGCGAAGCTTAGTTTGGCCGGCACCGCCGATCTCGCCAAAAAGACCGTGGACCATCGCGTCGCGGTAATACCCAAGAGTTCCGACGCCTTGCCCATAGCTGGTACAATCGTGGGCGGGATTGCCGCGATGATTACGCAAGTGGTTACCGACGATTATAAAGAAGGTTATTTCTTCGGCTCCCAATACAAACTCGCCGGCCCTTGGGGCAATGTTGAAGTCACGCCGCTGCACGATCAAGACGGTCTGGTGAAAAAGGCCTGGCGCAGTCTGACCGGCTTCGAGTGGCTGAACGATCTGACAAAATAACGCGATACCGCCAATCTCCTCGCCAAACAATTAGAACAACAAGGACAACATGACTATCTGTGCCGCCATTCAAATGGCCTCCGGGCCGCAAGTCAGCGCCAATCTGCTCGAAGCCGACAAACTGATCGCCGAGGCCGCCAAGGCCGGCGCTAAACTGGTCGCGCTGCCGGAAAATTTCGCGATCATGGGCATGCACGAGACCGACAAGATCAAGGTCGGCGAACAAGACGGCAGCGGCCCCATTCAGGACTTCCTCGCCGCCACCGCCAAGAAATACGGGATCTGGCTGATCGGCGGCACGATACCGGTATTCGGCGAAGCCGCCAACAAGGTGCGCGCCACCTGCCTGGTGTTCGACGAGAAGGGCGAGCGAGTAGCCCGCTACGACAAGGTACATTTGTTCGACGTCAACGTGCCGGATTCGGCCGAGGTCTACCGCGAATCGGATTCCATCGAGGCCGGCGAAACCCCTTGCCTGATCGATTCACCGTTCGGCAAGATCGGCATCGCGGTCTGCTACGACCTACGCTTTCCGGAGTTTTTTCGGCCGATGGCGCGCAAGGGCATGGACATTCTGGTGTTGCCGGCCGCTTTCACCGCCAAAACCGGCGCGGCGCATTGGGAGGTTCTGCTACGCGCGCGCGCGATCGAAAACCTATGCTACGTCTTAGCCCCCAACCAGGGCGGCTTTCATATGAACGGCCGACAAACCTACGGCCACAGCATGTTCGTCGATCCCTGGGGCGTCGTGCTGGATTGCTATAAAACCGGCCCCGGCTTCGTCAGCGGCGACGTGGACCGCGGCCGTCTGGAAAAAACCCGAGCGTCGTTTCCGGTCCTGGAACATCGCCGCTTTTTTTGCGAGTAAGCCCCATGTTGAAAACGTTGCGTTACACCCTGCCTTGTCTGCTATTGGCCGGTTGCGCCGACGCCCCGGAAAAATATCGCGATATCAAGCACCTGGAATTGCCGCCGGTACTGCCGATCGAGAATCCCCATCCGCAACCAGCCATCGCCGCCGACGATCTGACTGGCTCGAAAAGCGGGGGAAAATCCATGCTGGCGGGCTTGGTTGACTTCAAGGACGACGGTCAAAAACCGCAGCTAACGTTGATGACCCGGCTGGATCGGGCCTGGGAAATGGTGGAAACCGCGCTGACGCTGAGCGATATCGACATCGTCGACAAAAACCGCAACGACAACAAAATCCAAGTCCGCTACGACCCGGATACCGGCGGCAAAACCAAAAGCCTGTTGAACCGGCTATTTTTGGATAACGACTTCCCGGAAGCGGAATACACCATTTCATTGACCGATGCGATTTCCGGCGTCAAAGTCAATGCCGCTCTGGGCAAACCGGACGACTTCGCCGCCAACGAAGACGGCTCGGCCGCACTGATCCGCCTGCTGCACGACACCATCGATAAGAAAATCATCAACCGCGACGAGAAGGCAAAACCGGAGGAGTAAGCGCTGGGAGCCAGTTCGGCACTGTTCGGCCGTCTTGAACGCGATGGCGATGGATACGTCTCGCTACGAACTCCGGTCAAACCGACTCAGCGCTCCAAAAAATTCCGCAACATGTCGTGCCCGTGCTCGGTCAAAATCGACTCGGGGTGAAACTGCACGCCTTCGATGTCCAGGGTTTTGTGGCGCACGCCCATGATTTCGTCGATGTTACCGGCTTCGTCCTGGGTCCAGGCGGTGACTTCCAGGCAATCGGGAATGGTCGCCTGTTCGATGACCAGCGAGTGATAGCGGGTGGCGGTAAACGGATTGCTCAAGCCTTTGAACACACCCAGTTCTTTGTGATACACCGGCGATACCTTGCCATGCATGATTTGCTTAGCGTGGATGATGTTGCCGCCGAAGGCGTAACCTATGCTTTGATGGCCCAGGCAGACGCCAAGAATCGGGTATTTGCCGGCGTAGCGGTGGATGGTTTCGACCGAGATGCCGGCCTCTTTGGGGGTGCAGGGGCCGGGGGAAATCACGATTTTGTCCGGGCGCAGCCCTTCGATGTCTTCCACCGTCACTTCGTCGTTACGCACCACCACCACCTCGGCACCCAGTTCGCCGAAATATTGCACCAGGTTGTAGGTGAACGAATCGTAGTTGTCGACCATCACCAATCTGACGCCGCTCATGCTTTGCCTCCGAGGCCGGCTTCGGCCATGCTGACGGCGCGGAACACCGCGCGGCCCTTGTTCATTGTTTCATCCCATTCGCTGCGCGGCACGGAATCGTAAACGATGCCGGCGCCGGCTTGAATGTGCAGGGTTTGATCTTTAATCACCGCCGTGCGGATGGCGATGGCGGTATCCAGATTGCCGGACCAGGAGATGTAACCGACCGCGCCGGAATAAATGCCGCGCTTAACTGGCTCCAGTTCGGCGATGATTTCCATGGCCCGAATCTTGGGCGCGCCGCTGACGGTGCCGGCCGGGAAGGTGGCCGCCAGCACGTCGAAGGCGTTTTTGCCTTCCTGCAATTCGCCGGTGACGTTGGAAACGATGTGCATCACGTGCGAATAACGCTCGACGATCATCTTGTCGGTGAGTTTGACGCTACCGATTTTCGCGACCCGGCCGGTATCGTTACGGCCCAAGTCGATCAGCATCAAATGCTCGGCAATTTCTTTCGGGTCGGCGAGCAGTTCTTTTTCCAGTTCCAAATCTTGCTCGTGGGTTTCGCCTCGGCGGCGGGTGCCGGCGATCGGCCTGACCGTGACTTCGTTGTCTTCCAGCCGTACCAAAATTTCCGGCGACGAGCCGACCACGTGCAAATCGCCGAGATTCATGAAAAACATGTACGGCGATGGATTCAAACAACGCAAGGCCCGGTACAAATCCAGCGGCGAGGCCTCGAACGGAATCGACATCCGTTGCGACAACACCACCTGCATGCAATCGCCGTCGGTAATGTATTGCTTGGCTTTCATGACCGCGGCTTCGAAACCTTGCTGGGTAAAGCCGGACACGAAGTCGGTTTCCCGCACATGCTTGGTCGTCGCGCTCGATTGCGGGTGGGCGTGCGGCTCGCGCAGCTTCGCAACCAAGCTATCCAGCCGGGCCTTGGCGTTGTGATAGGCATTGTCCTGGGCCGGGTCGGCGTGAGTCAGCAACAGCATTTTGCCGGACAGATTGTCGAACACCAATAAGTCCTGCGAGACCATCAACAAGATATCCGGCGCGCCGATGGGATCGGGTTTGTCGCCGGGTGTTAGGCGCGGTTCGATGTAAGCGATGGTCTCGTAGCCGAAATAGCCGACCAAACCGCCGTTAAAGCGCGGCAGATCGGGCACGTCCGGCACCCGGTATTGCCTGCGAAACTCTTCAATCCAGGCCAGTGGCCGCGCGTGTTCGAAGGTCTCGGCGGCCGCTCCGTCGCGTTCGACCGTGATCGTCAAACCGTGGATTTTGATGCGCGTGTTACACGGCAAGCCGATAATCGAATAGCGTCCCCACTGCTCCCCGCCGTGTACCGATTCGAGCAAATAGGAATAAGCGCCGTCGGCCAGCTTCAAATAAGCGCTGAGCGGCGTATCCAGGTCGGCTAAAACTTCGCGGCAAACCGGAATGCGGTTGTAGCCCTGTTGGGCGTATTCGGCAAATTGGGCGGGTGTCATCAGTGTTGCTCAGAATGGGTCGTAGCGACCGTTGCGAATCAACGTGCGATTGTACCCCACAACGCGACTAGCGGGCGAACGCCCGCCGAGCGCCGCCGCCAAAACCCGGCCGATCGGCTAAAATGACCGATTTTCGGATCGAGCGATTATATGAAACTGGTAACTTTTCTAAGTAACGGCGCTTGCAAGATCGGCGCTCTGGTTGGCGATGCGATCGTCGCCGCCGACGACAGCTTGCCGAACGATATGATTGGTTTTTTGACGGCGGGCGTTGAAGCCAGACGGGCCTTGCAAGCGCTGATCGACGGCGGCGCGCCGAGATTGGCGCTGGCCGACGTGACCTTGCTGGCGCCGATCCCCAGACCCGGCAAATTGCTCGGCATCGGCCTGAACTATGCCGACCATATCAACGAAACCGGCTGGGAAAAGCCCGAATACCCGACTTTTTTCACCAAACAAAGCACTTGTGTCATTGGCCCCGACGCCGCGATCCATATCCCGCCAATATCGGACAAGGTCGATTACGAAGGCGAATTGGCCTTCGTGATCGGCAAACGCTGCAAATATGTCGGCGTCAAGAACGCCCGCGACGTCATCGCCGCTTATACGATCTGCAACGATGTCACGGTTCGGGACTGGCAGGCCCGCACCCCGACCTGGACGCTGGGCAAATCCTTCGACAGCCACGGCCCGCTCGGTCCCTGGCTGGTCACCGCCGACGAAATTGCCGATCCGCACAATCTCACGTTGAAGACCTGGGTGGACGACGAATTGCGGCAGAACGCCAACACCGGCGAGATGATCTTCAATTGCTACGAAATGGTCGCCTATCTGACCCAGGCGATGACACTGGAGCCGGGGGACGTGATTACCACCGGCACCCCGGCCGGCGTTGGCGTCAAGATGAAGCCGCGCGGCTATTTGAAACCTGGACAGACCGTGCGCATCGAAATCGAGGGACTTGGCGCGCTAAGCAATCCGGTGATTACCGAACCGCCCGAAAATCACGGCGCGTAAAGACCGCCGCGCTACTCGCTGGCCATCCGGCTTAGGCCGAACCGGTCGATTTTCTTGTACAGCGTGGTGCGGGTGATACCTAGCGCCTTGGCTGCCTGCGAAATGTTGCCGGCGCAGGCTCGCAACGTGGTTTTGATGCCGTAAAGCTCCCAGTCCTCCAGCGTCATCGCCCGTCCCGGCTGCGACGCCCTGGGCGAGGCCTCCAACTCCGGTTCGGACTCCCGCGCGGTTTTCGCCAGTTCCGCGACAAAGTCCACCGGCAGATCCTCGCGCGTGATGAAATTGCCGCCGGCGGTATACAGCGTGGCGCGTATCACGTTGATCAATTGCCGAATATTGCCTGGCCACGGATGCTGCTCGATCAAGGCAATGACGCTGGGACATATGCCGATCGCTTGTGCGTTGGGCATTTTCGCAAGTTCGCGCTGCAGAATGTGATGGATGATGGCCTGTTTGTCCTGCCGCTCACGTAATGGCGGCAGGTGGATTTGCGCACCGTTGAGACGGTAATACAAATCGCGCCGAAAGCGACCGGCCTCGACCGCATCCAGCAAAGGCACATTGGTAGCCGCGACGATCTGCACATCGACCCGAATCGGCTTGGCGCCGCCGACCGGCGTGAATTCGGAGGTTTCCAATACCCGGAGCAACGTGGATTGCAAATCCAGGCTCATATCGCCGATTTCGTCCAAAAACAAAATGCCGCCGTCGGCCAACAAAAATTTGCCCGGTTTACCGCCGCTGCGGGCGCCGGTGAAGCTGCCGGCTTCATAGCCAAATAACTCGCTTTCGATCAAATCGTGCGGTATCGAGGCGCAATTGATCGCGATCAAGGGTTGCTCCCGGCGTGGCCCGGCATGCTTGAGGAGATTGACGAAGTGATCCTTACCGACGCCGGATTCGCCGGTGATCAGGATGGGAATCTTGTATTGCTGCAACTTGACCGCCTTATCAACCAAGGCCGCCAATTGCTCCGACATGGCCGGTTCCTCGGTTTGCGGCGGCCTTTTCGCTAATTTGAACGGGATTTTTTCCAAGACCCTGGCCTGCGCCGCCGGACTTCGCGTTAACGGTAGATTGGTATTCAACACCACGCATAGCAGATGCAGAAAGGCGAACAAGGAATTCATACTCTCCTGGCGATCGGCAATCAGGCCGATCACCGCCAGCAATTCGCCGCTGTCGTCCAGCAACGGGTAACCGACCGTGCTGAAAGGATGTAACAAACTCAAGAAATGCTCCATGCCTTGAAAGGCAACCGGCCGTTTCAGCAAGGCCGCGCTACCGATACCATTGTTGCCCAGCACCGCTTCGCTCCAACGGCTGTTTTGTTCGTACAGGTTGCGCATGAACGGGCTGGGGAAGGGATTTTCACCTAGAGCTTGTAACAACGCGCCGTCTGCGGCGGTCAGCACCAGCATCACGCCGGCTTCTTTCAAAAACACGTGAAATTGGTGACCCAAGTCCGCCAGCGACTCGGCGATCTGGCGGGACTGCGCATCGCCGCCGACAACGCCCTGGCCCGAACGCTGCCAATTGGCGAAATTCCCTAGCGGCAATTGATAGTCCTCCAAGCAACGCCGCCAAGCTTCGGCCACTTCCGGCCGAACCCAGTCGCTCTGATCGGGGACGGAGCGGGTTTGATTCATCCATCGCCAGGCTTGAACCGGGCGGTCGACTTCGAATTCCAGCGTACGCTTGTACAGAAAGGTTTCCTGAACAATTTTGGCGGTTTCGGGTAACCGTAACGCAATATCCATTTCTTGTCTCGATGTCCGGGCGCCGATTTTGGTTTTGGCGCGAAACTAAATAAAAAACAGCGGCTTAGGCTGTTTTTCGTTCGTTTAGAGTAGAACGCGCACCATAACAAAATAAAAAAAAGAGGCAATGCGACATAACGTCACATTGCCTGTTCTCGGAGTTGCAAGATTCCCGGAGCGGAGAATCCTCTAGTCGAGAGAGGAGGTTTAAGAGGTAGGTTGCATCACGCGCGCGGGTCCTCGCGAGTCGCCGCGGCCCATTCCGGCGAATAGCCGGCCATAATGGTGGGATCGGGCACATCCATCACCACTGATTCGCTGGCCATTAACGTGCCAACGATGCTCACTGCATTACGTAATCCCAAACGGACTACCTTCACCGGATCGATGATGCCGATGTCCAAGAAGGGACCCAAGCGTTGCCGCTGCGTATCGTAGGCATAACTCTCGCCGGCGTGTCGGCGTAAGTCCGCCGCGACGATTTCCCCATTCAGACCGGCGTTGCTGAGTATTTGTCGCAACGGCGCGAATAAGGCCTGACTCAAAATCGCCACGCCTCGCTGTTGTTCGGCATTCTCGGCGATGACCTCGTCCAAGACCGCCGCCACGGCGACAAGCCCGGCACCACCGCCGGGCATGACGCCTTCCTCCAGCGCCGCTTGCACCGACTTGTAAGCGTTTTCGATGCGGACCATGCGTTCCTTGATTTCGATGTCGGTGACACCTCCGACGCTGAACACCCCGGTTTTACCGGACAGCATCGCGATGCGTTCTTCCAACTCGTCCGCTTCGTGCTGATTGCCGGTCGGGGAGCCGTCGCCCGGTTTGCGGGCGCGCACGTCCGCGAGCGCTTGACGCAAGCCGGACACAACCCGCGCGACGGCTTCGGAATCAGCGGCGCCGGCCAGTATGGTAGTTGTTTCCGCGCCGACGATTGCGCGCTCCGCCTGGCCCAGTTGCGCCAACGTCAGATCTTCCAACCGAGTCCCGTGGCTTTGTAGGACCGGCGTGGCGCCTGTCAACAAGGCTAAGTCGTTCAATCTTTCCAGCCGGCGATCGCCAAAACCGGGCGGCTTGACCGCGACAGTTTTGAACACGCCGCGAATGTGGTTCAGCAGCATGCCGGTCAACGCGTTGTCGCGGACATCGTCGGCGATCACTAATAACGAACGATGCTGGTCGGCGACTTGTTCCAAGATGGGCACCAAATCCATCAAGTCGACGATTTCCCGATCGCAGAGCAGGATGTAAGGACGCTCAAGTTCCGCCGTGGCCCGATTGCGGTCGGTCACGAAATAGGGCGACAAATAGCCCTGGTCGTAGCGAATACCCTCGACAATATCCAGTTCGTCGTCCCGGCCGTTACCCAGTTGAAAAGTTAAGGGGCCATCTTGACCCAATTCGGCGAAAGCTCGGTTGAGCAATGTGCCGACGCCGGGCTCATCCTTGCTGGCGACTGCCGCTATTCGGGCGATCCATTCCGGCGTGACGTCTGTCAATGCCCGGCGCCGCAATTCAATTTCAACCAGCGTCAGCGCCAGATCCAGGCCTTTTTGCAGTTGCAGTGGATGGAAGCCGGCCGCGACGCTTTTCAAACATTCCGCGGCGATCGCTCGAGCCAATACGATCGCCGTGGTGGTGCCGTCGCCGACTTGCCGCGACACGGATCCCGCGACGTCGCGCAGCATTCGCCCACCCAGATCGGCAACCCGGTCTTCGAGAATGATCGAGTTGGCGACGGTCACCCCGTCGCGAGTAAAGATGGGCGGCATGCCATCGGTACGGTGCTGAATCAGTACCGCCGGCCCGGAACTGCCTAGCGTTGCCGCCGCGGCCCTAGCCACGGTGTCCATGCCTTGCATGATCCGCAAGCGGGCCTCGGGGTTGTAAATAATTTGTTTACTCATAGGTCTCGTATGCTGGTGACGGACCAACGCTCCCCGCCAAAATCGGCTTGCTCCCGAAGGGAGAACCGGCGAGGGCGCTAACCCAAGTTCTTAAAACCCAAACCGCCCCCCTAAAAGCCATTCGTCCGGAACAGCTTTTCAGAAAGGTATCCTTTTGCCTTTGGGGAAGGTTGGGAACTAGTGCGGCAATCAAGTTCGGTTTTTCATCAACGCCTGACCCGCCCGCGCCCGCGACAATCTGGCCCGCTTCAGCCTCAGCCAAACCCAAGTCAGTTTTTTGTCGTTATGGTCCAGCGCCAGTCGAAAGGCCTCTTCGTCCTCGGGCGGCATGCGCCTTTCCCAGTACTCCAGCAACTCGGCAACGCGCTCGTCGCCGAGCTTGGCAACCAAACGGATTTCTTCGGCGGCAAGCGCCCGAATGCTGTCTTCCAATTCCATGACCATTTCGTTGATAAACGCTTGATCTTCGCTTTTCATCGGATTCAAGCGGCGCTAGGCAAAAATTTTTCCAAGTAGATTTTGTCGCGCGGGATGCCGACTTCGGCGCAGACCGCGTAAGTGGCATCGACCATGCCCGGCGGACCGCACAAATACAAATCCGGTTTGACGCCGGTACCCTGCAAGTCACGGCGTAAAATATCCACGACGCTGCCTTTCTCGCCATGCCAGCCGTCGCTGGCCTTCCAAACGCAAATACGCACCGACAAGGTCGGCATGGCTTGTTCCAGTTGCTGGAGCTGATCTCCGTAGAACACTTCCTGCTCGGTGTTGACGCCGAAATAGATCACGCAGGGCTGAGGTTCTTCCCATTCGTGCATGCGGCGTACCATTGATAGGATCGGTGCCAGTCCGGTACCACCGGCCACGAAATAACGTGGCGTAAAACCGTTTTCCTTCAATCCGAACACGCCCAAGGGCCCAACTACGTGAATGGTCTGGCCGACATAGGCATCCTGTTGTAAATAGGAAGAAAACTTACCGTTGTCGACGATACGAATCAAAAACTCCAACTCGCCGCGATTGTTGGCGGTATTGGCCGGCGAATAAGACCGACTGATTTCCGTACCCGGAATGACCAAGTTGTAGTACTGTCCCGAATCCAGCCGAATTTGCTGATCGTCACCGAGCTTTTGCAAACGCAATTTCACAACGTTACTGGACACCTGCGCCAATTCAACAATTTCGGCGTCGAATTCCAAACCCTCCGGCGAAAACGAAATCCGGTCGTAGGTATACGGCACTTCGATTTCCAGATTAGTCGTCGGGAAACAACGGCACAACAATACGAAACCCTCTTCGGCCTCGTCGGGCGGCAGGGCCTGGACACTGACCTTACCGATTTCGTAATCGCCTTCGGTACAAAATCCTTTGCAGGTCGCGCAACCGCCCTCGCGACATGAGGCCATCAGATAGATATCCTGGCGCAATCCGGCGCTGATGATATCTTCGTCGTCTCCGCAATCGAAGGCGACCGATTCACCGTCCTCGGTGATGATTTTGACATTATGCATCATGTTAAGCGTCTCCCTGGCCGACGCGCGCCGCAGAGACATTGAAAAACGCCATCACGTGCTCAACTGCCCGGCGAGAGGCGTCCAGCGTCAACGAGCACCCTTCTTGCACCAGCTTGCGGTCGCGGTAGATGGTCCAGCGCCACATGAAGTCCAAGTCTTCGCCGAATGCGGTATAGGGGGCAACATCGTATAACTTGGTCACCGGCGCGGAGGCGTCCGGAAACGGCGGTGGCGTCGCCGATTTGATATTGGCTAGTAAATCCATCGTACTGTCTATCGAGTTAGATTGAGAATAAGCCGAGACGCGATCCGGCGCCCCAACCGAAAAAACCGGGGGAAAGAAGAGCCCGCCATCCATGGCGGAACCCTAACATGCCGGAGAACGGGCCTCCCGCATACGAATAAAGGCCCGTTCGCCGACAATTCGATGCCCGACTATTGCAATGTCACGACTCTGACGCCACGCACTTTGCGTAGATCTTCGAGAGACATTTCGTAATAGTCGGTGTTACGCAACTCCATCAGCTTGGTGCCGAGAATGCGGTCGGTATCCATGAATACGTTGACCGGCATCATCGGCGGCTTAAAGGCTTGGCGGAAACCAATATGGATTTTTTCCGCCGCGAATTTATCGGTGCAGGCCGCCATTTTGGCAAGCACCGCATCCGCTTCCTTCTGGGCATCGGCGCCGTTGGCGCATTGGTTTTGGATTTGCTGATCGTTAAGCTCCTTGTGTTTCAACAAGGCTACTTTTTCCTCGAGCTTGCACTCGATCCAACCCCAATCGAGTTCAAGATCATAGCTTGCACGAAGCGGCGTGGTGTACTTGAGACGAAACTCGTTAAGCATTTCCACGCCTTTGGCCAGCGTATTGAGCGAACCGATTTTTTTGATCCATTCATCGCGAACCGGGTTGTCATGAATGTTGTAATTTGCCATGGGTAAAAACTCCTATGATTTCAGGTCTTCCAATTGACGATCCAGGCCCATCAACTCCGAAGTGATGGTGAATTTCTCGCCCAGGGTAAAGGCACGGCCGATCGTGGACGAAACGTCCACCAGGAAGTCATAGACGCTGAAGTGACGACCCAACAACTCCGAGACTTCCTCGCAATCGACTTCGATCTTGCCGGTGGCTTTCAACCACCAGTAGCCGGCGCGGTCTTCGACCACTAAAGTCGGATTGTCGGCCTTGCGATCGCCCAGCAAGATTTCGTCGACGACGATATTAATCTCGTCGGATTTTTTCAGCACCAGAACCACTTCGTTGCTTTCATGCACCACTTGGTTTTCTTCGGCGAAATACTCGTCGGCAAAAGCTTTGCCGGTTTTGGCCATAATGCCGGCGCCGTACGCGTTAGAACTGACTGACATGTTGCTCTCCTTATTTCAAGCCTTGCAGAATGGTTTTGATAATGGCCGCTTTGTCGAATTTGTAGCTGACTTTGTCGGCATAATCGAGTTTCCAGTCGTCGAAGACCCGCTCTAACGCAGCCTCAACGGCATCCTTGCTGGTCACACCGGGAATGGTCGGGATTTTTGTAAAAATGCCCATGAAATCCTGCAATGCTTGCACTGTTCTTGGCAACCATTTGTCGGTCCAAGCCCGCATCATCCGGCGGTTGTAGTCGCCGAACTCAGCGTCGTCACCTAGACATTCGAAGAACATGTCGGAGGTGATACCCTTGGTTTGCGAGAAATACAACTGCATTTGGTTGATAAAAAACGGCGTCAAGGTATCACCGTAGTAGGAGGACAGGCGTTGGAAAAACTCCCGACGCACGAACTGGCCGAACAAGGGGTCGTAAACCATGTGGCAAGACCACAGGATTTCGTTCCAGTCGTACGTGGCTTGCCAGATGTCCTGAACCGTTTCGCGCGCACCTTTGTAGATGGCCCCTTGCGTCCATTCGCGTTTCGGTTCGTCGGTGGATTCAGGAAATCCAGGCACCAATTTCGCCAAAAAGGTTCTTTCCAATTGGATCATTTGCGCGTTATCGACTTTATCGAAGCCGATCATCGCGATACTCATCCGCAAGGTATCGCCCAGGCAGTCGCGGGACGCCGAGGAATGCGCGTTGAACAAACCGTACTCGTTGAAGCAAAACGCGCCGAGATAGTCGTTCAATACTTCGTCGCGCCAAATGGGGTCGATCGAGCGCACTTGACCTTCGGATGAATACGCCAGCAGGAAACGATCGGTGTAACGCCATTCCTCCGCTTTGTCTTTCACGTACGGTGCGTGCCAACGTTTAGCGGGATCGCGGTGTTTGTGCCAGTCGGTGGAATGCAGTTCAGTAGTCTCGTTACCCCAGGACGGACGGCCGCCGTGGAATTTTTGAGTCCAATCGCCCCAGTCCAACCCCCCGGGAATCCAGTCCGGGGTGGGTTGCGCATAGCAGGTCAATACTTCGTATTCGGTCAGCCGGCGACCGCGCGGCTTAACGAAGTAGTTCATCTTACGTTGTGTATCCAGCGGCTGATCGGGAATGGCTTCCAGAATTTCTTTGACCATTTCCGGATCGGTCAATCCGCGTTTTCCTTGTTGTACTTGTACAGACATTGAGCTGTCTCCTAAGATAGTGGTAAGAACGACGTTTACAGAGCGTCCAGCGGGTCTTTAAACACGCAGTTCAGCTTTTTGATGTCGTCCAAGGTCCACAACTTGCCGTTTTTGTTGGTGTGCGGTTGGGCGATCAAGGTTTTACCGTCGCTACGCACGCCGTGCTGTTCGGCGATTACTTCGGACAATTCGCGTCCCGCATATTGTTCGAACATGTTTTGGCATTCGTAACGTTCCGGCTCGCTCAACCACATCCGCTCGCCCCATTCGTCGCTAAACGAATGTTTTTTGCCGTTGTACTCGTGGACTCTCAGCGTGCTGGCGCCTTTGCACAATGAAGGGCAGAACGGTACTTGCGAAACGCGGTCGATGTAGATCGGATGGTTGTTTTCGATGAACCACATCAACGGAATAAAGCCGCTGTTCGGATCTTCGCAACCGCGCGCGCGCCACTCGTCGTAGATTTTGCCGTATTGGTCGTACCAGCCTGGATAGTTGGCTTCGAACCAGTCCGCTTCTTCGGCGGTCGGCAGCGTCAAGCGGAAGAAACCGGTGGGCCACAAGGCATAGGCCAACAGGAACAGGTCGTGGTGAGCCCAATACGCGTCTTTTTTCGCATCGCGCAAACTGCGTGGCGATTCGACACCATATTTGCCTAGACGGCCGATCCAGATGCCACCCCAGTCTTCGTAAACCCAGCGGTTCCAGGTTTTGACCCAAGGCTCGACTTTGAATTTCGAGCCGTACTCAAACAACATACCCAATACCGGCGTGAAGTATTTTTGTTGGGTCCAGAACGCGTTGTTCAAATCGGTGTTCAGATATTTGGAAGCCGCCGCGTCGTTGGCGATGGACACCACGGTTTGATAACCGTTGGCCATGTGGCGCAACTCGTCGGTTTCGATCGACAGGAACACGGTCGGGGTAATTTCGTCGCCGTTGGCCGCCGCCCATTCAGTGATCGCGACGATCAACGGATTGGTGAAGCAAGCCTCGCCGACCAATTGCAGGTTAACCGAGCACTCGACCGCATCGCCGGAGATAAAGCCGTCGGAGAACACCCGCTTCATACCTTTCCACAGCGGGCCGATGGTACGAGTCCGGCGTGCATCGTTATGGCCGGCGGGATCGTGGAAATGCTTGCTGAAGTAGTAGTTTACGTAACCGCATTGGTTGGTGTGGCGAATTTCATCCAACACCTGAGCCAAGTAGCCGTTTTTTTGCTCGGGCGCGGAAGCCGAATCCCACAGCATGCCGGTCGCGGCGATCGCATTGTATTCGCCCACTTCCAAGAAGTTGGAAGCGACTTTCATGGTTTCGCCCCATTTCGGATGCACCCGATTGCCCGCGTCCAAACGAGTCAGCACGTCTTGCAAACTGCCGAACTGGCGCTCGTCCTTGACCGACTCCATTCTGGCGTATTCCTTGGCGATCAGCTTGAACTGTTCCTTGGTTTCATTCGCCATTTTGTACTTGGTAGGATACTTGGTGCGATTTTTGTCAAAGTCCCAAGTGAAACTTTGCAACCACCGATGGACTTCCTGGGCGTTGACGCTGGTTGGCGCGCGATTGACGGCCAAGGCATCGGTTGCGGCTTTTGTTGCTGCACTTATAGCCATGTTGATTCCTCATTGTACTGTTATAGGTTTGATCGAGGCCGGCGCCGATCGGCGGGGTGCTTTTCGTCGTCTTGAAGTGCTTTCATCTGCGGGGCGGCGCAGGCCTCGGTGCCTAATAGTGCAAGCAGCGTACCAACTTGAACAAAAGCAATTTTTTTGATCTGAATCAATAATTTGAAAGCCGCCGAAGCCAGCGCCAATACAGCGGAATTAGCGTCCACTTTCTGGACGTTGCTTAGAAATAAGACGTTCAATCGAAGCGACCGGTTCGCGGCGATTAAGCGGCCATTAAGGGGACGCGGCTACTCTGGAACCCACTCAAATCAATCGAGCGAACAGCCCAGAGGCACCGTATGAAAACCTTGCAAGTCACGATACTGGCGATTGCCGCGTTCACCCTGTCGGGTTGTGCGACGGGTTATTACCAACGTGGCTACACCGGTTACGGGTATGGCTCCAGTTACGGCGTGTATCAGCCCTATCAGGGTTACGGTAGCGGTTATTACTCTCCCGGCACGCAATTCAACTACGGCACCTATTACATTCAACCCGGCCACTACCGCGATCATCACGATAGGGATCGCCATGAGCACCATGAGCGACGCGAATCGAATTCCGGAAACCACGAACATCACGAGAATAACTGGCATGGCGGGGTGGGGCACCACGAGTCGCACGGAAGCGAGGGCTGGGGGGAACGCGGCCATCGGAGCGAGACCGAGACAAGACACGATTTCAGCGGCGGGCCTACCGCCAATGCCGCCGGCAGCGAACATCATCGCCATCACGAACACGGCGAACGCCGCCATTGAGAATCATCGCTTGGGAAAGCAGCGACCTGACGTTAGCCGGGCCTCGGCCAACGGGATTTAGTCGCTTAGAGTTCTATGCGAATGCCTAACTCGATCACGCGCTCGACGGGGATTTTGAAATACTCGATCGCACTGGTCGAGTTATGAGTCAGGAAACTGAATAAGGAACGGCGCCATTTAGGCATCGGGCTCTTACGACGGAACGACAAGCGCTCGCTACCAATGAAAAACGACACGGTCTTTTGGTTGATGTCCAAACCTTCATGGCAACACAGTTGCAAAGCGCGGCGCACATCCTGTTCCTCCTGAAAACCGAAATAGAGCTTCACTCGGTAAAAACTGCGGTTATGGCCGAACGCCCTGATTTTTACGCGATGAGATTCGTCGACGTAAGGCTCTTCGGTGGTCACGATCGTCAACACGATGATCTTCTCGTGCAACACCCGGTTGTGCTCCAAATTGTGCAACAAAACTTGCGGAACCCCGTGCATGCTGCGGGCCATGTAAATCGCGGTGCCGGGCACCGTCACCGGCGGCTGGGTCTTCAACCGTTCTTCCAGTTCTTCGAACAACACCCGCCGATCTTCGAGATATTTGGCCAGTAATTCGCGCCCCTTGATCCAAGTCGTCATCACCAAGAACAATATTGCGCCCACCACCAGCGGCAGCCAGCCGCCGGTCGGAATCTTCAAGCTGTTGGACGCCAAGAACAACAAATCCACCGATAGGAAAATAGACAGAAATGCGATGCTAGTGGGGCGATTCCAACGCCACAAGCCCTGAATGACGATGAAGGCCAGAACTGTATCGACGATCATGGTACCTGTCACGGCGATGCCGTAAGCGGAAGCCAACGCCGAAGCCGATTTAAAACTTAACACCAGCACGAACACGCAAACCGCCATCAAACCGTTGATGGCCGGCACGTAAACCTGGCGCATTTCATAGCCGGAGGTATGCCGCACGGTCATCCGTGGGCAATAACCGAGTTGTATCGCCTGCCGGGTCACCGAAAACGCGCCGGAAATCACGGCCTGCGAAGCGATCACCGTCGTCAGCGTCGACAAAATCAGCAGCGGATATTGCGCCCAATTCGGCGCCAACAGATAAAACGGATTGCGTATCGCCGACGGATCGCTGATCAGCAAGGCGCCCTGACCAAAATAATTCAGCATCAGCGCCGGAAACACCACGAAGAACCATGCGCAACGTATCGGCTTCAAACCGAAATGCCCCATGTCGGCATACAAGGCCTCAGCGCCGGTGATGACCAACACGATGGCTCCCATGATCAAAAAGCCCTTCCAGCCGATCTCTACCAACAAATGCAGGGCATGAAAGGGATTGATCGCCATCAAGACTTCGGGGGCGCTACCGATATTGACGATGCCCAGCAATGCCAGGGTGGCGAACCAAGCGCACATGATCGGCGAGAACAAGCGGCCGACGACGCCGGTACCCTTGACTTGCAAAATGAACAACAAGCTCAATACCGCGATCGCGGCCGGCACGACGTATTCGTGTAAACGGGGCGCGATGACCTTTAAGCCCTCCACCGCACCCAACACCGAGATTGCCGGCGTAATAATGCTATCGCCGTAAAACAACGAGGCGCCAAGCAAACCCAGCGTGACGATGAATCCCTTACGGCGCGGATCGTTTCTGGCGCCTCGCAGCGCCAGCGCCATCAAGGCCATGATGCCGCCTTCGCCGCGATTGTCGGCCCGCATGATAAACGTGGCATATTTGGTGCTGACGACCAATGTCAGCGACCAAAAGATCAGCGACAACACCCCGAGCACATGTTCGGTATCGGTTGGCAAGCCGCCGTGAAACACCTCTTTCATCGCGTAAAGCGGACTCGTGCCGATATCGCCAAACACCACGCCGATAGCGCTTAGCGCGAGAGTAGAAAGTTTTTCCTTGGGGGGGAATGGGTGTTTCGAAGGCATGGCGAGTGTTGGATGCAAGCGAAAAGCTGTTGAAATTATGCCACATAACCCAGAATTGACCGCAATCGCAATTCTTTGGTGGGGATTTTATTTTCTGAATCGTCTTATGTTAATGAGGCTGTTTTCCAGGGAATGACTAACTCGCAGATGAAGCGAAGTTCATCCCGGACCGGCAAATAACTTACAATGTAAGATCGAATTTAGAACCTGCATACCTTCCAGCACTCATTGCATTCATGTATTTATTTAAAACCCACGAAGAGGCTTTGCAGATCAGCCCGCTAGCAAACTTTGGCGGCACGGGACCATCTCCGCGGGAGGCGAGAACTTCGATTTGGCGAACATTGCTGGGCGAGGAAAAGCCTTCCAATATGCTGAGTTTGCTGAGCGTGTTGGTACTGCTGGTTCATGTTTGGGGCTTGCGACAACTGTTGCAGCCTGTGGAAGCCTTGACGCAAGCGCAACCGCTGATGATGGAAGTGTCGATGATCGCGATCTCGGCGCCCAAACCCAGCGTGGCGCCGCCACCGCCCGCCCCGGCGCCTCCCGAGAAAAAACCGCCCGAAATCAAACCCAAGCCCAAACCCAAGCCGCTGCCCAAAAAGGCGCCACCCATCGTGCAAAAAGCACCGGAGTACGCGCCCAGCGAAGCGGCGGCCGAAACCCAGCCGACGCCGGTGACCGCACCGGCCAATCCGTCGCCGTCGGTGACGCAAACCACCAGTACCGCAACTCAGGCCGAGCCCTTTACCGAAGCCAATTTTCGGGCTAACTACGCTCATAATCCCAAGCCGGAATATCCGATGATCGCCAAAAGCCGGGGCTGGCAGGGAAAGGTATTGCTGAAAGTGCAAGTGTCCGCCGAAGGCTTGGCCGATGCCGTGGCGGTGGAGCACAGCAGCGGTCACGAGGTTTTGGACGACTCGGCGGTCGAAGCGGTCAAACAATGGAAATTCATCCCTGCCAAACGCGGCGAAACACCGGTAGCCAGCTCGGTGATCGTCCCCATCATCTTTACATTGCGTGAATAAAAACGGAGAAATTAATGCCCTACCATATAGCCCCGGAATTGGTTATCGACGCCACGTTGTATACGTTGCTGGCGTTTTCGTTGATAACCTGGACTTTGATTTTTTTCAAAATCTGGCAGTTCGCTAAAAACAACTATTACAACAAGCAATTCAACGAAGCGTTTTGGGACTCAGCCGATCTATCCGCCGCCCAGCAATTGCCAGCCGAAAAGTTGCGCGGCCCTAAGGCGCGTGTCGCAACCTGCGGCTTTACTTGGCTGGCTGAAATGAGCCATCCCGAGACTTGCGCAAGCCTGCGATTCCGCGGCTCGCCGCAAGACTTGCTGGAGCAAACCTTGCGGCACCAAACCCAGATGGAACAGCGCAAAATGGAAAGCGGACTGACGATGCTGGCCAGTATCGGCAGCACCGCGCCGTTCGTCGGCTTATTCGGCACAGTGTTGGGCATCATGCACGCAATGCACGACATCAGCGCCAGCGGCTCGGCCAGTCTGGACGTGGTCGCCGGTCCGATCGGCGACGCGCTAATCGCCACCGCGATCGGTATCGCCGTAGCGGTTCCGGCCGTATTGGCCTACAATTTTTTCATGCGCCGGGCTAAGCATCACCGCGCCTCACTGGAAAATTTCGTGGACGGTTTCCTGCATATCGCGTTCGGCGACAACGCCAAAGACAAGGAGTAATCGATGGGCTTTAAAACCAATTCCGAAGAAGACGAAGCCGTTAGCGAAATCAACGTCACGCCGCTGGTCGACGTCATGTTGGTACTGGTGATCATCCTGCTGGTCACCGCGCCGCTGTTAACGCAATCGGTCAACGTGGCGCTACCCAAAACCGCCTCGACCACCCCTGACACCGAAAAACAACCGATGCAACTCGGCATCGACGCGCAGGGCGGCGTCACGCTGAACAAAAACCCGATCGCCGACTTGGCTGGATTGGAGACCACGTTGCAGGGCGAATTAGCCGCCAATCCCGACATCGTGATCCACATCTACGCGGACCAAGGCGTTAACTACGGTAAAGTCGCCGAAGTGATGGCAACGGTGCAACATGCCGGTATTTCCAAACTGGCCTTCGTCACCGTCGAGCAATAAGGCGCCAAACCAAGGATTGCCTAAGGCCTAGTGCTTTAACTTGGCGAGTTCGGCCTCGAACTCATCCATCGTTAAGGCACCGCTCTTGCCTGTTCGCCGATGGGCCGCATCGAAGAAATAGGTTCTAGGCAATTCCCCGAACCACGCCGGATCGATTTCATAGCGCAATTTTTCCGGAGTTTCGTCGGCGAAAACCCAGTTCTCCAACGCCGCCAGACGCTCATCGCCAATGATTCTGCGTATCTCCGGCAAAGCCTCGCCGTCGTCGACCGCGAGCATGACGATCTTCAGCTCCGGATGTTTTTCGTGCAGCGCCCTTAAGTTCTTCATGTCTTTCAGGCAGGACGGACAATCCACCGACCAAATCGCCAACAACAACGGCGCGTGCGCGGACTCGGCAAGAATTTGCCGATAGCTATCGATCCGAAACGGCTTGAACGCTATCTCATCGGCAACAGCCGAATGCCAGCCGGCCAGCACGCACGCAACCCAAACCAGCCATCTAAGTATTTTCATCATTTCCTCGGCAATACGGAGTAAAACTCCGTCAAATAACATAGTTTTAAAATCATTTGCCGCCACCATTTTGCGACCAAGAATCTCAAGCGTCACGGTTCGCCTGAATTGCCGAAAATTGTTTGAGCACTATCGCAGATTTGGCTTCAACGGCTTAATAACCGCCAATCTGCCGGACCCCGCCGCAGTCCATTTTCGGTGATTTCCCAGATACTGCCAGCCATTAATATTTTATATAACATAGTTTATTTAAATATTGGCTCCCTCCCGAATAAAACCATTTATTTATCATTGCCTTGAATTACAGGCTCCAAAATTGCTCGCGCAACGCTATTCCCAAAACCGGGCGAACACGCTTCCGTCCGGCCTTGGCGAGTCAATTTTATTTTCAAGGAACACTCGACATGCGAGAAACCATAAAAAAGACATCATTGCTACTGGCACTACCCACCATCCTGCATTCATCGCATAATTTGCAAGCGGCGGAATCCAAGGACAACACACTAGCCGATGTTATCGTTTCGGAAGATTCCGAAGACGGCCGCCCGGAAAAGCCCTCGAAAACCGACCTATCAACGCCTAAAACCAAAATCTCCAAAAAAGACATCGCCGAGACCAACGCCGTCACCACCTCCGATTCAATCAAATTCGAATCCGGCGTATTCGTCCGACAACGTTATATCGGCGATCCGAATGCACCGGTCGGCATGCGCGGCTCCAATCCTTACCAAGGCGGCCGGGTCATGGTATTCATGGATGGCATGCCAATCTGGAACGCCTTGCAATATTCGTTCAACGGCTCGCCGCGCTGGGGATTGATCGGTCCGGGCGAAATCAAATCGGTCGATATTCTATCGGGACCGTTCTCCGCCGAATACAGCGGAAACGCCATGGGCGGCGTGATCAACTTCAATACTCTGCTACCGCAAAAGCGCGAGGTCTATACCGAGGCAACCTATATCTTCCAACCCTATCAGTTCGAAGGCACCAGCAAAAACCTGCAAGGATTCAGGACCTTCGGCTCTTACGGCGATAAGTTCGGCGACTTCAGCAGCTACTTCTCTTACAACCATTTAGAGAACGAAGGCCAGCCGATGACCACCTATAACTACTCGAATACGTCCGGTGCCAACGGCGGCGCGCTAAGAGCCTACACCTCCGGAGCCGGATCGGTCAGCGGCGCCTATCTCGAGCGCAATCCCCGAGCCGTCGGGAATCAGGCCAACCAAGGCGGTTATGCCGGCCAGCCTCGACTATCCTATGGCGACAGCGGTGTCGTGCATTCGGTGGACGATTTGTACAAATGGAAAGGCGGCTATCAAATCAATCCGCAACTCGACGCTTTGTTCACCGTCGCTTTCGAAAATCTGGACGTCACCAGCGTTGGCCAAACTTATCTGCGCAAGGCCGACGGTACGCCGGTCTACGGTAACGGCAGCACGACTTACAACTACAACGGCTTACGGATCGTCCCGGTCGGGACCAATTTCGGCGCCAGCCAACAAAATCGGCAAACTCTAACGCTAGGTGGCGGCTTGAAAGGCCAGCTATTCGGCAATTGGAACACCGACACCCACGTCAGTTATTTTGACGTCCTGCACGACCAGACGGTCTCCTCGTCCTTGAATCCCAGCGACCCCAACAATACCAATGCCGGCCAAATCAGCGATGTCGACAGCATGGGCTGGGTCAATATTTCAACGAAATTCGACAACCAAAAGTTCTTCGATCGCGAAGACCTGTCGTTTTCGACCGGCATGGAATATCAACACGCCAAAATGTTCACCAGCCAATACAGTACCAGCAACTATACGAGCACCAATCGCGACCGGCTAACCTTGCGTAGCGGCGGCGCGACCGACACCTACGGTCTGTTCGGCCAACTGTCATGGCGGTTTATCCAGGACTGGGACGCCACATTCGGTAGCCGGTTGGAACGTTGGAACGTGTCCGACGGCATTTATCTGTCCGGCAACAATAATTACTCGCCGCGGGACCGTCAAGCATCGACATGGTCGCCAAAATTCTCGTTGGGCTACGAACCGGGCCGCTGGAAATTCCGCTACTCGGTCGCCAAGGCCTACCGGTTTCCGCTGGTCGGCGAATTGTTCGACAACTCGAACAGTTTGAGGGGTAGCGTCAGTTTGGCCAATTCCCTATTGAAACCGGAAGACGGAACCCACCACAACCTGATGGGGGAGTACGATTTCAATAACGGGTATATCCGCTTGAATCTGTTCCATGAAAACGTGCGCAACGCCATTTACAGTTCGACGATCTCCAACTCGTTATTGATCGCTCAAGACCCCGCTACCTTCGGGCCGGGCGGCTTGAACCTGAACGCCAGTAACTTCAGCAGCCTGTTGGCGTCGATAGACGAAGTGGAAATTAACGGTATCGATCTGACAATCAACCAAGACCGGGTATTCGACTCGAATTTCGACATCAAACTGGATACGACGATTTTGAATTCGAAGATTCTGAAGAACGATGCCAACGTCAATTACGTCAGCAAGAGCTTTCCGCTGCTACCTGACTATCGAGCCAACCTGTTAACGACCTACCACTACGGCAAAGACTGGGACTTTTCGGTCGGTACCCGCTACCAAGGCAGAATGTACGCCCAGCTCGACAACAAGGATCTGCAATTGCCCTATTACGCGGCCTTTACCGAATCGGTCTACGTCGATCTGAAAGCCACCTACCGCTTCAACAACGCCGGACATATCTCGGCGGGGGTCGACAATATCAACGACTATCAAGCCTTCTTTAACCATCCGTTGCCGCAACGGACATTCTTTGCTCAAATCGGCTACAAGTTCTAGACGGCAAACCCGCCACCGAACAGCCGATGTCCGCTACCCAGCGGCCCGGACCCGAAACAGCGGGGCTATTGGAAGCAGCCCCGCCCGACAACCGCCGCCGACTTCCGCAAGCACGACCGAAGCGCCGGCTAAACACTTCACCCCATGAAAAAAACCTGTGTTTTTGCAATCGCGGCGCTTTGGCTATTTAACGGCTGCGCCGGACAACCGCTATCGACCGAATCGCCAACCTTGGCCGAAGCATCGCCCGCCGACCCGGCGCCGGCTTGCCCGGCACCGACACCCCATCGCGCTTGCTCGGATACCGTCACGCCGACCTTCGACGCCGACGGCACGCTTTGGATCGTCTGGGCCAACGACAAGCACGTTTATTTACAGTCCTCGACCGACAAAGGCCGGCACTTCTCCGAGCCATCGCGGGTCAATGCCGAACCGGAAGCCGTCGCCTCGCACGGCGAGTATCGGCCCAAAATCAAAACCGATCGACAAGGCAATTTATTCGTGACTTGGACCCAGAATCTGGAAAAACGCCATAGCGGGCACATTCGATTTTCTCGTTCCGACGATGGCGGGCGAAGTTTTAGCAAACCGGTCACGATCAACGACGATCCCAATATCACCGGCCACCGCTTCGACAGCCTTGCGGTCGGGCAAAATGGCGAAGTCTTCATCGCATGGCTGGACGCTCGCGATAAGGACAAGGCCAAAGCCGAAAATCGGCCCTTCGACGGCTCGGCGGTCTATTTCACTTGGTCGCGGGACGGCGGACAAAGCTTTCAACCCAACCGGATACTGGCCCCTCACAGTTGCGAATGCTGCCGTCTGGGTACCGAGATCGACAGCGACAATCTGCCGGTAGTCCTTTGGCGGCATGTTTTCGACGGCGGCATCCGCGATCACGCCATCGACAAATTCGTAGACTGGGACACGCCTGGCCCCGTCAAGCGCGTCGAAAACGCAAACTGGAAAATCGACGCCTGTCCTCACCACGGCCCGGCGCTGTCCATCGACGACGGCGCCTATCATGTGGTCTGGTTTAGCGGCACCGAATCCCGGCCGGGCCTGTTTTATACCCGCTCGATCAATCAGGGCCGAGACTTTTCCCCGCCGTATCCATTTGGCGGCGCCGGCGCCAAACACCCCCACGTGCTAGCCAAAGACCGACAAGTTTGGGTGGTTTGGTCCGAATTCGACGGCAATCGGAATATAGTGAGGCACCTGCACTCGGGCGATTCCGGCGAAAGCTGGTCGCCGGCAGAAACCTTGGCAACCACGACAGGCAAGGCCGATGACGCCTTTCTGATCGGAGACGACCGGGACGTGTATTTGTCCTGGCAAACGGATCGCGGCTACCGCTTCGTTCCGCTGACCCAGTAAACAGCCGAACTTATGCCGGCTTTTTTTTGGCGTTTTTTTCGATATATTCGATCATCAAGCCGGCGATGTCCTTACCACAGGTTTTTTCGATACCTTCCAGCCCCGGCGAGGAATTGACTTCCATCACCAACGGTCCGCGCTTGGAACGCAGCAAATCCACGCCGCAGACATCCAAACCCATCACTTTCGCGGCGCCGACCGCGGTGGCGCGTTCTTGCGGCGTCAGCCGGACCACGCTGGCGCTGCCGCCGCGATGCAGATTGGAGCGGAACTCGCCTTCGCGGCCTTGGCGTTTCATCGCCGCCACCACCTTTTCGCCGATGACAAAACAGCGAATGTCGCTGCCGGCCGCTTCCTGGATAAATTCCTGCACCATGATGTTGGCGTTCAAACCCATGAAGGCCTGAATCACGCTATGCGCGGCGTTATGCGTTTCGGCCAGCACCACGCCGATGCCTTGCGAGCCTTCCACCAATTTAATCACCAGCGGCGCGCCGCCGACTTCGGCGATCAGGTCTTCGATGTTGTCGGGATTGTGCGCGAACGCGGTAATCGGCAGATCGATACCTTTGCGGGCCAATAATTGGCTGGATGCCAGTTTGTCGCGGGAACGGCTGATCGCCGCCGAGTTATTCAACGTGAACGTGTTCATCACCTCGAACTGGCGCAATACCGCCGTGCCGTAAAAGGTGATCGACGCGCCGATGCGCGGAATCACCGCGTCGTAACTCAACAAATCCTCGCCCATGTAATGGATCGACGGCTTCATCGACGTGATGTTCATATAGCAATGGGTCGGGTCGAACACCCTGGCCTGATGTCCGCGCGCCGTGGCGGCCTCGACCAACCGCACGCTGGAATACAGAGTGGCGTCGCGGGACAGGATCGCAATTTTCATGGCCGCCGGCCGTGGTCAGGGCCGCACGGCGTCGAAATCGGCGACTTGCGGATGTTCCGCATCGGGATTGGGGACTTGCTCGCGCACCAACCAGCGCGTTGCCATGCCGGCTTCGCGAGCCGCATCCAGTTCTTCGCGTATGTCCGACAGGAATAAAATCCGGTCGGACGGTAAACCCAGCGCGGCGGCGATACGCCGGTAGGACTCGGCTTCGCGCTTGCCGCCGATGTGAGTATCGAAGTAGCCGGAAAACAGCGGCGTCAAATCGCCGAAATCGCTATGGCCGAACAACAATTTTTGCGCCTGCACCGAGCCGGACGAGTACACGTACAGCTGATAGCCCTGGGCATGCCAAGCCTTAAGATTGCGTACCGCATCCTCATAAATGTGACCGGTGAAATCGCCGTTGCGGTAGCCGTCCAACCAGATCAAGCCTTGCAAGGATTTCAAAGGCGTAATCTTTTGATCGGCGTCTATCCAGGCTCGCAATTGTTCGACAATCGCGGCCCGATCCGGCGTCCCGCCCATCAATTGAGCAGCATCGTCCAACAACGTCCGAACTTGCGGCTCGTCGGCGTGGCTTGCGACATAATCGGCCAAATGCGTCCGCGCGTAAGGAAACAACACCTCCTTGACGAAGGATAGCGACGAGGTAGTACCTTCGATATCGGTGACGATGGCTTCTATCATAGCGTGGCCAGGTATTGATCCAGGGTCGGAAAGCGCTCGGCAATGCGGTCGCCGGTAAACTCGGCCACCCAGCCGTCTTCGGTGGTGAACAGGCGGATGCATTTAAATGCCGGGTTTTCGCCCATATCGAACCAATGCGTGGTATTGGCCGGCACGCTGATCAGATCGCCTTGTTCGCACAGCACCGCATAGACTTGATCGCCAACGTGCAAGTAAAACAGGCCGCGGCCTTCCACAAAGAAGCGTACTTCGAAATCGCTGTGGGTGTGCTCGGATAAAAACTTCTGCCGCAAAGCCTCCTTGTTCGGATGCTCGGCGTTCAGACTGATCACGTCCACCGACTGAAAACCGTATTGCCGTTTCAGTTGGTCGATCGAAGCTTGGTAAGCGCTTAAAACCATGTCGCTATCGGCATCGGCGCCGAACGCTTGCTCGGCTTGCCAGCGCTCGAATTGCACGCCTAAATCGCGCAAACGATCGGCGATGTCGGCAAACTCGCGGAAGGTGCGGCCTTGATCGGGTTGGCCGGCGGGAAAAATCGTTAAAGCGCTCATAAGCGTGTTACTCCATGTAGGCGAATTTCAATGTCGAATAAAAACTCCAGTGCTTCCAAATGGCGCAAGGCATCGTCCACCGACGCGCCCCACGTGTAAAACCCGTGGCCGGCGATGATGTAGCCGTGGACATCGTCGTGGGCATCCATATAGGCCTCGACCCTGGCCGCCAAGCGCGGAATATCCTGATCGTTGGCGAAAATCGGCACGACGATCCGGGTTTCGTGGGTGGCGATGCCGGGCAGGGCCTTCAACAATTCGTAGTCTTCCAGCACGATTTCGTGTTGAAACAGGCGCGCCGTCAGCGTGGCGTTGACCGAATGCGGATGCAACACCGCTTGCACTTGCGGAAAACGTTGGTAAATCGAGGTATGCAGCAAGGTCTCCGCCGACGGCTTCTTACCGTCCAGCGACTGGCCGCGACTGTCGATCAACATGATGTCGTCCGGTTCCAGCCGGCCCTTGTGGCGGCCGGAGACGGTAATCGCGATATTGCCGTCGGAAAGTCTGGCCGAAAAATTGCCGCTGGTCGCCGGCACCCAGCCCTTGCTGTCGATGAAACGGCCGGCGGCAATCAATTGCTCCGCCTTCCGGAAAAATTCGTCGGTCTTGGATGTCATGGAATATTTTGCGGATTGCAAAAGAAGGGAAAGAGTTGGCCTGTAAGCCGGGTTCTGTCGTGAACAGCCATTCATCTAGGCGCTTGATCACCCAAGCGCTCAAGCAATCTACCCAGGAACAGCGCGGGCCACGCCAATGCTCCTCTATTTGATCTTGCTCCGGGTGGGGTTTACCCTGCCACACCTGTTACCAGTTGCGCGGTGCGCTCTTACCGCACCATTTCACCCTTACCGGGTTCGATTCGAACCAGGCGGTATATTTTCTGCGGCACTTTCCGTAGGCTCGCGCCTCCCAGGCATTACCTGGCACCCTGCCCTATGGAGCCCGGACTTTCCTCCCTCCCGCTTACGCGAAACGGCGACTGTTCGGCCAACTCTGGCGGCGATTATACAGACAAAGCCAAAAAATTGGGCGGGACGAACGCGAAAGGTCGCCAAAGCGCAACCTACCCGCTCAGCAATCCGAACGGCGGCGTCGTTGTCGCCCTTTAGATTCGAACGGACGCCGGCTTCCGAGCACCCAAGACGGAGAAACTTGCGCGCATGGTTTTTTGCGTTGCAGGCAAAACGATCAGAATCTAGCGCTTGCCACTCGAATCCCTTCGGCTCCGCTCAGG
>NZ_LUUK01000165.1 GCF_001644025.1 Methylomonas koyamae
ACGAGAGCGAACAGGCCCAGAGCCTTCGCCAAGCCGCGCGCGAACTGGCTAGTCGCCGCGCCAAGGTCGAACACGTGTTTCGGGACATTAAAATTCGGTTTGGTTATGCCAAGAACCGCTATCGCGGCTTGGCTAAAAACGCCGCCCGTCTGACCTTTTTGACGGCCATTGCCAACGTACCGCGCGGCGATGCGTATGAACGTCGCAGCCTGATTGCGTCTGGAATTTGAAAATAGGCCCGGAGAAGGGCTTGTTTTCGACAAATAACGGCTGTTTTGATGGAAAAAACGGACGATTATTGAATTTTTTATCTGCTTTCGAAATGACTACTACTCAAAACGGCAGTTTTTCAGAGGCTCCTTATCGCATTCGCTGAAAATCTTGGAAGCGGAACTTGAGCGGTTTGGCTTACACGGTAGGTCAGCTAGCTGGTGGAAGTCCAGCCATCGTCCTGTGAGAAGGGAATATGTAGGCGCAGGCAAAAGTGTCCAAAGAAACTCTGAATTGCTACCTAAGGGGGATTCACTGGTATGTGGGCTTGGCCAACTACTACTTTCTGATCCAGTATCCATCTCAACTGAGGAAAATCGAAGCTCATATCTGGCGATGGTTACGAGCGAGACTGGTCAGCTAACAGAAGCGTAAACAGCCTTTATATTGACATTTGGTCAAACCAGGTAGACCGCGAAAGCAAGTCGCCCAGACGGTGTTTTACAACCAGAAACGATAGGCGCGCTCTCAGCGACTCGTGTTGTAACGAGAGTCTATCCGAACAGTTGGTTAATTAACCTGATGGGGCAGGAAATACGATCCGACCGGCGGCAGTTAGCGCATCGGTTTGCTGCTTTTCAATGGATTCGTCTTACGTGAGGACCCGTGTACGGCCCGTACGCATGGTTCTGAGGGAAGTTGAAGGCCCTAAGGCCTCCACTTCCCGATGAGAAAACCTGCAAGGCATCGCGAGACTCAATCAAGTCTTGCGATAGCCGTATCGATCCCCTTATTGGATCGAAACAAGGAGACGCTGACGAATCGGGCCGCCGAAGGCATAAACGGTCGCGTGATTTTTGCCGATTTTTTCCTGCTGGGATGCTCGAAAAACCTTTCGGCAAAAATAGCGACTCTCCGGTAATTCAGACTAACTTTTGCTAATCGCTTAATTATTATAAAGTTCCCCTTATTAGTTTTTTTAAAAAAACTCCGTGGGTATCCGCCTACAAAAAGTTGACTTCATTATTGGTAAAAAATATGTGTTTTATTCATAAAGGCTCCGTTAGTTTTTTTTGGTATTCTAGGTTTTGCAGCGGATTTGTCATGATATTGTTTGCGTTTTTGCGGCCTTGTTAAAGGTATTTATTTTTTGTGTTTTATAATTTTAGGATTTTTATGAGCTTTAAAAGCCGACCAATTTTTATTTTGTCCTGCGTTCGTTCTGGCTCAACTATGTTAAGGTGTATTATTGATACGCATCCAAATATTTGTAGTCCAGGCCATTTACATCTAGGGCCCTTGTGTAGCGATTTATACATGACAACATATTTCTCCCTGGGTAAATTGAAAAATATTCGCGATGAGCAATCTAGGGAAAGACTTGCTATACATGAAACTCGAAGCGTGATAGATAACTTGCTGGGACGTTACGCAGCAGGGAAAGGTAAAACGAGGTGGTGTGAAAAATCTACTGTTAATGTTAATTATATTTATAATCTGGCTAAGATATTCCCAGACGCGAAATATATAATTTTGACCAGAAACTGCCTAGATGTTGTTCACTCTTGTTTAAAAATTAGCGCCCTTGGGTATATGCCTGAATTGACTGGATATATTCGTAAGCATCCCACAAATTTTGTTGCAGCGATGGTGGAGAATTGGCTTGATAAAACCGTTAAGATATTGGAGTTTGAAAAGGATAGTCCAGAGAGAACTTTTCGAATAAGTTATGAAACGTTAGTTCAGAACCCACAGGCTGTTTTGGGTGAGCTTTTTGATTTTTTAGATGAGGACTTAGGGGGTGATCTGATAAAGTCTGTATTTAGTGTTTCGCATGACTTTGGAAATGGTGATCCTAAGGTTTGGTTTTCAAAAGACATTCATGCGGACTCAGTTGGTGGAGGCAGGACAATTCCTGTGGCATCAATACCTGAATATTTCGTTCCCCGTATAGATAGTGTTCATTCAGAATTGGGTTATCCATCTGTTAGTGATTTCTACGCAGCTACCAGTGAAGAGGATAATGTTAACAACTTCGATCTTGCGTTGAATGACTTTTTTAATGAAATTCGGTTGCAACGTATTTTTTCAAATGTAACAAACTCTGATAGAGTGCGGGGTATTTGTAAGATTCAGATTACTGGTGATAAAGGCGGAGTTTGGATTATCGAAAGCAATAGCAATGGTGTAAGGTTTCTAGATAATACTGTTGAATGTGATTGTGTAATTTCAACAACCCGAAAAGTTTTTTATGAGATTATTAATGGAAGTAAAAATGCTATCGACGCATATGAAGCAGGTGAAATTTGGGGAGGGGGCAAGATCAATTTGGCGCTAGAGTTTGGTAAATTTCTGTTTAAGCCCTGAATCCGTGTTCCCCGTAGCTCAAACGCAACCCTCTCAACTTAAGCCTCAACAAGTTGATTTGTACGCATGTTTTTGATTAGGCTTGGGGTGCTTTGGCCTGGGTTTTGTTGCACCCGGCTTAAACTTGATCAGGTTCCTGGCCAGTTCAGTCAGGGTTTTGCATAACTGCCAGGCGGTCGGCAGTGCGACCAGCAACCAGCGCGGAAAACAGTGCTTGAGATGCGCGAACGCATAGGTTCGGTTGATTTTGTAGTGCTCGGCGATGTCGATTTTCCGTTCGGCTTCCAGCACGGTCAAGGCATGCAGGTTAAGCGACTAACAACAAGTCTGAATGTATAGATGGCTCTCAGTCCAGCATCCACCCAGGGACGCGACACCAAAAATACACTCTAACTTTTTGTAAGGCGCTTATCGGCCAGGATTTTGGCGCCGAAATCCTGTTGTGCGGCCAGCCAGGATAAGCCGGACGTGTTTTCCAATGCCAAGCGGTGTTTGAGGCGCTTGAAGGCCTCTTCGATTCGCCAGCGGCTGTGATAAAGCGCCGTGAAATCAGCGGCAGGAAAAGCGCCGCCATCCAATAAGGACGTCAGCATCACGTGAATGCGGCCATTGGGCGTGACGACTTTGAACAGCCGCACCTCGGAAGGCCAGGGCAAACCACCGTAATCCAGGCAGTCGATCGCCTTGGGTACGCCGATGGTGATGATTTGCTCGTCCAATCCTGAGCGCAGAAAGGCTTTAACGGCGGCAAAACCGGTTTCATCGACGCGCATGCAGAACGGAATGCCTTGTTGTACCAGATAGGCGATCAGCCAGCGGGCGGGATAGCCTTGATCGAGCACCAACAAATCGTCGCGTTCGAGCTGATCAAGATGCTCGAACAACATCTGCCGCTCGGCATCCTTGGCCGAATAAAGCTGAAACGATAGCGTCATCTCCAGTCCGGGCAGATACAAGGCAAAAGCCGCCACATCGCGCATTGCCCGACGGGTGGCATCCTGCAAGAACATCCGCATCTTGGAGCCGTCGCCGGCCACCACGCGCAACCCGTTCCAGCGCGGCACCGGCAGGTGTCGGCAAACCGACTGGATCAGTTGGCGATTCAGTTTGGAAAACGTAAGCGGTCCTTTA
>NZ_LUUK01000166.1 GCF_001644025.1 Methylomonas koyamae
TGCATGCCATCGCCGCCGGCGACGATTATTTGATCGGCTTTTTCATGGTTGGCGCCTACCAGGAAATTCTGGGCGACATGCATAATCTGTTTGGCGACACCCATTCGATTAACGTCGAACTGGACGGCGACGGTTACCGCTTCGGCGAATTCATGGAAGGCGAGGATGTCAGCGAATTGCTCGATTACGTGCATATCGATACCACCGCATTGAAAGCGGCCTACCGGCGCAAACTGGACCAGGCCCCGTTAAGCGCCGAGCAAAAGCACGCTTTCGAGCAAGAATTGCTGGTCGGACTAAACGCCTATACTTATCTGGATAAATAACGGCGTTAGCCGACGCAAGCCAACGGAGTACGAATGAAAGCGGGTTTTATCGGTTTGGGCGCCATGGGGCGGGGCATGGCGATTAACCTCGCCAGGGCCGGCCACTTGGCGGCGGTTTATAATCGTAGCGGCGACAAAGCCTCGGCGCTGGCCGCCGAACTCGGCATCGAAGCCTGCGAGAGCATCGAGCAAATGGCGGCGCGGGTCGAAGTGCTGTTTGTCTGCGTATCGGCCGACAAAGATGTATTGGCGGTGGTCGACGCGATTTGTAAAACCGTGCGGGCCGGGAGTGTGGTGGTCGACATGTCCACGGTGTCCGGTGATACCGCGCGTCAGGCCGCGCAAAGGCTAGCGGCCCGGCACGCAGACTTCCTCGACGCTCCGGTGTCCGGCGGCGTCGAAGGCGCCCGTAACGCCAGCTTGGCGATGATGGTGGGAGGCGATGCCCAGGTGCTGGAGCGGGTTCGTCCGCTATTGGCGGCCATGACCAAGCGCATCGAACATCTGGGCGGAGTCGGTGCCGGCCAAGCCTGTAAGGCGGTCAATCAAATCATGGTGGCGGGCATCAATCAGGCCGTGACCGAAGCGCTGGCGTTTGCCGACGCTCAGGATTTGCCGATGGATAAAGTGATCGACGTCATCGCCGGTGGCGCCGCCGGCAACTGGTTTTTGGATCACCGGGGCAAAACGATGACGCAAGGCTTGTTCCCGCCGGGCTTCAAACTCGCCCTGCATCACAAGGATCTGAAGATCGCCCAGCAGATGGCGCAGCATGCCGGCATGGCCAGTCCGTTGACGGTAATGACCTTGGCGGACTACGCCAAGTTAATGGCTAAGGGTTATGGCGACGAAGATATTTCGGCGCTGTACCGATTGAAACAACAGCGAAATTCCAATTAGTTTACAAGGTGTAACAATGAAAATTACAGTGTTTGGCAGCGGTTATGTAGGTTTGGTAACGGGTGCTTGCTTGGCCGAGGTCGGTAACCAAGTGATGTGCATGGATGTCGATGCCAGCAAAATCGAACGTTTGAAACAAGGCATTATCCCGATTTACGAGCCGGGTCTGGAAGAAATGGTTAAGGACAACATGGCTGCCGGCCGCTTGAGCTTCACCACCGACGTCAAGGAAGCCGTGGATTTCGGTTTATTTCAATTCATCGCGGTCGGCACGCCGCCGGACGAAGACGGCTCCGCCGACTTGAAATACGTGTTGGCGGTGGCCAAAAGCGTTGCCGAGCACATGACCGATTACAAAATCGTCGTCGATAAGTCCACGGTGCCGGTCGGTACCGCCGACAAAGTCAAGCAAGTCGTGGTCGATGTCCTGGCGCAACGCGGCGAAGCCTTGGAATTCGACGTGGTATCCAATCCGGAATTCCTGAAAGAGGGTTCGGCGCTGGACGACTTCATGAAGCCGGACCGCATCATCATCGGCACCGACAATCCGCGCACCGCCGAGTTGCTGAAAGCCTTGTACGCGCCGTTCAACCGTAGCCGCGAGCGGGTCATCAATATGGACATTCGCTCCGCCGAACTGACCAAATACGCCGCCAACGCGATGCTGGCCACCAAAATCAGTTTCATGAACGAACTAGCCAACCTGGCCGAGCGTCTGGGCGCCGACATCGAGCACGTTCGTCACGGGATCGGCTCGGACAGCCGGATCGGTTACAGCTTCATTTATCCCGGCTGCGGCTACGGCGGCTCTTGCTTTCCCAAAGACGTCAAGGCGCTGGAACGCACCGCTCGCGACTACGGCTATCATGCCGAATTGTTGAGCGCCGTCGAAAATGTCAACGACCGGCAAAAGCACCGCTTGTTCGAAAAAATCTCCGCGCACTATCCCGACGGCGTCAAGGGCAAAACCTTCGCGTTGTGGGGCCTGGCCTTCAAGCCCAACACCGACGACATGCGCGAAGCGCCCAGCCGAGTCTTGCTGGAAGCCCTGATCGCGGCTGGCGCCACGGTACGAGCTTACGACCCGGAAGCGATGGAAGAAGCCCACCGCATCTACGGCGACAAAGCCGGACTGGTTTATTGCCCTAAACAGACCGATACCTTAAACGACGCCGACGCGCTGATCATCGTTACCGAGTGGAAACAGTTCCGCAGCCCGGATTTCGACGATCTGAGCAAGCAATTGAAGGATAAAGTGATCTTCGACGGCCGGAATATGTACGAACCCCGGTTGGTCAAACAGTTCGGTTTGGGCTATTACGCGATCGGGCGCTAAATGGTCGGTATCGCTGGGGCGGGGTAATCGCGCCGCCCCGGCGCCACGCTAAGCCGCGCAATCGTTCAAGATTAAGATCGTATAGATTTTTCCCTCGGCATTTACAGACACACCGAGGGCCGCGGCTCAGGCCGCCAATTAAGTTATTCAAAAACGCTTGGTCGGTAAACGTCGCACCCGGTGTCGGCATTTCCAGCTTCGCCAAAGTCAAGGCTTCGATGCCGTCGGTGTCCAACAATAAAACCTCGCGCTTGTCGGCGATTGTGACGGTATCGACGCCATTGCCCTCTAGTACTCGGCCGTTTCTCGGCGCCACTTTCACGCAATAACCGTAAAGACGGGCGATTTCCAAATAGTCGTGCAACCGGCTGGCGATCGGCTTAGGCTCGGCGGTGCGAATCACATGTTTCGATAATCCCAACATTCGGCGGGTATCGACGTCGCATCGTCCACTTAGTGGTCGCGAGCGGACGTCGAGTCGGCCGAAATTAACGGGTCAGCTTCAAATACTTGCGGTAAAGACTGTCCTGATCCTCGACGACGCCGGGGTCCTTGGAAATGCAGTCCACCGGACAGACTTCCATGCATTGCGGCTTGTCGTGGTGGCCGACGCATTCGGTACACAAGCTGGGGTTGATGATGTAGATTTCCTCGCCTTGCGAAATGGCGCCGTTCGGGCATTCCGGTTCGCAGACGTCGCAGTTGATGCATTCATCGCTAATAAGCAGTGCCATGGTTACTCCGATTTAAATTTTGCGATTAAACGTTGTTTGACCGGCTCGGGCACGAAACTGGACACGTCGCCGTGCAATTGGGCGATCTCGCGGATCATGCTCGACGAGATGAACTCGTATTGTTCGGCCGGGGTCAGGAATACGGTTTCGATATCCGGATTGAGCCGGCGGTTCATTCCCGCCAATTGAAATTCGTATTCGAAGTCCGAAACGGCCCGCAAGCCGCGAATGATGACGCTGGCTTGGTGCTTACGGGCGCAATCGACCAACAAGGTGTCGAAGCCGATCACGGTGACGTTCGGGAATTCGCTGGCGACCTCGCGAATCAAGGCCACCCGCTCGTCCAACGAGAATAGTGGATTCTTGCCCTTGCTGACCGCCACCGCGACGATCACTTGCCGATACAGTCGGGAGGCTCTGGCGATCAGATCCAGATGGCCGTTGGTAACCGGATCGAAGGTACCCGGGTAAATCGCGGTAATGTTCATGGATTTGGGGCCATAGGAAAAAGGCGCGCATTTTAACCCATCCGGATTGCGAAAGCCTTAGCAGCGTTGCAACAGGCTGTAGGCGACTTCGCCGGCCGTCTTGGCCTTCAATAACCGCCAACCGTCCGGCCAGACCGGCAGCGGTCGATTGCTTTCTGTTTCGACGTAGATTTTTGCATAAACGCTCAACCAGCCGGCGGTTTCCAGCAACTCGCAAGTTGGGCCGGCCAAGTCACGGCCGAACGGCGGATCGAGAAACGCCAGATCGAAGGCCCGCGCGGGGCCTTGCAAAAAGGTCGACACGTCCCGCTCGACCAAGTTGATCGAGCTGGTCGCGAGCTTGCCGGCGTTGTCTCTGATCCAGCGGCAGGCGTTCGGATGGTTTTCCACTTGCCAGACTTCCTTGGCGCCTCGCGAGGCCGCTTCGAAACCCAGCGCGCCGCTACCGGCATACAAATCCAGGCAGCGGCTGCCGGCGACATCAAGCTGCAACCAATTGAACAAGGTTTCCCGAATCCGGGACGGCGTCGGCCGCAAGCCCGGCGCGTCCTCGAACAGGATTTGCCGGCCGCGCCACTGGCCGCCGATGATGCGTATCCGGTTCGCCATGCTTATTCGCCGGCCTCGGCCTCGGCCTCGGTTGCTTTGGCTTGCTTCGCGGGTGTGGGTTTGGCGGCCGCGCCGCCGACCGTAACGGTTTGCAGCAACTCCGGTTTCACCCGGCGCGCGAAGGCATCCTTGATCTGCTCGACGCTTACCGCTTCGACCTTACTCTGGAAGGTGTCCAGATAATCCAAGGGTTGTTGGTAAAAGCCTATCATCGCCACGTAGTCGCTGAGCTTGGCGTTGGTATCCAGGCGTAGCGCGAAGCCGCCGGTAATGTTCTGCTTGGCGGCGGTCAGTTCGGCATCGCTAGGGCCTTTCGCCAAAAACTCGGCGAAGGTTTGCCGCAGCACCTGCAAGGCCTGCCCGGTCTGATCGTTGCGGGTTTGCAAACTCATCATGAACGGTCCCTGCCGATACATTGGCGCGAACACGCTGTAGGCGCCGTAGGCCAGGCCGCGTTTTTCCCGGACTTCTTCGAACAAACGCGACACCATGCTGCCGCCGCCCAGGATGTGATTACCAACGTAAAGCGCGAAGTAATCCGGGTCTTTGCGATAAGTACCTGGCAGGCCGACCAACACGTGGGTTTGGGTCGACGGAAATTCGATGTGTTGTTCGCTGGTCTGGCTGGGCATGGTTACCGGCGGAATTTCGGCCGGTTTTTCGCCCTGTGTCAGCTTGGTCAACAATTGGTCGGCGGCTTGCTCGGCTTGTTGCCGGCTCAAGTCGCCAACGATAACGACCATTGCGTTAGAGGCCACATAATAGCGCTGGTAAAAGGCTTTCAAATCGGCAGCGGTCAACGGCGCGACCGTTTCGATCAAACCAGCTTCCGGATGCGCGTAGGGGTGGTCGCCAAAAACCGCTTTGTTGAACGCGATGCCGGCAATTTCGCCGGGCGATTCCTCTCGATGTTTCAGGCCGGCCAAGGTGCGGGCTTTTTCGCGCTGAAAATCGGCTTCGTTGAACGCCGGTTGGCTGAGCACGGTTTCGAAAGTCGCCAACGCCTTGTCGAATAACGCTCGGTCGGTCAGGGTGCGCACCGACAGCCAGGCCATGTCTTCGCTGACGCCGGCGCCGTACTGCGCGCCGACCGACTCGAAACGCTGGGCGATGTCGTCCGCGCTCAAGTTTGCCGCACCGCTGTCGAGCAAGGCCGAGGTCAAGGAGGCGATGCCGAATTGCGCGCCGTCGCGGGCGCTGCCGGCGTCGAACACCACCCGAATGTCGGCCATCGGCAGGCCGCCGGTATGTACAAAGTAAACCCGGCTGCCTTGCGCGGTTTGCCAATGTTCGATTTTGGCGGCGGCCCAAGCCGACTGGCTGAGCAGCAGCAGAATCAGACCGAATAAATTAAAACGCATGACGGACTCCTGACAGTTTTTTCGGTTTGGCCGATTCGGTGATCGGCTGCGGATCGAGGTAGGCGACGGTCAAGGTGTCTTCGATCAAATATTTACGCGCGACTTCGCGCACCTGTTCGGCGGTGACTTGATTGACCTTGGCAACGTAGTCGTCGGACTTTTGCCAGCCGATGCCAACCGTTTCCAGCGTGCCGAGTTGCATGGCTTGATAAAAATTGGAGTCTTTTTGGTAGACCGAACTGGCCAGTACCTGAGCTTTGATGCGTTGTAATTCCTCTTTGTCGATCAGCTCGTTCTTCAGTTGATAAACCTCGTCGAGCAGGGCGTATTCCAAGTCGTATACGGTTTTGCCTTCGGCCGGCGTGCCCTCCAACAGAAACAAATCGGACAGTCGCGAAGTCAGGTCGTAACCGGCTCCGGCCGATACCGCGACCTGCTTGCCCCTGATCAAACGGGCCGGCAAGCGGGCGCTGTCGCCGCCGTCGAGGATGCCGGACAGCACTTCCAGCGCGTAAGCTTCCCATTCGGGTTTGGCGGTGTTCAAGACCGGCACTTTGTAGCCCAGCATCACGTAAGGCAATTTGGCCGGCGCCTTGACGGTGATCCGGCGCACGCCGCGCTGTTCGGATTCGGCTTGCGGCTTGACCGGCTTGATCGTGCTGGGTTTTAGCGGGGCGAAGTATTGTTCGGCCAGTTGCTCGACTTGCTTGGCGTCGACATCGCCGACCACCACCAAAGTGGCGTTATTCGGCGCGTACCATTGTTGATACCAGGCTTGCAGGTCTTCGATCTGGTAATTGGCGATGTCGGACGGCCAACCGATCACCGGATTTTGGTAGGGGCTGTTGGTAAACGCGGTCGCCATGAATTGTTCGTGGACTTTGGCGCGCGGCTGGTCGTCGGTGCGCATCCGCCGTTCTTCGGTGACGACTTCCAATTCCTTTTTCAACTCGTCGGCTTTCAGATTCAGGTTGCGCATCCGGTCGCTTTCCAGCTTAAAACTGATTTCCAGCCGGGATTTTTCCAAGGTCTGAAAATACGCCGTGTAATCCTGGCCGGTGAAGGCGTTCTCGCTGCCGCCGTTGGCGGCGATTATTCGGGAGAATTCGCCGGCCGGATATTGTTCGGTACCCTTGAACATCATGTGTTCCAACATGTGCGAGATGCCGGTAATGCCGCCGGGTTCGTAACTGGCTCCGACCTTGTACCACACCTGCGAAACCACCACCGGCGAGCGGTGGTCTTCCTTTACCAGTAGTTTCAAGCCATTGCCGAATACGTGTTCGTGTACCTTGCTGTCCTCGGCCCTCGCCAGGATGGCAGGGCAAAGCAGCGCTAACGCTGCGAGCCTGTGTTTCATAGTTCCCTCGTTGCTTGGAATGGTGAGCGCCTGTGATTGTTTTAATAATCAGAGGTTCACTGTTATTCTATATGTTTGCCGAAACCGAAATCCATCCGCAGCCGAATGACGGACAAACCCGCGTTATCCTGGAAGAACTATTTGGAACTCTGCAAGCCCAGAGTCGTGGCATTGATCGTGTTTACCGCGATCGTCGGCATGTTGCTGGCCGTACCCGGCATGCCGCCGCTGGCCTTGTTCGTTTATGCCACGATTGGCATTGGCTTGGCGGCTTCGTCGGCGGCGGCGATCAATCACTTCATCGACCAAGAGGCCGATGCCGAAATGGCCCGTACCCGCAACCGGCCGCTGCCGACCGGCGAGCTGAATTCCCGTCAGGTACTGCTGTTCGCGGCGGCGATCGGTTTGTTCGCAATGGGCTTGTTGGCGGGACTGGTTAACGTATTGACGGCGGTACTGACGTTTCTGTCCTTAATCGGTTATGCCTTTGTTTATACCATCTATCTGAAAAAAGCCACGCCGCAGAACATCGTGATCGGCGGCGCGGCCGGCGCGGCTCCGCCGGTGTTGGGCTGGGCGGCGATGACCGGTAACGTACATCCGCACGCGCTGTTGCTGTTCTTGATTATTTTCGTCTGGACCCCGCCGCACTTCTGGGCGTTGGCGATCGCCAAGCGCGAAGAATACGCCAAGGTTTCCATTCCGATGCTGCCGGTTACCCACGGCGTCGAATTCACCCGCCTGCAAATCTTGCTATATACGATATTGCTGCTGATCACCACGCTGCTGCCCTATCTGACCGGCATGACCGGCTTGATTTACCTGGCGTCGGCGGTATTGTTGGGCCTGGGCTTTTTGTATTACGCGGTGCAGATGATGCGCAAGAAGGACAATAAGACCGCGATGCGCACCTTCGGCTACTCGATCGTTTACTTGATGCTGATCTTCGCCGCGTTGTTAATCGACCACTACTTCCCGCTTTCCCTGTCATGACGCTGACTACCGAAGAACACCCGTTCGCCGAATTCATCAAAATTCTCGGCAAGGGCAAGAAAGGCGCCCGGCCGTTAACTCAGGACGAAGCCTATCGGGCGATGAAAATGATTTTGGCCGACGGTCAGGTCGAGCCCATCCAGCTCGGCGCGTTTTTGATGCTGATGCGGGTCAAGGAAGAAACCTGCGAGGAACTGGCCGGTTTCGTCGCGGCCGCGAGGGAGAGTTTTCACTGCGATCATGGCATCCAGGTGGACCTGGACTGGTCGTCCTACGCCGGCAAGCGCCGACACTTACCGTGGTTTTTGCTGTCGACCTTGCTGCTGGCCGATAACGGCGTCAAGGTGTTCATGCACGGTGCCGGCGGTCACACCCAGGGCCGGCTGTATACCGAAAACGTCTTGAACGCGTTGGGCTTACCGCCGGCGGCGTCGATAGCCAAGGCCGCCGACCAACTGCAACGGGGTAATTTCAGCTATTTGTCGTTGGAACACATCTGCCCCAAGTTGTTCGACATGATCAATCTACGGCCGGTCATGGGCTTGCGCTCGCCGGTGCATACCTTGGTCAGATTGCTGAACCCGTTCGACGCCAGTCACAGTATCCAGGGCATATTTCATCCGAGCTATCGCCAGGTCCATCAAAAAGCGGCGTTGTTGTTAAACCAAGCGCACATGGCGGTATTAAAAGGCGAAGGCGGCGAGACCGAGCGTAACCCGGATGTCGAATGTTTGGTGCAAAGCGTGCATGGGGACGAGCTGAGCGACGAGGTCTGGCCTGCACTGTTCGAGCGTCGGCATATGAAAGCCGAAGAACTGGACCCGCAATTATTGGCCCGAGTCTGGCGCGGCGAGATTGACGACGAATTCGCGGTGGCCTCGATCACCGGCACCGCGGCAGTGGCGCTAAAGCTGCTCGGCCGCGCTGGCAGTCAAGCGGAGGCCGAACAGCTTGCCAAGGACTACTGGCGCAAGCGCGATCTAGCCCGCGGCTTGTAAACCGGCGACGGAAAAATTCGGGATACCCTTGAAATCGCCGCGCGCCAGATGTTGGTATTGCAGACCGATCAGCGTCGAAAACTCGTCGTGTTCCACCCAGATCACCTTGGCCTGGCCCTGCAGTTCCAGATGTTTGAAGTCGAAGTCGGCGATACTGTTCGGTTGCACTTTTACCAATCCGAACATCCTGATCATCAAACCGTCGACCGAAACGTTTTCGGTGCTAAACGCATAATCGACTCCGTCCAGCACAATATGCCCCGGCTCGGTCATCGACTTGCGGTAGGCACGCCGGGAATACAGTAGCTGGTCGGCATCGTAGGATAAATGGCGAAACTCGATCGCAATCTGAAAGCCCTGCTCGGTCGCTTCGGCTCTAACCACTTCCGCTTCGCCCACGACGCGCATTTCCGGTAAATAAATATCGACGATAGGCGAAACTTGCAGGGCGCTGAATATGTCCTTAATGCCGTTTCCCGGCGGCGTATCCACCAATTCCGCCAATAGCCCAGTCAGCGAGAGATTGACGATTTTGATCGGATGTTCCTGATACCCGAGATAGAGCAAGCCCTGGCTGGTCAGGTTTTTTCGGTAGGCGCGGTTTTCAACGATGGGCATGGCCTGTCCTTTTTGATAGCGGGGGCTTCCGGTCGGGAGTCCTGAGTGACTTAGGGGTATTAGGGCATGAAAAATAAACTAATCGGTTTCGTTAGTCTAACGCTTTTCTCGGCCTGCGCCAGTCTGCCGCCGAAAAACACCGAAAATCTGTGTGAAATTTTTCGGGAAAAGGAGGACTGGTACCAGGCCTCGCTCGATTCGGCGCGGCGTTGGGGCGTGCCCATCGCGGTGCAAATGGCCATCATTCATCAGGAAAGCCGCTTCGTCGCGGACGCCGAACCGCCTAGGCCGACGATTTTAGGATTTATTCCCTGGTTCCGGTCCAGCAGCGCCTACGGTTACCCGCAAGCCAAGGACGAAACCTGGGCCGATTACCGGCGGAAAACCGGGAAAGACTGGGCCGATCGCGAAGACTTTGCCGACAGTTGCGATTTCGTGGCCTGGTACTGCGCCACCACTCGCGACATGCTGGGCATTTCCGCGTCCGACACCCACCATCTTTATCTGGCTTATCACGAAGGCCAGGGCGGATACCGGCGTAGCAGCTATTTGCAGAAACCTTGGCTATTGAATACCGCGCAAAAAGTTCACCGGCGCGCGCTCAATTACGACGCGCAATTAAGCGGTTGTCGACAGGAGCTGAACGCCGAAAACTGATAAACTAAACCGTTCACCAAACCGCAGGGAGTTATCGTGAAAACCGTAAAACAGCGCGTCGTCGCTACTTTAACCGCATTTATTATAGGATTCGTCATGTTCTCGATGGCCAACGCCACTACCCCCGCTGAAAATCTCGCCGCCGGCGAAGCCTTTTTGGCCGAAAACGCTAAAAAGCCCGGCGTCGTCACCACGGCCAGCGGCTTGCAATATCAAGTCGTTACCGAAGGCAGCGGCGCGCAACCCGGCCCAACCGACAACGTCACCGTCCATTACCAAGGCACGACAATAGACGGCAAGGAATTCGACAGTTCCTACAAACGCGGCGCACCGGCCTCGTTCCCGTTGAATCGGGTGATTCCCGGTTGGACCGAAGGTCTGCAATTGATGAAGGAAGGCGCCAAATACCGTTTGTTCATCCCGGCTAAACTGGCGTACGGCGAGCGCGGCGCCGGTCGCGACATCGGCCCCAATTCGGCGCTGATTTTCGATGTCGAACTGATCAAGGCCCGTTAATCCGCAAGGCTTGGGCGGTGCGCCAGCCGCGCCGCCTATCCGTCCCGCTCCGCATCCAATCTAGCGAGAGCCGTCACAGTCTCCCGCCCCGCCAGCCGAAACCGCCGATAGTCGGCTTCCCGCAATATCCCGCGACTCATCCCTTCGTCCAATGTGACCGCCGCTTGGTAAAGTGCCGTGGCGCCTAGATTGCCGGCAGAGCCTTTCAGCGCATGCAACAAGCGATGAGCTTCAGCCAAATCACCTCGTTCCACAGTCCGCTCGATCCGCGCCATATCGGTTTCGGCGTGAGTTTTAAAGGCGCGCAGCATCTCCAACACGCTGGATTCGTCGCCGCCGAGCAGCGTCAACACCGGACCGAAATCGAAACCGGCGGCGCTCAACTTCACCAACTCCGGCGCATGCGGCGGCGGGACTGACGCTACCCCAACGTCGACCATTGAGGGGCGGCCCAGCTCTTCGCAAAGCCGTTCGATCAACTCGAGCGGCTTGACCGGCTTGGCGATGAAGGCGTTCATGCCGGCGGCGGCACACCGCTCCTGTTCGACCCTAGTCACGCCGGCGGTCAGCGCAATGATCGGAACGTCTGCTTGGTTTGATTCGGCTCGAATACGGGCGGTCGCTTCCAAGCCGCTGACCAAGGGCATGTGGATGTCCATCAGTACCGCATCGTAGCGGTGTTGACGTACTAGGTCGACAGCCTGCTGGCCGTTGCCGGCCAGATCCACCGCGATCCCGGCCAGCTGCAGGAACTCGGACACCACGCGTTGATTGACCGGATTGTCTTCCGCCACCAGGATGCGCGCCCCGCGCAACGCCGCGCCGCGCGCCCGCATTTCGGCGGCCAGACCGGTTTGATGCCGAGCGCCGGCTTCCGGGACAGCTGGGGGCGGCAGGGTCTCGGCGATAGGCAGATTCAGCTCGAACCCGAACACCGTGCCGCTACCCAGCCTGCTGCGGACGTCAAAATCGCTGCCCATCAACATTAACAATTGTCGACTGATCGCCAGTCCGAGGCCGGTGCCGCCGAAATCGCGGGTGATCGAATTGTCGATTTGCGAAAACGGTGTAAACAATTTGTCCAGATCCTGCTCGGCGATGCCGATTCCGTGGTCCTCGACTTCGAAACGAATCAATTCCCCTGCGGTTCCGGCGCGGCGCAAGCGTAGCGCGATGTCGCCGTGGTAGCTGAATTTGACGGCGTTGCCGAGCAAATTGGCCAGTACTTGCTGCACGCGCAGTGCGTCGCCTATCACCATCGTCGGCAGATCGGCTTCCAAGTCCACCTGGAAACCCAATTGTTTACCGGCCGCGCTGCCGGCAAACAGCGTTCTCAAGGTTTCAACCAAGGTCGGCAGGCTGAACGGTGCCGGCTGTATCGCCAATTTGCCGGCTTCGATTTTGGAAAAATCCAAAATGTCGTTGAGTATGCCGAGCAGACTGTCGGCGGAAGCGTGGATTTTTTCCAGATAATCGCGAATCTCGTCGCTGACCGGTTTGTTCAGGGCCAGCAGCGACATTCCGAGAATGGCATTCATCGGGGTGCGGATTTCGTGCGACATATTGGCCAAAAACGCCGATTTTGACTGCGCCATTGCTTCGGCGGATTCCTTGGCGGCAATTAATGCGCGCTCCACGCGCTTTCGCTCGCTAAGGTCACGGACCACGGCCTGTAACGCGGTCTGACCGTCCAGTGAGATCGCGGACAAGGTGACTTGCGCCGGAAACGCAGTACCGTCGGCGCGTAGGTGTTCCCATTCGAATTCTTGAAAACCGTGGGTCAAGGCTTGCGCCATGATTTGGTTGGCGGCCGGGTAGGAGTGGCGACCGTCCGGCTGGAATGGCGGCGAGACTTGGGCCGGATGCAGACCGCAAAAGGTCGCGGCGTTATCGTATCCAAACAGAGCCAGCGTGGCCGGATTGCAATCCACGAATCCGGCGGGCGTTACGACCATCACCGCTTCGTGCGAAACGTTGAACAACTCTCGGTATTTCAATTCGCTCTGCCTCAGGACTTCCGCGCCGGCGTGCGCCTCGGTTATGTCTTCGACGATGGTCCAGAGGGCGGGCGCATCGTCGCGGCTCGCCAGCCGCATCCCGTTCAAACGCAATAGCCGTTCGCGCCCGTCCGGCCGTAAAAACCCGATTTCGTAGGGGCTGAAGCGCTTGCTATCGGCGGGGCCTATCGTCAGGTCGGCGGGAAGCAGCATGGGTAGCGCGGTGCGGTTAAGTTCCTCGCTGGTGTATCCGGTGATATCCCGAAAGGCTTCGTTGAACTCCCGCAAGTTGCCAGCGGGGTCAAGCAGCGCGATACCCAGCGGCGACAGTTCGTAAAGTCCGCGTAATTTACCTTCTTGTTCGGCCAGATCCGCGAAGGCTTTTTTCAGATTGGCGTTGGCGATGTCCAATTCGGCGGTACGGGCTTCGACCAAGGCTTCGACGAATTCGGCGCGTCCGGTCGAGGAGAGTAGATAGATGTTCAACAACCCGGCGAACAACACCCCGCCCATCAAGACGGTCCAGGGTAGCCAGGACGATTGTTCCGAAATAAAGTCGGCGTCGGCTTGTACGACGATTTCCAGACGGCGATCGCCGAGCGTCAGGCTTTGTCGAATATCGGTCAGCATGGAGATCGTGCGGTGCGCGACGCCAAACAGATCCGAGGCCCCCTCGTCGCCGTCCGGGTCATTAAGCACCACATTCAAACCGTGCGTTTGCAGGCCCCGCAACGCGGCCGCGACCAGCGCGCCGGTACGCACCACGGTGTAGGTATAGCCGGCCAGCTCGCCGTTTTCGCCGGGTTCGAACAGAGGCATCACCAATAGCATGCCGTTTTCCTGACCGCCGAATTGCGCCAGACCCACGTTGGTCGCGGCGCTCAGATCGCCGCTGGCCCGGGCTCGGGCCAAAGTTTGCCGGCGTTTCGGTTCGGAGCCGAGATCCATCCCCTTCAGGTCGGCATTTGGGGCTGCCGGCTCGACGTACAACATCGGGTAATATTCATCGCGCGTGCCGGCAGGCGTCAACGCGCCGTCGGCTTGCAAATCCTTAATATCGGCCGCTGGCGCTCGAAGCCGTAGCTTGGCTTCGAACGCCGCGCGGTTGGCCGCGCTAACTCGCGGCGCCCAAGCCAGGGCCAGAATATCCGGATTCCGGGCCAGTACGCCATCGGCGAATATCGCGAATTCGCCGGCTTCCACCGAACTCGAGGCCCGAAACAGACTGTGTAACGACAACGAAGCGGTGACGGCCTGATTGAAGTGTTCCGCCAGCGCTTTGCCGATTGCGGCGGCGCTCGCCTCGAATTGCTGGCGTAGTCGCTGTTCTTCGACTCGTTGTACCTGAAAGAAAACCACGACCAGACCCGCCAACAGACTCAGCGTCGGTAGCGCGATCGTTGCCAGACGGCCGCGCCAAAACGGTTGGGGCCGGGCAAACAGGCAAAACATCAGCGGCGACAAAATGACCGCGCCGAAGCAATCGCCGACAAACCAATTCCACCAACTCGCCGGCGCGGCCTGTTCGGTCAGCAGATCGAAATACCACAGACTGGTCACGCCCACGCTGGGTGCCAGCCAGCAAGACAACGGTCCGGCCAACAAGGTGTAGCGGAGAATTTGCCCGCCCCGGTTCAAGGCCGGAACACCGGGGCAGAGCCAGCGTCGCGATAACTGGGCCGCCAACAGCGTTTGCAAGGTGGTGCCGCAGGCAACCGATATCGCGGCGTAACCGACCTGCGGCGAAAAATGGCCCAGGGTCTCGCTGGCGTGACCGAGATTGATCAGCAGAGCCGCCACCCAAATCGCCGGCCAATCGCGATTTCCCCAAATCAACAGCGCCGCCAGTCCGATACCCGCCGGCGGCCAGATCGGACTGGCGTAGCCGGGCGGTACCGCCAGAACCAGACCAAGCCAACCCGAGGCCGCGATCGCGGCGGTCAATACGAAACGGCGAAACAAGGTCGCGGCTAGCGCGCGAGGCGATGTCGGCATTGGCAATTCGCGAGTGGAAACGGCATAAAAGTGGCCGGTATTTTCGGCCCGAAAAGTTCCGCGGAGCAACGATTGGCGATGGCCGTCTCCGCGCTTATTGGACGGGCAGCGTCGCCATGTCGATCACGAAGCGATATTTTACGTCGTTGTTCAGCATGCGCCGATAAGCCGTGTCGATATCAGGCATTGCGATCAATTCGATATCGGCGACGATACGGTGTTCGGCGCAAAAATCCAGCATTTCCTGGGTTTCGCGGATGCCGCCGATCAAGGAACCGACCAGCGAACGGCGTTTGAAAATCAGGTTGCCGACGTTGGGCGACGGATGCGGGCGCTCCGGCACGCCGACCAGACACAAGGTACCGTCACGCTTTAAAAGACTCAGATACGCATCCAGGTCGTGGGCGGCGGCGACGGTATCCAGAATGAAATCGAAGCTGCCGAGATGTCGGCGCATCGCTTCCGGGTCCTTGGAAACAACCGCCTGATGGGCGCCTAAACGTTGCGCGTCGGCGGCCTTTTCCGGCGTGGTGGTGAATAACACGGTCTCGGCGCCGAAGGCGTGCGCGAATTTAACGCCCATATGCCCCAGCCCGCCTAAACCGACGATGCCGACCTTGTGGCCGGCTCCGACCCGCCAATGCCGCAGCGGCGAATAGGTGGTGATGCCGGCGCACAGCAGTGGCGCAACGCCGGCTAGCGCCAGTGTATCCGACACCCGCAACACAAAACGCCGGTCGACCACGATCCGATTCGAGTAGCCGCCATAAGTCATCGCGCCGGTATGCGGGTCCGGACTGTTATAGGTAAACACGGTCGCGTTGCAAAACTGTTCTTGATGATCCAGGCAATCCGGACAGGTGCCGCACGAGTCCACCATGCAGCCGACGCCTACCCGGTCGCCGGGCTTAAAATCCCCGGCCTCGGTTCCGACGTCGACGACATGGCCGACGATCTCATGGCCGGGTACGATAGGGAAGGTCGTACCTTGCCACTCGTTGCGCACTTGGTGCAAGTCGCTGTGGCAGACGCCGCAGTAGGCGATGTCGATCAACACATCGCTAGGGCCCGGTTCCCGGCGTTGAAAGGCGAACGGCCGCAACGGCGACTGGGGATCGAAGGCGGCGTAGCCGAAACTTTGCAACATAAACGACTCCTGGGCTGACGGATGCCCGCATTGCGGTATCGGCCGATCGACTGCGGCGGACGGCCGATACCGAAGCGCTTTCGGCACTAACAATATAGTCGGAATTCCTGGCGGTGGACGTAGCGTTTGCCCGCATTCCACCGGGATTGCACGGCCGGCGCCCCAGCCTAGCGGCGTAATTGGCTGTGTTTTATGCCGTAACCGAAATAAATCAAAAACCCGATCAGCAACCACACCACCAACCTGATCCAAGTGTCGACCGGCAGGCCTACCATCAAACTCAAGCACACCAAAATACCGGCAATCGGCACGTACGGTACCGCCGGGCATTTAAAATGACGTTCCATTTCCGGATGACTGTTCCGCAAAATCCAGACTCCGCCGCACACCAGCACGAACGCGAACAGCGTGCCGATGCTGACCAACTCGCCGAGTTTCTCGATCGGCATGAAGCCGGCCAGCAACGAGACGGCGATGCCGACCAGAATCGTCGATAAATACGGGGTTTGAAATTTAGGGTGTACTTGGGCGAACAGCGGGGGTAGCAGTTGATCCTTGGCCATCGAGAAGAAAATTCGGCTTTGCCCCATCAGCAACACCAGCATCACCGAAGTCAGCCCGGCGATGGCGGCGATTTTAATAATCGGCGACAACCAACTCATGCCGACATGGTCGACCGCCAGCGCAATCGGCGCCGGCACGTTCAGCTCGGTGTACGGAATGATGCCGGTCAACACCCCGGCCACCAAAATATAAAGCAAGGTACAGACCGCCAACGAGCCGATGATGCCGATCGGCACGTCGCGTTGCGGGTTGATGGCTTCCTGGGCGGCGGTGGAGACCGCGTCGAAGCCGATGTAGGCGAAGAAAATCACGCCGGCGCCGGTCAGTACGCCGCCGAAACCGAACGGCGTGAAGTCGGCCCAGTTCTGAGTTTGAATATGTCCGGAACCGGCAATGATGAATACCACGATCACCGAAAGCTTGATCAACACCATCACGAAGTTGAAGATCGCCGATTGGCGGATACCGGTGACCAGCAGCCCGGTCAGTAGCAAGATCACGGAGACTGCTGGCAAGTTAATGAAACCGGCCTCGGGATTAGCCAAGTAGGCCGTGGTCAGATAAGTGGGTAGATGCAGCCCCAGCGCATCCAGAAAACTGGTCAGATAACCGGCCCAGCCTATCGCCACCGTGCTGCTGGCCAACGCATATTCCAATACCAAATCCCAGCCGATGATCCAAGCCATCAATTCGCCCATCGTCGCGTAGGCGTAGCTGTAGGCGCTGCCCGAGACCGGAATCATCGCCGCCAGTTCGCTGTAGCACATCGCCGCCAGCCCGCAGGCGATGCCGGCCAGAATGAAGGACACGACGATGGCTGGGCCGGCGTATTTGGCGGCGGCGATGCCGGTCAACACGAAAATCCCGGCACCGATCACCGCGCCGATGCCGAGCAGCGTCAAGTCCTTTGCTGTCAGGGTCTGCTTCAGTCCATGCTCGACGCAGGTCAGGGCGTCGACGGATTTACGCCGGGTGAGTTGCGCGGGAATTGGCATATCGGAGCTCGTCGGTTATTGGAAATCGGGTTTATGTTGGGCGCCGTCGAAGCGGGCACCATCGGTGACAGCGCCGGTAAAAATGGCATCGTGCAGTTTGGTCGCCGAAAAATTGGCATCGGTCAGGTCGGCGCCGCTCAGGTCGGCGCCGTCCATGTCGGCCGAATAGAGATCGGCGCCGCGCAGATTGGCTTGCATCAGTTTGGCGTGCTTGAGCATGGCTCGGCCGAGTTTGGCCTGGCTGAGATTGGCGCCGCTCAGGTTGGCACCTTTCAGGCTGGCGCGCATCAGACCCATGGATTGGTTTTTCATGTCGGCGGCCCAATCGGCGCCGCTGATGTTGGCGCCGCTCAAGTTCGCGCCGTCCATGATCGCGACGACCCGGCTACCGCTCAGGTCGGCGCCGCGCAGATCGGCATGCATCAGGCTGACGCCGAAGATGCTGGTACGGCTCAGGTTGGCGCCGTTTAGATTAATACCGGTCATCACGGTCAAATCCAGCGTCAAACCGGCCAGATTGCTGTGATTGAAATCGGCGCGGCGCAGATCGGCGCCCCACAGGTCGGCATGGCGAAAATCCAGATGGGACAAATCGACGCCCTTCAAATCCTTGCGGCGTAAGTCGGCGGGGTGTTGCTGGTCGGCCTTGGCCAACAGCTGTTGAACTTCGGCCCGGGTCAGGTCGGCGGCGGCGGCCGGCTGGGTCGTTGCCAGCGCCACACAGACGGCCAGCAAAAAACGGACGGCTGACTTCATGATTCGAATCTCCTGAACGTGTGGTTTCGGTTCGGCGGTCGGCCATCACCGGCGGCCAACCCTCATGCTGACAGCGTATCATAACGCCGAGCTTGGGACAGCTCGATTCTGTCCGCCGGTTTGGCGGATCGCGCCGGGCCGGTTACTATCTCCGCCAATGATTCCAAGAGGTATCCGCCGGCATGAAGAAACCCGCACCCGCGTTTAAATCGATTCACGAATACGACATCGGCCCGTTGGCGATGTGCCTTGCCCGGCTCGGCGAGCAGCAGGCTTTGTTGGCTAAAGTCAGGGCGGTATTGCCGGAAGCCTTGGCGGGGCATGTCCTTCATACCGTGCTGTCCGGTAACCGCTTGTTGCTGTACGTGGATAGCGCGGCCTGGGCATCGCAAATTCGGTTTTTTCGGGACGCGATACTGGCGCTGGGTCTGCAAGCCGGTCGGCAATCGGTCAACGACGTGCAACTCAGGATACTGCAAGCCGAGGCGGTTGAGCGCGTGCGGCGAGCTAACTTGCCGACGCCGGAAACGGCGGAACGGATTGCCGCGGAAAGCGGAGCGGAAGGGGACGAGCTGGCGGCGGCGTTAAACCGCTTGGGAGCGACCTTGCGGCGGCGGTTGCGCGAGCGCTGACCGCCGCCGATTGGCGGAGATTTAGCCGGCCGCGCGGGCGGATGGCTGAGCGGAGTGCATGAACGAAATCGGCGCTTCCTCGACACTGTCGAAGGTCACCATTTCCCAAGCATCCCGGTCGTTGAGCAAGCTCAACAACAATTTATTATTTAACGCATGACCGGACTTGAAGCCTTGGTATTCGCCAATTAGGCTGTGACCGAGCAAATACAGGTCGCCGATCGCATCGAGGATTTTGTGTTTGACGAATTCGTCGGCATAGCGCAGACCGTCTTCGTTCAACACTTTATCGTCGTCGACGACGATGGCGTTATCCAGACTGCCGCCCAGCGCCAGATTGTTTTCGCGCAGAAATTCGATGTCCTTCATGAAGCCGAAGGTACGGGCGCGGCTGACTTCCTTGACGAAGGTGGTCGAAGAAAAATCCATCACCGCCGTTTTCAAGTGTTCGGAAAACGCCGGGTGCTCGAAATCGATCGTGAATGTCACCTTGAAGCCTTCGAAGGGTTCAAAGGCCGCCCATTTATCGCCTTCCTCGACTCGAATCGCCCGCTTGATGCGAATGTATTGCTTGGGCACGTCTTGTTCGACCACGCCGGCGGATTGCAACAAAAACACGAAGGGACCGGCGCTGCCGTCCATGATCGGTACTTCGGCGGCGCTAACGTCGATGATCGCGTTATCGATGCCCAGACCGGCCAGGGCGGACAGCAGGTGCTCGACCGTGGATACTTTAACGCCGTCGCGTACCAGCGTCGTCGACAATTTGGTTTCGCCGACATTCTCCGGGCGGGCGGAAATTGTCACCGGTTGGTCCAGATCGACCCGACGGAAGCGGATGCCGGTGTCCGGATCGGAAGGATGCAGAGTCAGATAGACCTTGTCGCCGGTGTGCAAACCCACGCCGGTGGCCCGGATGGTGTTTTTTAAGGTACGCTGTTTAATCATGAAGTGCCGATAAAAAGGTAAAACAAAGCGGGGAGTCTACCACAGTTTATGCGATAGCTCTCCCCTGGCCCCGGTCCGGTCGCCTCATGGCAAAGCCGGCGTTGCTTAGTCGGCCTGGCGTCTCAAAAAGGCCGGCACGTCCAAGTAATCCAGATCGACATCGTTGCGCGGTTGAGCGCCGAATCGCGATTCGCGGGCCGATTCCTGTTTTTGTTGGCGGATCACGGTCGGTTTTTCCAATTGACCGTAGTCGACTTCGCCGGCCGCCACTTTCTTGACCAGACTGATCGGCGCGGCCGCCTTGACTTTTTCGCCCATCCCGGTGGCGACGACGGTGACCTTAACTTCGGTACCCATGGCCGGATTGACCGCCATGCCGATTTTGATGTCGGCATCGTCGGACGCGAACGCATGCATGATGCTGCCGATTTCGTCGAACTCGTTCAAGCCCAGGTCGCCGTTGGACGTGACGTTCACCAGAATGCCGCGCGCGCCTTGCAGGTTGATGTCTTCCAAGAGCGGGCAGGCGATGGCTTTTTCGGCGGCCAGACGGGCACGGTTTTCGCCGCTGGCGACGCCGGTACCCATGATCGCGCTACCCATATTGGACATTACGGTGCGGACGTCGGCGAAGTCCACGTTCATCAGACCCGGATGGGTGATCAGCTCGGTGATGCCTTGTACCGCGTCCAGCAGCACGTCGTTGGCGACCCGGAACGAATCTACCAGCGAACGGTTATTGCCCAGTGTCGGCAGCAGTTTTTGGTTAGGGATAATGATCAACGAATCGACCAGTTTTTCCAGGTCGCGCAAGCCGGACTCGGCAACCGCTTTCTTTTTGGTGCCTTCGAAGTCGAAGGGTTTGGAGACCACCGCCACGGTCAACACGCCCAGTTCCTTGGCGACTTCGGCGAAGACCGAGATCGCGCCGGTGCCGGTGCCGCCGCCCATGCCGGCGGTCAAGAACACCATGTCGGCGCCGTCCATGACTTCGCGAATACGCTCGCGGGTTTCCTCGGCGGCGGCGCGGCCTACTTCCGGCCGGGTGCCGGCGCCCAGACCCTTGGTCAGTTCCACGCCGAGTTGCACGATGGTATCCACGCTCATTTGTCTCAGGGCTTGGGCATCGGTATTCGCGCAAATGAATTGCACGCCGTCGATGCCGGTTTCCACCATGTGATTGACGGCGTTGCCGCCGCCGCCGCCGACGCCGATGACTTTGATAACCGCCGTGCCGCTACTGTCCAATAATTCATATTTCATTTTTACGCCCTCCAGACAAACAATTAAAAATTACCTTGAAACCAGCTTTTGATTTTCGAAAACAAATCCAGACCTTCTTCGTTCAACCCCAACGCCCGGCCATGATGGTCCTTGCCGTATAGCAGCAAGCCTACCGCGGTCGAATAAATCGGGTTTTCCGCCACATCGGTCAATCCCGACACGTGCAGCGGAACACCCATGCGGACCGGCATGTGGAATATCTCCTCCGCCAACTCCGTCAAACCCTTCACTTGCGAACTGCCGCCGGTGATGACCATGCCGGCGGCGATCAAATCTTCGTAACCGCTGCGGCGCAGTTCGGCCTGCACCAGCAGCATCAATTCCTCGTAGCGCGGCTCGACGATCTCGGCCAGATTTTGCGCCGAGATCTTGCGCGGCTCGCGGTCGCCGATGCTGGGCACGTCTATCGTTTGTTGCGGATCGGCCAGTTGGGTCAGCGCGCAGGCAAACTGGCGCTTGATGTCCTCGGCGTTCTTGGTCGGCGTACGTAGTGCGACCGCAATGTCGTTGGTGACCTGGTCGCCGGCGATCGGGATCACCGCGGTGTGCTTGATCGCGCCTTCCGAAAAAATCGCCAGGTCGGTGGTGCCGCCGCCGATGTCGATCAAACACACGCCCAAATCCTTTTCGTCGTCGGTCAACACCGCCGAGCACGAGGCCAGTTGTTCCAGCACGATGTCGTCGACGTCCAAACCGCATTTGCGGATGCATTTGACGATGTTTTGTTCGGCGCTGACGCTGCTGGTCACCATGTGTACTTTGGCTTCCAAACGGATGCCGGACATGCCGATCGGCTCCTTGATGCCTTCCTGCTGATCGATCACGAATTCCTGCGGCAGGATGTGCAGGATTTTCTGATCGGCCGGAATCGCCACCGCCCGCGCCGAATCGATCACCCGGTCGATGTCGTGCTGGGTAACTTCCTTTTCCTTGATCGCGACGATGCCGTGCGAATTCAGGCTTTTGATATGGCTGCCGGCAATCCCGGCGAACACCGATTTGATTTGGCAGCCGGCCATCAGCTCGGCTTCCTCGACCGCGCGTTGGATCGAGTGCACGGTCGATTCCAGATTGACGACGATGCCTTTTTTAAGGCCCTTGGACGGTGCCGTGCCGATGCCGATGATTTCGATTTCATCGCCGCCCCGGTACTCGCCGACGATGGCCGCGACCTTGGACGTGCCGATGTCCAGCCCCACTAAAATATTTCGATCTGTCTTTTTGGCCATTTTCGTTTGCTCTGTAAGCGTTTAAATCAAGTTCTTATTCTTTTCCACAATGGCTTTCCAATCGATGGCAGCCACTTCCGGTTTCCAGGTCACCGCGTATCCGTTCGGATAGCGGGTATCGACGCTGGCCATCATGGCCACTTGCTCGGCGCCCAACAAATCCATCGTTTTTAAAAAGCGTTGCATGTTTTCCAGCGGCGCCTTGCGGCCCAACTGCATTTCCAAGCCGCTGGCCAACTTGAGCCGCCAGGCGCGCCGCTCGTTGACGTGAAACTCCGCCAGCTGCAACGATTTATCCTTCAAGACGATATAAACGCCCTTCATGATTTCCAGCAGTTTCTTCTCTTGACCGGACGGACCGGTAATCAACGGCAGATGCCGAAACGGTTCGATATTGTCCGGGGTCAGCACATCGCCCTGCTTGTTTAGCAAGGCATTGCTTCCCCAGCGAACCACCGGCTTGTGCTCGACGATTTTGATATGCACCGCGTCCGGCCAAACCCGCTTGACGTCCACCTTGTCCACCAGCGGCAAATCCTTAATGGCCTGATGAACCGCCTGCATATCGGCATGGTAATAACCCAGCTTCATTTGCGGCGCCAACACCTGTTTCAGGCGCTCCTTATCGGTATATTGAAAGGCGCCCTCGATCTTCACGTAGCGGATCGGCTGGTTGCGCAGCATGCCGGTACTGACTTTTTGCCAGCCCCACCAACCGCCGCCGCACAGCAAGGCCGCGAGCAATAAAGTCCTAAGCCTGATCACCGCTCGCCACCATACTGGTTTCCAAAATTCGCCAGACCAGTTCTTGGAAATCGATGCCCACCGCCTTGGCCGCCATCGGTACCAAGCTGTGGTCGGTCATGCCCGGCACGGTATTGACTTCGATCAATTGCAGCCGGCCGCTGTCGTCGATGAAGGCATCGACCCGGCCCCAGCCGCTGACGCCGACGGTCTGACAGGCTTTCAATGCCAGGGCTTGCAAGTCTTTTTCCCGTTCATTGTCCAAGCCGCAAGGGCAGTGATATTGAGTGGTGTTAGCACGGTATTTGGCGTCGAAATCGTAAAAAGTGTGCGGCGTTTCCAGACGGATCGCCGGCAGCGCCTCGCCGTTGAGCATGCCTATCGTGTATTCCTGGCCTTGTATCCATTGTTCGGCGTACACATCGCAACGGTATTGGCTGGCCAGTTTCAGCGCGGCAGCCAGTTCTTCACGGTTGTGGGCCTTGCTCATGCCGATGCTGGAGCCTTCTTGGGCCGGCTTGACGATGACCGGAAAACCCAGCGCATTGATGCAGGTGTCGAGGTCCTGATCGCCGGTCAGCAAAAACCAGCGCGGCGTGGGTAGACCGGCGCCTTGCCAGCACAATTTAGTGCGCAGTTTGTCCATCGCCAACGCCGAGGCCAGCACGCCGGAACCGGTATACGGCAATCCCAATGCTTCCAGCACCGCTTGCAACACGCCGTCCTCGCCCCCGCGGCCGTGGATCACGTTAAAAACTCGGTCGAAGCGCTGGCCGGCCAACGCGTCGATCGGGCTGGCGGTGACATCGATCGCCACGGCGTCGACGCCGCCGGCTTTCAACGCCTGGTAAACCGCATTACCGCTGTTCAGCGACACTTCCCGCTCGGCGGCGGTGCCGCCCAGCAGCACCGCGACCTTGCCGAATTCGCTCGGGTTTTTGATTTGCAAGGGTTTCATTGTTTCTCACCTATCCGGCAAACTTCGGTTTCCAGCGCAACGCCGAATTGCGCCTGTACCCTGTTTTGGATCAGTTCGATCAGCGTTTCTATGTCCGCCGAACTGGCTTTGCCGCTGTTTTCGATAAAATTGGCGTGCTTCTCCGAGACCACCGCGCCGCCGACCGCGTAGCCTTTCAGGCCGCAGGCTTCGATCAGTCGCGCCGCGTAATCGCCGGGCGGGTTTTTGAACACCGAGCCGCAGGTGGGCTTGTTGGTCGGCTGGCTGGCGTTGCGTTTTTCCAGCAAACTCTTGATGTGTTGCTGACTGGCTTCGCTATCGCCCTTACGCAACAGCAATTGGGCCGATAAAAACCATTCGTCTCTCAGGCCTTGCACCGAGCGGTAGGCCACTTCGAATTCGCCGTGATTGCGCAACGCGACGGCGCCGGCGCGGTTGATCGTTTCCACTTTATCGACGATACGCCAGGTTTCGCCGCCGAAGGCACCGGCGTTCATCCGCAACGCACCGCCCATCGTGCCGGGAATCCCGGCCAAAAACTCGGCGCCGACCAGCCCCAGATCGCTGCAAAACCGGGCGACGTGGGCACAGGGCACGCCGGCTTCGACGTAGACGCGTTCGGAATCGAGCAAATACAGGTCTTTCAATCGATTCCGGGTGTGGACCACCGTGCCTTTGACACCGCCGTCGCGCACCAAAAGATTGCTGCCCAGCCCCAACCAATACAAGGGTTCTTCGACCGGCAACTCGGCGATGAACGCGATCAGGTCGGCTTTGTTTTCTGGTACATACAGGCGCTCGGCAGGGCCGCCGACCCGCCAACTGGTGTACTTGGCCAGCGGCTCGTCGGTCAGCAAAGTGCCTTTCCAGGTCGCGGTAGCCATCATGTTGCCAGCCTCTGGGAGGCCAGCGCCTCGGCCAGTTTTTGCGGCAGATCGGCGGCGATCTGGCCGACGTTGCCGGCGCCCATCGTCAAAATCACATCATCCTTGGCAACGATACCGGCCAATATCGTCGGCAAGTCCTCGCGGTTTTGCACGAACACCGGATCGACCTGACCGCGGGTTCGGATCGAACGGCTCAGAGCCTTGCCGTCGGCGCCCGTGATCGGCGCTTCCCCGGCGGAATAGACATCCAGCAAGATCAGCACGTCGACGCCGGACAAGACTTCGACAAAATCCTCGAACAGATCGCGGGTGCGGGTATAGCGGTGCGGTTGAAATACCACCACTTTGCGGCGTGTCGGCCAGGCTTGGCGCAAGGCTTCCAAGGTCGCGGCCAATTCGCGCGGGTGATGACCGTAGTCGTCGACCAGCGTCAGCTTGCCGCCGGCAAATTCGATGTCGCCGTTGATTTGAAACCGCCGACCTACGCCCTTGAATTCGGCCAGACTTTTGACGATGGCCTCGTCGGCCACGCCCAGCGCGGTGGCGATCGTGGTCGCCGCCAGCGCGTTCAGCATGTTGTGCCAGCCGGGCAAATTCAGCGTGACTTGCAATGCTGGCAAATTGCCCCAGCGCAGTACCGTGAAGTGGGTGCGTAGGCCATCTTGCTGGATGTCGACCGCTCGCACGTCGGCGTAGCTGCTGACGCCGTAAGTTTTCACCGGTTTGGACACGTTAGGTAGCACGTCGCAAACGCCGGGGTCGTCGATGCACATCACCGCCAACCCGTAGAACGGCAGTTGGTGCAAGAACTTCAGGAAGGTTTCCTTCAGTTTGCCGTAGCTGCCGCCGTAAGTTTCCATGTGGTCCTGGTCGATGTTGGTGACGATCGCCATCATCGGTTGCAGGAACAAAAACGAGGCATCGCTTTCGTCGGCTTCGGCGACCAGATATTTGCCCAAACCGAGCTTGGCGTTGGCGCCTGCGCTGTTCAAGCGCCCGCCGATCACGAAAGTTGGATCCAGGCCGCCCTCGGCAAGCATCATCGTCGTCAAACTGGTGGTCGTGGTCTTGCCGTGGGTGCCGGCGACGGCGATACCGAAGCGGAAGCGCATCAGTTCGGCCAGCATTTCCGCGCGCGGAATCACCGGAACCCGATTTTCGTAAGCCGTGACGATTTCCGGGTTTTTACGGTCTACGGCGGTCGACGTGACCACGACATCGACATCGGCGACGTTTTCGGCCCGATGGCCGAAATAAACTTTGACGCCCAGGCTTGCCAGGCGATCGGTCACCGGCGATGCCTTGATGTCGGAGCCGGACACGCTGTAACCCAGGTTACTCAACACTTCGGCGATACCGCTCATGCCGGTGCCGCCGATGCCGACGAAATGGATTTTGTCGATGTCGCCGAGCGCCTGATTGGCGGCGGGAATGCTGGGACGGTTCATGGCGCGGCCTCTAGGCTAAGCAACTCTGCGCACAGGTCGGCGACGGTTCGGGTGGCGTCGGGGCGGGCGAGGGCCTTGGCGGCGCGGCTCATTTCAGGTAATGCGGTCATCGCTTGTTGGATAGCCTTGCGCAGATTTTGCGCGTTCAATTCGGATTGCGGCAGCAGCAGCGCGGCGCCGGTCTCGGTTAAATAGCGGGCGTTGGCGTTCTGATGGTCGTCGATCGCGTGCGGCAACGGCACGAAAATCGCCGGCAGCCCGCATGCGGCTGCTTCGCTGACCGTCATCGCGCCGGCCCGGCAAACGATCAGATCCGCCCATTGGTAGGCGCCGGCCATGTCGTCGATAAAGGCTAGCGCTTCGGCGTTCATTGCCAACTCGCGGTAACGCGCCGCAACCTCGGCTTGCATGGCGCCGCCGGTTTGGTGTTTGACGTCCAGTTTGTCCAGGCCGGCCAGGGCGTCCGGCAGCGTCTCGTTCAAGACTTTCGCGCCCTGACTGCCGCCCAACACCAGAATCCGGACATTTCTGCCGGCGCTCGGCGTCCATTCGGATTTATCGGCGATTTCGGCGAAAGCCTGTCTGAGCGGATTGCCGGTACAGATGGCGCCGACGTCACTTTCGAAGCTATTCGGAAATGCTTCCAATACCTCGCGGGCCGCCAAACGGGCTAGCCAGCGGTTGGTCGTGCCGGGCACCCGATTTTGTTCGTGGATTATCAGCGGGATGCCCAACCATTTCGCCATCAAACCGCCCGGACCGGCGACAAACCCGCCCATACCTAAAACCAGGTCGGGATGGCGTTGCCGCAAGATGGTTCGCGCTTGCCTGCAAGCTTTTAGTAAACGCAAGGCGCCGGCCAGCTTAGCGAGCAAGCCCTTGCCGCGTAGGCCGGCCACGGCCAGCCAGTCGATTTCGAAACCGTGAGTAGGCACCACCTTGGCTTCCAGGCCTTTTTCGGTGCCCAGCCAACTGACCCGCCAGCCGCGTTCGCGCAACTCTTGGGCGACGGCCAATGCTGGGAAGACGTGGCCGCCGGTGCCGCCGGCCATGATTAAAATGCGCCCGCTCATGCCGGCCGCCCTTTCACGTTATTCTTGTTGTGTTCGGTCACCTCGTAATGAATCCGAAACAACACCGCCACCGCCCCGCACATGACGATCATGCTACCGCCGCCGTAACTCATCAGCGGTAAGGTCAAACCCTTGGTCGGCAGGATGCCCATGTTGACGCCCATGTTGACGAAGGCTTGAAAGCCGAACCAAATGCCCAGACCGTAAGCCACCAGGCCGGAGAACTGCAGGCCGGCGAGTTGGGCTTGCTCGCCGATCGCGAAGGCACGGATCAACAACGCCGTGAACAAGCCGACCACCAGGATGACGCCCAACAAGCCGAGTTCCTCGCCCAATACCGAAAACAAGAAGTCGGTGTGGGCTTCGGGCAGATAAAACAGTTTTTGCAGACCGTTCCCGAGGCCAACCCCGGCAAACTCGCCGCGGCCGAAGGAAATCAGCGCCTGGGTCAGCTGATAGCCGCTGTCCCTGGCGTGTTCCCACGGGTCCAGAAAGCTGATCACCCGCTTCCAGCGATACGGCGAGGTGTAGGCCAGCATCGCGGCGGCCATAGAAACCGAAGCCACCAGTACGACGAAAGGCGACAAACGCGCGCCGCCCAGAAACATCATGCCCATGGCGATGATCAAAATGACCACCGCCGAACCGAAATCCGGTTCCAGCAGCAACAGCATGCAGGCTACCGAGAACAGCATCAACGGTCGAAGCAGGCCGAAAATCGAGCGTCGGACATGATCGCCGTGCCGAGTGATATAGCCGGCCATGTAAATGACCGAAATGAATTTGACCACTTCGGAAACCTGGATACGCAGGCCGAGTATCGATAGCCAGCGAATACTACCGTTGACGCGGACGCCGACGCCCGGCACCAGCACCACCAACAGCAATACCAGTCCGGCGATGAACAGCGGCTGGCCCATTTTTTCCCAACTTTTCATCGGCACATTCAATACAGCGGCGGCAAAACCCAGGCCCAGCGCGATGTGCACCAATTGCTTAAACGGAAAATGCGAGATGTCTTCCGCCATCTTGACGCCCAAATGCAACGAGGCGGACACGACCATGATGAAACCCACGCCGAGCAGGCTGAAGCAAGCCAGCATTAACACCGGATCGACGTGGAGCCGATTTTGCGCGCGGGGCTTCGGGGTCGGTTTCAGCATGACGGCAGTTCCATCACCGCTTCGGCGAACTTGTTGCCGCGATCCACGTAGCTACGGTATTGATCCAGACTGGCGCAAGCCGGCGACAGCAAGACCGTGTCGCCTTCGCAGGCCAGACCGGCGGCGATCCGGACCGCCTCCTTCATATTGCCGGCGAAATGGACCGGCACGCGCTCTTGCAACGCGGCGGCGATCAGATCGGCATCCTTGCCCATCGCGACGACCGCCTTGGCCTTTTCGGCAACGGCCGGTGCCAGTTCGCTCATGTCGGCGCCCTTGGCGTCGCCGCCGGCAATTAGAATCACTTTGCGTTCGTAGCCTTGCAACGCGGCGATACAGGCGCCGACGTTGGTGGCCTTGGAATCGTTGACCCAGTGCGCGCCGGCTTTTTCGGCGATTTTCTGCATTCGGTGCGGCAGCCCCTTGAACTTGCGTAATGCGTCGCACATCGCCGTCATGCTCAAACCGACCGCTTGGCCCAGCGCCAGCGCCGCCAACGCGTTGGCGAGGTTGTGGCTGCCCTCCAGGCGCAAGCGATTGGCGGCCATCAGGGCTTGCTCGCCCTGCATCAAATAATCGGTTTCGCCGCGACGCAGATAGAAGTCGGCGGTGTCGCGGATCGAGAAGGTCAGGCAGGGGCGGTCGGCTTCGCGCATCGCCATCACCAGCGGATCGTCGAGATTCAACACCATCGCGCCGTCGCCCCTGAATACCCGTTGTTTTTCGGCGGCGTAGTCGGCCATGCCGGCGTGGCGATCCAGATGATCCGGCGTCACGTTCAACACCGTCGCGGCCGCCGCGTTCAGCGCGGTGGTCCGTTCCAACTGAAAGCTGGACAATTCCAGCACGTATAGATCGGCGTCTTGCTGCAATAAATCCAGCGCCGGCGTGCCCAGATTGCCGCCGATCGCGGTTTTAACCTCGGCCGCGTTGCCCATGTCGCCCAGCATGGTGGTGACGGTGCTTTTACCGTTCGAGCCGGTAATCGCGACGATCGGCTTGTCGGTCGCGCAAGCAAACAAGTCGATGTCGCTGATGACGTTGACGCCGGCCTGCATGGCTTGGCGAATCGCTGTTTCGGCCAGCGACACGCCGGGACTGATGACCAGATGGGTGGCGACGGCCAGGGCCGATTGATCGAAACCGCCGGTGAACACCGGCACGTCAGGCATTTGTTCGCGCAAGACATCGATCAGCGGCGGATTTTTCCGGCTGTCGACGACCGCGAATTTCAACGGGGTTTTTTGCAGGAATTGGGCAACCGACAGGCCCGTCGCGCCCAGTCCGACGATCAACAGCTTGCTGTTCGCCGCGGTCAGCGCGAAGTGGTGTTCCAGTTTGGCCAGTAACGCGTCGATGTCCATGCTTATCTCAGTTTCAGGGTGGCCAGGCCGATCAGCACCAGGATGACCGATACGATCCAAAAGCGGACGATGATGCGGGGTTCCGGCCAGCCTTTCAGTTCGTAATGGTGATGAATGGGTGCCATCAGGAATACCCGTTTCTTGCGGGTTTTATAGGACGCAACCTGGATGATGACCGACACGGTTTCGACGACGAAGATGCCGCCCATGATGACTAGCACGATTTCCTGACGCACCAAGACCGCCACGATGCCCAACGCTGCACCTAGGGCCAGCGCGCCGACGTCGCCCATGAAGACCATGGCCGGATAGGCGTTAAACCACAAAAATCCCAGGCCCGAGCCGATCAGCGCCGCGCAAAACACCACCAATTCGCCGGAGCGGGGAATGTGCGGGATTTGCAGATATTGAGCGAAATTGGCGTGGCCGGACAAATAGGCGAAGATCGCCAGCGCGGCGGCGATCATCACGGTCGGCATGATGGCCAGGCCGTCCAGGCCGTCGGTTAAATTGACGGCATTGCTGGAGCCGACAATGACGAAATAAGTCAGCACCACGTAACTCCACCCCATGTCCAGCGTGACGTGTTTGAAAAACGGTACGATGAATTGGGTTTCGGCGGGGACTTGCGCGGTGTTGTACAAATAAATGCCGGCCGCCAGCGCGACCACCGATTGCCAGAAATACTTGGCCCTGGCGGACAAGCCGTCGCTGTTGCCGAGCAGCACTTTTTTATAATCGTCGATGAAGCCGATCACGCCGTGCGCCAAGGTCACCACCAATACTACCCAGACATAACGGTTGTTTAGGTCGGCGCACAGCAAGGTGCTGATCGCCACCGAAAACAAGATCATCGTGCCGCCCATCGTCGGCGTGCCGGATTTAGATAAATGGCTTTGCGGGCCGTCGTCGCGCACGCTTTGGCCGATTTTACGGCGAGTTAGTCTCTCGATCATCGCCGGACCGATCAAAAACGACATTGCCAACGCGGTCAACACGCCCAAAATCGCGCGGAAGGTCAGGTAGTGTAGTACCCGGAAACCGCTGTCCAAGCTACTGAGGTAGTCTGCGAGTAAAAGTAACATTAGGCTGCTCTAAAGGGGTGGATGAGCGCCGCCGCGACGTTTTCCATCTTCTGGGCCCGCGAACCTTTCACCAGTACGGTTTCGGATCCGGCCAGCGCGGTCGTCAGCGCGTCGATTAATTGTTTTTGTGTGTCGAAATAATCGCCGCCGGCGCCGAACGCGGCGACGGTATGGCGAGTCAGTTCGCCGGTCGCGAACAGGCGCGTCACGCCCGCGGCTTTGATTAATTCGCCCATCTCGCGGTGGAGTCGCGGGCTTTCCGGCCCCAGTTCGCCGAAAGCGCCCAGCGCCAGCCATAGCGGCCGCTGCCGGACAGGTACCGCGTCTAGTGCGGCTTTCAACGAGGCTGGATTGGCGTTGTAAGTGTCGTCGATGACGATATTGCCCAGCTTTCCTTGCAAGGCCTGCATGCGGCCGGTCACGGGCCGCAGTTGTTCCAGGCCGCGCCGAATGTCGGCAAGCGGAATGCCGAATTGCAGGGCCACGGCGGAAGCGGCCAGCGCGTTTTTGACGTTATGGGCGCCGGCCAGCTTTAGGTGGATGGTCAGGCGCTCGGCGCCGGCGATCAGGTCGAAATGGGTGTCGAAGCCTGCCGGGTCCAACGCGGTTTCGATCCGTTCGGCGCGAATATCGGCGGCTGGCGTCAAGCCGAACGACACGGTCTTGCGCTGGCCGGCCAAGCTCAGCCAGTAGTCGTAGTAGGCGTCGTCGCGATTTAAAACCGCGATGCCCGCCGCGCCTAGATTCTGGACGATTTCACCCTTGGTTCTGGCCACGCCGTCGGTATCGCCGAAACCTTCGATATGGGCGGGGCCGACGTTGGTGATGACGCTGACGTCGGCCTGGACACGCCGGCTGGTGTAGGCAATTTCGCCGGGGTGGTTGGCGCCCATTTCGATGACGGCGTACCGGTGGGATTCACGTAATTTCAACAAGGTCAGCGGCACGCCGATGTCGTTGTTCAAATTGCCCTGAGTGGCCAGTGTTTCGCCTTGGGTGGCGAAGATGGCGGCGAGCATTTCCTTGACCGTGGTTTTGCCGTTGCTGCCGGTGACGCCGGCTACCCGCACCGGTAATTGCCGGCGCCAGTGGCCGGCCAACTCGGCCAACGCCAAATGGCTGTCGGCGACGACGATTTGCGGCAGGCTCGATTCGACCGGGCGCTCGACCAGCAACGCCGCCGCGCCGGCCGCTTCCGCATTGGCGGTGAAATCGTGACCGTCGAACTGGCGACCCTTGATCGCGATATATAAATCGCCGGGCTGTAAGGTACGGGTGTCGATGCCGACGCCGCTTATCGTTCGATCCGGTCCGGTCAAGCTGCCGGCCACGGCCGCCGCGATGTCTATCAGGTTTAGGTTCACGGCGCCCTCCATTCGGCCAGCGCTTGGCGAACCACGGCCTGGTCGCTGAACGGCCATTTGACGCCGGCGATGTCCTGGTAGTCTTCGTGGCCTTTGCCGGCCACGACGATGCAGTCGTCGGCTTCGGCTTGTTGTATGGTGGTGACGATGGCGGTGGCTCTGTCGTTGATTACGGTAATTTTTTGGCTTTCGCAGCCGCTTAAAATATCTTTGATAATGTCGGCCGAAGCTTCGTGGCGCGGGTTGTCGTCGGTAACGATGACCTGATCCGCCCAGGTTTCGGCGATACGCCCCATTTGCGGCCGTTTACCCTTGTCGCGATCGCCGCCGCAGCCGAACACGACTTTCAGTCGGCGAGCGCCCTTGACCGCGCGCAAGACTTTTTCCAAGGCGTCGGGGCTGTGCGCGTAATCTACGAATACCGTCGGCTTATCCTGGCCGCCGAAGCGTTCCATGCGGCCGGCAATCGCGCGTAAATCGGCCAGTTTGGCGACCGCGCTTGCAAACTCATGGCCGGTCGCCAGCAATACGCACAACACCGCCAACAGGTTTTCCAAGTTAAAATCGCCGGCGATGTCGGTTACCGCGCGTAGGCGTTGCTTTTGGTACACCGCGTCGAATGCGATGCCGTCGGCGTGGTACTCGATGTTTTCCGCGACCACGCCATGTGCGTCCGCCAGGGTTTTGCCGGATTTGCTGTAAGTCCAGTGCGTAGCGCTCGGCGCGATGCTCGCCAAAACTTCGGCGCTGCAGGCGTCGTCGAGGTTGACTACCGCGAATTGCAGCGTCGGCCATCCGAACAACTTCAACTTGGCTTGCAGGTAGTCGGCCATCGTGCCGTGGTAATCCAAGTGGTCGCGGCTTAAATTGGTAAACACCGCGCCGGCGAATGTCACGCCGTTGACTCGGCCCTGTTCCAGTCCGTGCGATGAGACTTCCATTGCCACCGCGCGTTTGTTTCGCCGCAGCAGTTCGGCCAACATTTGTTGCACCGCCAATGCGTCCGGCGTGGTGTTGGCGGTCGGCTGCAAATTATCGACCTCGCCCCAGCCCAACGTGCCGATCACACCGCAAGCATCGAGCGCTTGGGCGATCAGTTGGCTGCAAGTGGTCTTGCCGTTGGTGCCGGTCACGCCGATGACCGTCAAGCGGTCGGACGGCTTTTGGTAAAACCGTGCGGCGATGTCGCCCAGGCTCTCGCTCAATCCGGCGACCGCGACGGCGGTGATGCCGGCCGTAACGGCCGCTTGTTCCGGCCGGCCGGCCGGGTCGTAAACGATGGCAATAGCACCGTTAATCAGCGCTTGGCCGGCATGAGTCAGTCCGTGTTGGTTCGAGCCGTTCAGCGCGATGAAAGCGTCGCCGGGGCGAACTTGCCGGCTGTCCAAGGCCAGACCGGCGATGTCGATATCGTCGGTGGCGGTGGCGTAGCCTGAAAGTAGCTCGGTCAATTTCATCGTTTGCTCAACAGTAAATGCATGGTGTCGACGCCGTCCGGTTCGACTCCGTAAACCCGCAATGCGCCGGCCATCACCCGCGAAAACGCCGGGGCGGCGACCAAACCGCCGTAATACTGGCCGCTGGTCGGCTCGTCGACGACGATCGCGATGATGAAGCGCGGGTTGCTGGCCGGCGCCATGCCGACGAACACCGACAGGTATTTGTCTTCGGTATAGCCGCCGGCCATCGCTTTTTTGACGGTGCCGGTCTTGCCGGCAACGCGGTAACCTTCGACGCGAGCTTGGTAGGCGGTGCCTTCCTTGCTGATCACGTGTTCCAGCATGTCCCGAACTCGGCGGGCGGTTTCCGGTTTGAATACGCGTTGGGCGTCCGGGTCCTCGTCGCGCTTCAACAAGGTGACCGAATGCAGCACGCCGTCGTCGGCTAGCGCGGTATAGGCGCGGGCCAATTGCAATACCGAGGTCGAAACGCCGTAACCGAACGACAGCGTCGCCTGGTCGAATTCATGCCAATTCTGATAATCCAATAGCGTGCCGCTGGCTTCGCCCGGAAAACCGACGCCGGCCGAGGTGCCGAAGCCGAGTTTGCTGTAAATTCCCCAAAAATATTCCGGCGGCATCGTCATCGCGATCTGGGTGACCGCGATATTGCTGGATTTTTGCAATACATGCGTCAAATCCAATGTGCCGTAGTTATGCACGTCCTTGACGACGTTGCGGCCCAGGTGATAGGCACCGTGGGTTTCTATCATCACGTTCGGGCTGATATAGCCGCCGTCCAAAGCCGCCGCGACGACGAAAGGCTTGACCGTCGAGCCGGGCTCGAAACTGTCTACCATCGCCCGGTTGCGATAACGGTTGCTGCTCAGTTCCTTACGGTTGTTCGGGTTGAACGCCGGTTGGCTGACCGTGGCCAGCACGTCGCCGTTTTTGGCGTCCAACACGACCAGCGAGGCTGAATGCGCCTTGTTTTGAAGCATGGCGTTTTGCAATTCCCGATATGCCAGATACTGGATGCGCTCGTCTATGGTCAGGACCAAATCCCGGCCGGGTACCGCTTCTTCGATATTTTCGACATCCTTGATAATTTGGCCCTTGCCGTCCTTAATCACCCGCTTTTTGCCGGGCTGGCCGCGCAAGATATGTTCGTAGCCGTGCTCCATGCCTTCCTGGCCGACATCGTCAATGTTGGTGAATCCCAACAAATGCCCCGAAACCGCGCCGGCCGGATAATAGCGCTTGAACTCGCGCTCGAAATACACGCCGGTAATATCGAGTTCCTTGACTTTTTCAGCCACATCCGGATTGATCTGCCGGCGGAGATACAAAAAGCGTTTGTTGGCGTCTTTCTCTTTTTTTAACTGCGCCCGTAATTCCTTTTCCGGATAGCCGAGGATTTTCGCCATCGGCGTCAGCTTGTCCTGTTCGGCGTCTTTCAATTGTCGCGGATTGACCCAGATCGATTGCACCGGCGTGCTGATCGCCAGCGGTTCGCCGTTTCGATCCTGAATTTGGCCGCGATAGGCCGGCACCGGTACGATGTCGATGTGCTGCATGTCGCCCTTGTCTTGCAGGAACTCCTTGTCTAGCACCTGCAAATACACGGCACGACCGATCAAGGCCGACATCGCCACCAGCATCAACGTCAACAACATGCGGCGTCGAATCACAAAATCTGAACTTTGCGGCAACCCGACCGCCCCCGTGGTAATACGCATTTACGGTTTTATGTAGATGATTTTGTCCTGCGCTGGCAACGTCAACATCAGCCTTTGCCGGGCCGCGATCTCCACTCGGTTTTCCTCGGTCAAGGTGGTCAATTCCAGTTGCAAGCGACCCCATTCCACTTCGTAATCGTCAAGTTCCTTTTCCTTTTTCTGAATTTCCATGAATAACAGTCGCGATTCGTACTTGCTGTAGATCACTGCAATCGCCGAGATCAGCAACATCGCCACTAACGCCGTCAGGAAAATATTTCGAGCGATAGCCATCAGCGTTTCTCCGCCACGCGCATTACCGCACTACGCGCGCGGGCGTTGGCTTGCAATTCGTCGTACTGGGCGCGGATCGCCTTGCCGATTTTGCGCAGTCGGCCTTGCTCAATATCGCGCTCCCGGACCGGTAATTTGCCTGGGTCGTGCTTCGCGCCGGCCTCGTCGCGGATAAAGTTCTTCACAATGCGGTCTTCCAGCGAATGAAACGAAATCACGACTAATCGCCCCTCAGGCGCCAACGCCTCCAACGCCAGCCGCAGGGCGGTGCGTAACTGTTCCAATTCCTGATTGATTTCTATCCTGATGGCCTGGAAACAGCGTGTGGCCGGGTGTTTGTGTTTGTCTCGGAACGGCACGTTGTCTTCTATTAGTTTGGCCAATTGCGCTGTCGTCGTCAGCGGGTGCGATTGCCGCTGGGTGACAATGGCCTTGGCTATTCTGCGCGAATAGCGTTCTTCGCCGTATTCGAAAAAAATTCTTGCCAGTTCCGATTCTTCTACCTTGGCCAGATATTCGGCGGCCGTCGGGCCGCGTTGCGAGTCCATGCGCATGTCCAACGGGCCGTCGCGGAGAAAACTGAAACCGCGTTCGGCCTTATCCAGTTGCGGCGAAGAAACGCCCAAATCCATCAAGATGCCGTCCAATTTGCCGTGACAGCCCGATTGCTCCGCCACGGTAGCCAGCTCCGAGAAGCAAGCGTGATGAAGGCTGAAGCGCGGATCCGCTTTCAGTTCGTCGGCGGTCGCGCTAACAATCGCATCGTAATCGCGGTCCGTGGCCAATAGTCGGCCGGATTCGCCAAGCCGGGTCAAGATACCGCGGCTGTGGCCGCCTCTCCCGAAGGTGCAGTCCAGGTAGACGCCGTTAGGTTTTATCCGGAGTTCCCGCAGGGCTTCTTCGTATAAAACAGTCTGGTGGCCGGACATCCCGGTCAGAACGACAAGGAGCCGAGTTCTTCAAGGCCCTCGGTGTCGTTGCCGTCCATCCACTCCTGTTCCTTGGCCTTCCAGGCTTCGTCGTTCCAGATCTCGAACTTGTTCAGTTGACCGACCAAAACAATATGTTTCTCCATGCCGGCAAACTCTCTGAGCTTTTCCGGCAGCAACAAGCGGCCCTGAGTATCCATTTCACATTCGGAAGCGTTGCCAATCACAAATCGGCGCAATTTGCCGGCCATCTTATTAAGTGTCGGCAGCTTGCTGATGGTTTGTTCGAGTTTTTCCCACTCGGGAAGCGGGTACAGCCACAGGCAGCCCGGCTCGCCTATGCATTTGTCGTCGACGGCGACAGTCACAACCATTTGGCGGTCACAGCACTCTTGTAACTCCTCCCGGTACCGGGTAGGAATCGCAACGCGCCCTTTCGCATCCAAACTGATTGAACTAATGCCTCGAAACAAGATACGCCTCAAATTTCCAAAAAATTCCCTTTTAAACCACTTTATAGCACTTTTGTACCACTATAGTTTTCAACGGTGGGTTAGTCAAGAGGCATTTAGATTAAATTCTTTCTTTTTCTACAATGACTTAGACAGGATTGGCTGGGAAAAACCCCGAAATCCAGGGAAACGAGTGAAACTCGATTTTTATCAAAACCTTAACGGGAATTTGTTAGGCAACGCACAATCCGTGGGGCGTAATACCCCTGTTTTTAAAATGAATTGCGTATTGGGTGACCGGGAAGTCGGTGCGACAGGTCAATATTCCGACTTCGGATTACGACCCAGCAGATTTTGAACGGCTTGTAGCGGAGCGAGCTGATTGAACAATACGTTGTAAACCTGCTCGGTGATGGGCATTTCGACGAGATGTTTTTGTGCGAGAGTTTGGGTCAGGCGCGCGGCGGAGATACCTTCCACGGCCTGATTAATGTCGGCCAGCGCCTGACTTTGGCTCTTACCCTGTCCCAAGGCCAATCCGAAGCGGCGATTGCGCGACTGGTCGTCGGTGCAAGTTAGAATTAAATCGCCCAGACCGGCCAAACCCATGAAGGTATCCGGCTGGCCGCCCAAGCGAATGCCGAGGCGGATAATTTCGCTAAGGCCGCGGGTAATCAACGCGGAGCGCGTATTCGCTCCAAATCCCAAGCCGTCGGCAATGCCGGCCGCTATCGCCAGGACATTTTTACACGCGCCGCCGACTTGCACGCCGACGATGTCGGTACTGGTATAAACTCTAAAGCGTTGATTGTGGAGAATTCCGGCCAGTTCCGCCGCGAAAGGTTCGGAAATCGAAGCAACGGTGAGCGCGGTGGGTAGGTCGTCGGCGACTTCCCGAGCGAAGGTTGGGCCCGATAGTACCGCCGTCGCCGCGCCATGTCCCAGAACGTCGGCGGCAACATCGCTGAGTAACGCACCTTCCGCGCCGTCAAAGCCTTTAGTCGCCCAGGCAATTTTCGGCGACTCGTCTAGCATCGGCTTGATTGCGGTCAAAGTGTCCCGGAACGCGTGACTGGGAACCGATATCAGCAAAATGTCGCCGAATTCAACCGCCTGTTTCAGATTACTGGTGACGGCCAGGTTCGCCGGAAACGGTTTGTCCGGCAGATAGCGCCGGTTTTGCCGATCGGTATTTAGGTCGGCCACATGCCGTGGATTGTGAGCCCACAGCATGGTGGCGCTGCCGTTTCTGGCGGCTTGAATCGCCAGAGCCGTTCCCCATGAACCGGCACCGAATATGCTGATCGCGGGCGGCATTAAAACGGCTTAGTTTAAGGTTTTATCTTCAGGAGCTTGCTGAGCTTGAGCTTGTTGTAATTGCTGCATATACAGCGCGTCGAAATTGACTGGAGCCAGAATCAATTGTGGGAAGCCGCCCTTGCTGACCAAGTCGGAAATGACTTCTCGAGCGTAAGGGAACAAAATGTTGGGACAGAAGCTGCCTAGCATCGGCCCCATTTCCTGATCGGTGAATCCGGCGATCATGAAAATGCCCGACTGATTGACTTCAACTAAAAATGCGGTGGCCTCGCCCACTTTGACGGTAACCGTCAAGGTCAGCGACACTTCGTAAACCGAGGTGTCTATCGCGTTGACATGGGTGCCCAGGTTCAAGTCCAGCGTGGGTTCCCATTTTTGGGTAAAGATTTTCGGCGCGTTGGGGGTTTCAAAAGAAATGTCCTTGGTATAAATCTTTTGAATGACGAACTGCTTGTCGGTCTGGGCGTTGATTTCGGCCATGAGTTTCCCTTCGGTGTTGTGGGTTAGGATTGAGTTTTGCTGATTTTGACCGGCAGTTTATAGTCTTCCCAGGATTGCATTCCGCCGGTCATGTTAAATACTTGTTCGAAACCCGCCTTGGTCAGCGTCTTGCATGCCGCCGCCGAACGCGCGCCGGTTTGGCAGGTGACGATTACCGGGTGTTGTTTGTGTTTTTCCAGCGAGGCCAGCTTCTCCTCCAGTTTGCCTAATGGGATGTTAATGGCGTTCTCGATATGGCTTTTGCCGAATTCGTTCAACTCCCGGACATCCACCACCACGCTGTTGGTATTGTCCATCTTGGTCACCGCAATCAGCGGGGAGATGCTTTCGAATTTATTGAACGAGTTGGAAATCAAATCCTGGATCAGCAAAAAAATGACGCAGACCAGCGAAAAGGCAAGCAAATAGTGGTTGGTGGCAAATTCGATATATTGGTCCATCGTTAAATTCTGTTGAGGTTTCGGAAACTAAAATTCAAGTGCTGCAAAACACGCTGCGCATCATTTGGATCAGGTGTATTACGCGTTCGTCGTCGATAAAATAGTAAACGCGGTTTGCTTCCTTTTTGTAATCAAGGATGCCTTTGTCCCGCAAAATGGCCAAATGCTGGGAAATGTTGCTCTGGCTAGTGCCGACCTGCTCCACAATATCCTGGACGCTAATTGAGTTGCTGCCCAACACGCAAAGAATTTTGAGGCGTAACGGGTGAGACATCGCTTTCAAGCAGCAGGCGGCGCGACTGATGTCCTGGTCGTCGTAGGAATTGCTGTGGTCTATTTCTTCCATTGATCCCGAAATGAGCTAAGAATTGGGCGGCGAGTCAGGTGCTTTCAAGCGATGACACCATCTCTGTGCTGTATAATGCCGAAGCACAAGCCTTTGGCCTATCGCCAGAAACCGCAGCAGTCAAAGGCGTGCAAATCTAACAGAGTGAGCCTTCGAATTCAATACCTTGGCTCATGGCTGCCAAAATATAGTCTTCGTGCAAATCCGGTAAATGGCGGCGCGATTTTCCCTTATAGATAAATGGTCCATGAATGGTGAAGTGTAAAACCGCGGGGATTTTGGCTTCCGGTAGGACGGCAAGGGGCAAGGATGGCGCCTAATATTCGGGAACATATGCCGAGCGTGCCCGTTTTGATGCGAGCGTCCTATCTTTTTCGGGTTATGGCCTGAACCATGCGTGTTTGCCTGCGTTTGTCGATTCTTCTGGCAGGATTGAGCCTGGCAATTCCGGTTTGTGCCGAGAATACCGATAGCCGAGATTTGGCCGAGATTCATGACAAGATTCAACACGTCGGCGGCGACGTACGCGAGCTGGAAGCGGAAAAAAGTCGATTGCTAGATCAACTGCAAACACTGGAACGGCAATATGGCGAGGCTGCCAACGCGTTACGCACCATTCGCGTGGAGATCAAGGCGCATGAACAATCGCTGCAAGAGATACGAACCAAACTCGCCGACACTCAAAGAGATCTGCGTAATCAGGAAAAAGGATTGGCGGGATTGATCCGTGCGGTCTACGCGATGGGCGGAGACAGTAAAGGCTTACAAGTCGTGCTGAACCAGCGTGACCCGGCTCTGTCTGGGCGGATGCGGGTGTATTCGGATTATATCGGCAAGGCGCGCTTACAGAAACTGCACGCGATCGAGGAGGATAGCCGGATTCTCGGGCAGTTAGAAGCGCGAAACGACACCGAATCCCAACTGCTGCGAGTCTCGCTCGAGAAGAAACAGGAGGAGGCCGAGACCATGCGGACGCTGAAAGTCCAGCGCGAGCAATTATTGGCGAGCCTGGAAAAAGAACACGCCGAAAAGCGGCATTTATTGGATCGTTTAATCGGCGACGAGAAAAAATTACAGGCCTTGGTGGCATCGTTGCAAAAAACTGATGATAATGCCGAGAGAGTCGCCCCGCCGGCGCCGGAACCTCCGGCACCAAGCCCACTCAAACAGCCTGGAAAACCTCCGGAGCAGATTCGCTCCGTCAAGGAACCGGAGGCGGGGCGCCAACCCTTCCCGGAGTTGCAAGGTCGGTTGCCTTGGCCG
>NZ_LUUK01000167.1 GCF_001644025.1 Methylomonas koyamae
ACTGTTAAGGCCAGCGACAGCTTGGTGGACATCGCCACCAAATTTCAGGATTCGCCGATGCGCAGTTTTCCGGTGTTCGAGAACGACTCGTTGGTCGGCATGATTAGCCGGGTGGATGTCCTTAGAGCCTTGCTGACGATTCGTTAACCCGATTCAGGCTTCCGGCCGCCGAAAACTTCGGTCGTCGGAGGCTAAGCCTTTTCCACGCTTTCCAGGCAGACGACCATCGTGTGACGGACGATGTAAAACGTCATGGACATCGGGTACAGCGCGTAATGGCGGGTAACCAACAAACCGACGATGACAAAGCCGATCACCGATCCGAAATTGAAGCGGGTGATTTTTTCCAAATATCGCAAATGTTCGATCGAGTCCAAATCAAAGCGTTCGGCACGGTTAATCAACGATAGCGTTACGAGGGTGGTCAGGGTCGCGAAATACACTGGAAAGAAGAAAAACATCGGCGCGTCGTCATTGAATTGCGGCTTCCAATAGGCGTACCAAACCAATAAGCCGGCACTCGCGAAACCGTCGTGCCACACAATGGTCGGCAATTTTTTCAAGTAGCCGGCCAGTAGCGCGACACCCATCAAGGTCAGACCGATCGCCAGCGCGACCGGAGTTTCCAATAAAGCCAAGTAAGGATTGCCGTTCTGCACCAAGAAGGCCAGGCCAACGCAGCAAAAAATAAAGCCTATCATCGTAATGAACTCGTCCGGTGGCCCGGCGTTTTCTAGCCCGACCTGAAAAAATTTATGATCCACGCATTTCTGCGCGTGGCGGAAACTCAAAATATTCGTTGATCGGTTGAACAACTCCAGTTGATTATTCAACGGGTCATGGGTTAGTTAGCAAAGACCGGCCGATTGTGCCAACCGACGATTTAACGCTGATAGAATAAACCCTTTGACGATGGCGGCGCGAGCGAATTACCTTTTGTATCATCGCCTCGAGCTTTTTGGTGGGCAACTCAGGTGTTGCGGCCAATGAGGTAGGCCGTCGGATTTATCGGAGTGTTCATGAGTTTTTTTGCGAAACAAACCATCGTTGCCCAACCGGGATTCAACCGTTGGCTGGTGCCGCCCGCCGCGCTTTCGGTACATTTGTGTATTGGCCAGGCCTACGCGTTCAGCGTGTTTAACGAGCCTTTGAGCCGTGCGGTCGGTATCGGCGCCGCGACACCGGAGGACTGGAAGCTGACGACGCTAGGTTGGATTTTCAGCTTGGCGATTGTGTTCTTAGGGTTGTCTGCGGCGGTGGGTGGCAAATGGTTGGAGAAAGTCGGGCCGCGTTTAACCATGTTCGTCGCCGCGTGCTGTTTCGGTGGCGGTTTCTGGGTTGCGGCCTTGGGTGTCCAATTGCACGAAATTGGCTTGCTGTATCTTGGCTACGGTGTGCTGGGGGGGATCGGTCTGGGCTTGGGTTACGTTTCACCGGTGTCGACCCTGATCAAATGGTTTCCGGATCGGCGTGGCATGGCGACCGGCATGGCAATCATGGGTTTCGGTGGCGGGGCCATGATAGGCGCGCCGTTGGCGGTTTGGTTGATGACGCATTTCAAGTCGGCGACTTCGGTGGGCGTGGCCGAGACGTTCATGACCATGGGGAGTTTGTATTTTCTGTCGATGACTATCGGCGCGTTGGCGATCCGAATTCCGCCGCCGGATTGGCGGCCGCCGGGTTGGACACCACCGACGGTACGCCACAAAATGATTACCGACAAACACGTACATATCGACCAAGCGCTGAAAACACCGCAGTTCTATTTGTTGTGGCTGGTGCTGTGTCTGAACGTGACCGCCGGCATCGGCGTGCTCGGGCAAGCGTCGGTGATGATACAAGAGATGTTCAAGGGCCGGGTGGATGCGGCGGCGGCGGCCGGCTTCGTTGGTTTGCTCAGCTTGTTTAACATGGTCGGACGGTTTTTTTGGTCGTCGGCATCCGATTACCTCGGGCGCAAGCAGACCTATTTCGTGTTCTTTGCGATCGGCGCCTTGCTGTACGGGACGGTACCGACATCGGGCGGCGCCGGTAATCTGCCGCTGTTCGTGGTGCTCTATGCCCTGATCATGAGCATGTATGGCGGCGGGTTCGCGACCATCCCCGCGTATCTGGCCGATATTTTCGGCACAATGTACGTCGGCGGCATACATGGCCGGTTGTTGACCGCTTGGTCCACCGCCGGTGTATTAGGGCCGGTGTTGGTAAATTATCTGCGCGAGTATCAAATCGGCCAAGGAGTGGCCAAAGGCGATGCTTATAACGTGACGATGTACATCATGGCGGGAATCTTGGTGTTGGGTTTTATCGCCAATCTGGCTATACGCCCGGTCCATGAAAAACATCATATGAAACACGACGAATTCGAAGAGCTGGATGGGGTGTATCCGGCCGACGATCATTGAGCAACCTGGAGCAGGCGTCATGATAGAGAACAAACAACGCGGTATATCCCGCCTATTGATCGCAATCGTATTTTGGCTGTATGTGTTGATTCCATTGAGTTGGGGAGTGTGGTCAACCTTACAAAAAGCGCTGGCTTTGTTCGCTTAGAGCCCGCAAGCTATTGCCTGGATTAGCGGCGATCAATGGGGGTTCGCCTGTGCGTGAGGTTGGTTGGCTCAAACGATTGCGTTTTCATGTCGGGCGATCGACTCCGTGATCGGCTAATTTTTGCCGATTTGGCCGCCTAGGTATTGATTGATCTGCTCGAGGTCCTGTTCGGCTAGGCTGCCGGCGGCTTCCTTTAGGCGAATGCCGTTGATCAAATAATCGTAACGGCTACGGGCGAAGTCGCTTTTGGCCTTGTAAAGATTGCGTTGCTCGGTCAGTACGTCGACCATTGTCCGGGTGCCGACTTCGAAACCGGCTTCGGCGGCTTCCACGGCGACTTCCGCGGATTTGCTGGTGGCTTCCAGTGCTTTGACCCGGCTGATGCTGGAGACCACGCCGCGAAAAGCATCCTTGACGTTGCGGTTGACGCTACGTTTGACTTTGACCAGGTCCTCTTTCGCGGATTCGTATTCGTGCGCGGCTTGGCGGGTGCGAGAAACCGTGCCGCCGCCTTCGAATAGGGGGAGGTTGAGTTGCAGGCCGAAGCTTTCGGTGTTACCCAAGGTGCCGTATAGACTGCCGCTGCTATCCTGTTCGGAGTACTGAGCGACAATGTCTATTGTCGGTAAATGTTTGGATTGCTGCAGATCGACGTTTTTCCGAATGTATTCGGCTTGGTTTATCTGGGCGACGATAGAAAAGTTGCTGTTCTCGGCGGCATTGGCCCAACTAGCCATGTCTTCCGGTGTCGGGGGGCTGAGCGGTAATTGCGGGGCGAGCGTTGTCAAATCGGCGGCGTTTTCGCCGATGATTTCGCGTAATGCTTCCTTGGTGTTGTCCAGCTGATTTTGCGCCTCGATCTCGCTGGCCGACGCCCTGTCGTAACCGGCTTGAGCTTCATAAACGTCAGTGATGGCGATGATGCCAACCTCGAAACGCTGTTTGGCTTGCTCCAGTTGTTTTTCAATGGCTTTTTTCTCGGCAGTGCTATATTCGAGATTGTCTTGGGCGGCTAGTATGTTGAAATAGGCTTCCGCCGTGCGGCGCATCAGAGCTTGCTGTTTGGCCTGAAATTGTGCCTCCGCCTGGGCGATACGGTTATCGGCTTGGTCGAGTTGTATCCAGTGGTCCCAGTGGAACACGGGTTGGCGCAAATTGAAAGTCAGTCTGCTGTCCAGATAATGCTGTAGCGGCGTATTCGGTAAAAAGCTTTCGATTTCCAGGCGCGTGCGATTACTGCCGGCGGTGAACGAGACATTCGGCAGCATTTGGGCGATACTTTGAGACTTTAGTTCCGCTGTCGTTAGCTTGTTGATATCCGAACTTCTGAATTCCGGGTCGTTTTGTAGCGCCAAGCGATAGGTTTCGAGCAAATCCTGCCCGTAGGCCGAATTTGTCGCCACGAAAGCCATCAATAGGGTACTCAACGGTTTTATCATTGCCATATCTCGCGGAAAGGGTAAAAATACTCGGGTATTATCGCTTAAAAGAACACTAAATGTTTAAGTTTGCCATAAGGTTAGGCAAACAATATAGAAACGTCAAAAACAATTCTTTAATTCATCAGAGTCTATATGAGCCAAAAAATCAGCAAAGCCGTCTTTCCGGTCGCCGGATTGGGAACTCGTTCGTTGCCCGCGACTAAGGCGGTTGCCAAGGAAATGCTGCCTATCGTCGATAAACCGTTGATTCAGTACGGCGTCGAAGAAGCGATTGCAGCCGGTATCGATACGATGGTGTTTGTGATCGGTCGCAATAAGGAATCCATAGCCAACCATTTCGATAAATCCTACGAATTGGAAAAAGAATTGGAAAAGAGCGGTAAAACCGAATTGCTGAACATGTTGCGCGGATTGCTGCCGTCGCATGTATCTTGCGTTTTCGTTCGTCAAGCCGAGGCTTTAGGTCTGGGACACGCGGTGCATTGCGCCAAACCGGTGGTCGGCAACGAACCGTTCGCGGTGATCTTGCCGGACGATCTGATCGAAGACGGTGAGCGGGGTTGTATGAAACAGATGGTCGAGTTGTTCGAGCGCGAGCAGAGCAGCGTACTCGGTGTGGAGCGGGTCGATCCCAAGGAAACTCATAAATACGGCATCGTCGAGCATAGCGAAACCGCGCCGCGCGTTGGTCGTTTGAGTTCCATCGTCGAGAAACCGAAACCTGAAGTGGCGCCGTCGAATATCGCGGTCGTCGGGCGGTATATTTTGACGCCAGCCATCTTCGACAAAATTGAAAATACCGGTCGCGGAGCCGGTGGCGAAATCCAATTGACCGACGCCATTGCATCGCTAATGAAGGACGAGCAAGTATTGTCTTACGAGTTCGAAGGAAATCGTTACGACTGCGGGTCTAAGTTCGGTTTTCTATTGGCGAATGTCGAATACGGTTTGCTGCATAAGGAAATCAATCGCGAATTTTCCGAGTATTTGCGCGACCGCGTCTCAAAGATCTAGTCTTGACTTAACAATGGTCGGCGCCGCCTTGGTGCCGACCAGTGATAATTAATTTGGCGCAAAAACCACGCAACCCTATTTATTATTTTTTTTCAACTTGCTCATACGCCGCAACAGCATTTTGGAATCCGGTTTTTGTTCTAACCCATTCCGTAATATTTCGACCGCCTCGTCAGTCCGTCCCGATCTTGCCGCCAAGTCACTGAGGGCCGCATAGGCTAGGGCAAGTTTCGGGTTCAGCTTGATTGCACTTTGGTACTCTTGGATCGCTTCTTTGATCTGACCACTCTCTTCGTAAACTTGTCCTTTCTCGTAATGAATCCTCGGGCGCCAAGCAAAGTTTTTAGATGAGTGCTCTTCGACGTACATAAAGCCACCGATAGAGTTCTTATAAAGTTGCCTCTTCTCCATAGGGTCGCGCTCTACGCGTGCCAACATTGCCGAAAACAAGCCTTCACAATAGTGATGTATGTGCATTATGTCCGGGCCTATACGCTTCGCCCAGAGTTGGTACTCTGCGGTGTCTTTTCCTTTTAGTCTCACCCAGCAAAACCTGGGTAATCTGGCGAAGTCGTAATCTGTCGTTGGCCAAGCGCTTTGCGCTTGCGGGCAGATTCCGAATAGCGCAATTATCAACAATAAGCTTCTTAACAGCATGATCGATTGACCTCACATTGTTGTAATACCCCATTAGACAGTTTTTGGAGCATTTTTTGAAATTGATTGTTTAGAGGAATACAAATCGCCAACCTGATTTTCTTGGAGCTCAGCGTTGCTTCCTGGGTGCCAACAAGCGACGATAAACCGTTTCGACCTGAGCAACATGGCTGCGTATCGAAAATCGCTGCAATGCGGATGTACGAGCTTGCTCGCCTAAACGGATGCCCAGTTGGCGGTCTGAGTAAACTCGATAAATCTGCTCGGCCAAACTCTCGGCATCGCCGGGCCTAAACAACAAGCCGGTTTTTTCGTGCTCTATCATTTCAGCGGCGCCGCCATGCGCCGGACCGATCAATGGTCGCCCCATCGCCAAAGCTTCTATAACCACGGTGCCTAGGGGTTCTGGACTAGTGGACGCCGAGACGATGACATCCAAACCGTTATAAACCGTTTCCATTTTATTGATATGGCCGGTAAACGACACTGTCGCGTTCAAGCCTTCGTCCGCGACTCTGCGCACCAGATCAGCCTCGTAACCTTTACAGTCGTCCGGCGTGCCGCCGACGATGAGCATTTTCAAATTTGGGATTCGACTTTGCAAGCGTTTTGCCGCATCCAAAAACAGGTGTTGTCCTTTCCATGGGATCAGCAAGCCGATCAAGCCCACGACAAATTGGTCGCTTTGAATGCCGTATTGACGGCGGAAGACAGCACCATCGGCATACGTATCCAGCTGATCCAGCGCAATGCCGTCGTATATCACGCTGATTTTTTCGGCCGGTATCTTAAGTTTATCGCGCATACTAGCGGCTACCCAATGCGATACCGACACAAAATGGTCTGGCAGCGAATATGCCAAACGCATCGATCTTGAGCCTTGCTGATCGCCGCGCACGTGGCAAACCGCCGGAATGTTTAACACTTTGGCCACCAGTAACGCGGCGCGGTTGCAGAGCGGTTCGTTATTGGCGTGTATCAAATCGGCCTTGAAACGCCAGGCTTGCCAAAGCAAAGCCAGAAAGAACGGCAAAAAATTGGCTATGTCGTCGGCTCTCGCGAGTAGTTGGTTGCTTAACACTCGCAATACCGGCTGGTTTTGGATCGCTTCGATATCGGAGATTCGTTGCCGCCAACCGACGATGTCGAACCGGCGGTCCGGAATATGTCGCCATAGGGTTTCGTCGGCTATTTCCCGATATGACGGCCCGTCTCTACCCGTGACTACCATCGCCGAGAATTCAGTTGTGTCTAGGTTTCTAACCAAATGGCGGAGGCAAATGATGGCCCCGCCGTAGCCGATACCGTTTTCGACAAAGACGATGCGTTTAGGAACTGGTGCGGACATTGGAATAGGGGCGATGGGTTAAATGAATTAGTGGCCGATCAACCGCTGTTTAACGGCACGTACCGCCGCTATGGCACCCGGCGTTAGCTGGCTGGCGATCAGATAAAGTAAGGCCGGAGCATTTGCTTTGCGCGTTAAACTACTCCGGAAGGCGGAGCGAGCGTCAGTTCGAGCGCCGTTGTTGAAGTACCAATACCCCAATGTCCAAAACGCCCGAGAGACTAAATCATCCGGGGATACGCCTTGAGCGCGCAGCTCCGGGCCAATTTGCCGTGCCAACGAGTCCATCACCCGAGTCAGATCAACCAGCATGCGTTCGCTGGCTTGAGTGGCGTTATTGCCATGCTGGCGGCGCAGCATTAAAGTGTCCGGCAGGCAACTGATCGGATGTTTTGCGGCGATTTTGGCCCAAAGCTCCAGGTCTTCGCCGAAGCGTATCGTCGGGTTAAACAGGCAGGCTTCGTAAAGCGCGGCTTTACTGACCAATACGGTACCGGTCGGAATAAAGTTTTTCGCGACCAAGGCCGCCAACGCGTTAGGCACTGGAGCGCCGGCCAATTGCGAAAATTTTTCGGAAAGCCCGTGTTTGTCCAGCACCGAAGCAGTGAGTAATCGATTGTCGGTGTCGATTTCCGCCATGTCGCCGGCGATTAGGCGTAGCGCTGGATGGGTCTGTAGCACCTGTAATTGTTTGGCGATTTTATCGGGTGTCCACTGATCGTCCGCGTCTAAAAACGCGATCCAATCGCCGTTGGCCAGTGAAATGCCTTGGTTGCGCGCGGCGGAGGGGCCTTGGTTGTCTTGACGGTGATAGACAATATCGCTGCCTAGATCGGCGATAACCGTTTCGGTATTGTCAACCGAGCCGTCGTCCACCACTATGATTTCGTCGACCTGATGGCTCTGGTTGCGTACACTGGCGATGGCGGCTCGAAGAAATGCGGCGTTATTATAAGCGGGAATGACCGCGCTAATTTTCATCGAATTAAACGGTGTCAACTGTCGCGGGTGCTGGTTGCGCACACGAACCAAGCCGGGAAGATTAAACCGCTTAGATAGGCGATCCACGCCAGCTTCGGGTGTCGGTAATACAATCGGTACAGAAACGCACCAACCTTACGATATTGACTTGCTTGACTCAAACCTTGCCAAGTTTCCCCGTTAAACCGATTGGTGATTTCATTTCGGTTGCCGTTTAGCCATTCCGCCAATTCCGGCGAAGCCAGAAACCGGACGTGGGGTAGCGTCGTGCAAATTCGACTTAACAGCCGCTGCAATCCGGCGATCGAGTCTCGGCACTGTGTATCGCTACGGGTGAAATTGTATTTGTGCGTGGAAATGGTCAGCGGTAAGGCCTGGCGATGCGCGGCTAAGGCTTCGGCGTAGGCGCTGTCGGGCGTATGTTTACCGTCGGTGGGTTCGAACATGACGTTTCGAACCAAATAGACTTGGTCGTATCGGTTGCGCTCGCCGCAGCGGATCAGGGTAGGGTCGGCAAAATATTTGCCGTTTCCATCGCGCCCGAGGCAACGATAACCGGCGGTTTGGATCGCCGTAATTCGCTGCTCGCTCCAACACGCTTCGATGGCGTCGCCCCAAAGATAACACGGTGCAACCGTCGTCAGCGTCGGTTGCCCGAACATTTCGATAAACAAACGGCCGGCTGTTTCGACGATGTCGCGCGCTTTATTTTCGGCTATCGGTGTCGTCGGCAACTGGCTGCCGTCGACATAGTGGCCTTGCAGCGGTGAATCCAGCGATTCCCAATCCCACCAGTCGGCATGGGCTCGAGCGTCGTTTAGGCGCGAGTCGCCATCGCCTAGCAGTTTGGCGAAAGCTTCACCGTTAAGATGTTCAAGGCCGTGTAGTTGCGGAACGAATGTACCTTGCGTCATGCCCGATCGCATCGCTTCAAAAATTTCCGGAAAGTCGGTATCCAGGCGTTTTCGGAAGTATCGGTTGTCGGCATCGTCTTGGATTTTGGCGACGTCGGGCACGGCTAACACCACGTCGGCGGTTAACACCGCACAACGCCCCCGAGAATCGCGCGTCGTGGCCAAGGAGCCCAGCAGATTTCTGAGTCTTTCAGCCTGATAATCTCCGCCAGGCCCCCAGTCGTCGCTTTCAATCAATACCGGCGTTTCGGCGAAGTAAGGTTCTCGCCAAGTGGCGATGAACAATGGCTTTTTCCAGAACCAAAGCACGGTCAACGCGGTTAACCATAGGCATAAAAAAAACAAAATCACGATTAACATTGTTCGATAATACTCAGTTGAACGGATCTGGCGGAGTGGCGAATATACATCGTAGCAGAGAATCCGCTGGGAGAAGCAAGCGACAGTTCGACACCGTGAATTTTATCGCGACGCGGTATCGAATCGACAATCGCATGTCACATGCCTATTCTAAAATGTATCCAGCCCGGTCGCGGGGCTTGCTGAGCTGTCATAAAACCAAAGTTGAGGAAGCGAATGTTGATTTTCGGGGCTTTGCCCATTCAGTGGCGGTATCCGGTCGCGGGTGTCGTTTTGGTGACCTTGGTCTGTGTCGGCGCTTTTTTTTCGACTTGGGCATCCATTGTCGAGATTTGGTCGCGATCCGAGACCTTTACTCACGGTTTTTTGGTGGCGCCGATCAGCATTTGGTTGATCTGGTCCAGACGCCACTGTTACCGAAATCTGCAACCCGAGAGTGCCTGGCTGGGCTTGCTAGTGACGGCTATAGGCGGGTTCGTTTGGTTGGTGGCGAAATTGGTTCACGTGCTGGTTTTGGAGCAATGGGCTGTCGTAACGATTCTGATCGGCGGTTATTGGGCGCTATTGGGTGGATCGGTTATTAAAAAAATGCTGTTTCCCATCCTGTTTCTTTACTTGATGGTGCCTTTCGGGGAAGCGTTCATACCGTGGATGATGGAATATACGGCGTCATTTGTGGTGTGGATGATACGCCTCACAGGCATGAGCGTTTACCGTGACGGCATGTTTTTTATGCTGACTTCCGGGAGCTGGTCGGTAGTGGAGGGATGTAGTGGCTTACGCTACTTAATCGCTTCGTTGACCTTGGGTCTTGTCTACGCGTATTTGAATTTCCGTAACTTACGAAAACGAACCCTATTCATTATCGCATCGTTTTTAACGCCGATTCTGGCGAACGGTTTGCGTGCTTACATGATCGTGATGATTGGTCATTTTAGTGGCATGAAATTGGCTGTGGGTGTCGATCATATTATTTACGGTTGGTTGTTTTTCGGGCTGATCATGCTATTGCTGTTTTATGCCGGTTCGTTTTGGGCCGATCAAGAAACAATCGTCGATACATCGTCCGAGCAAAGTATGCCTGAACCGATGACGAGGTATCAGGGGTTGTTGCCGATGATAGCCGTCGTCGTGATAGGTCTTATTGCTTGGCCTATCGTCTTTCGGAGTTTGGCCGCTCGGCAGGCGGTAGCGGCTGCCATACCTGACCAAATAGTCACGCTCCGAGGAAGTGGGGGGGCTGTTCAATCGCCGCCCGATTGGGGATGGCGGCCAACTTTCAATGGCGTCATGGCGGAGGTAAAAAACGCGGTTGACGATCCATCTGGAACAGTGGCGATGTATTTTGCGAATTTCGGTGACGAATCGCAGGGCGGAGAATTGGTGAACTCCCAAAATTTTCTGGTGCCGCAAAAGCATAAAGTCTGGCGTATGGCTTCCGAAAGAGCGGTACAGGTAGATTGGCCTGATGGAACGTCGGGCGAAGTCGTCGAGTCGCTGTTGAAAAGCGAGGCCCGAAACTTGCTTGTGTATCGATGGTATCGTGTCGGCAACTTCAATACTGCGAGCGATTATCGGGCGAAATGGTGGCAATTGCTAAAACGATTAACTGGCGATGCCGATCCGGAAATGTTGATCGTATTGTATACCGAAGTGATCGGTGACGATCTGGTCGAAGGCCGGGCGAGATTGCAACGAGTTTTGGCGGTTTGTTGTCAATGAACCGAGGATGCTCTCTAGCGGTGAATTATCCGCTTCACGCGAAAATGCGTCCGCTTGCGATGCCCACCCACAGGTTGACGCCCGATGCGAGCATGATGCTAGACTACCCCCATTGTTTTTTATTTCGATGCAAGGAAACCAAACTATGACACCGGTAATACTCTCAGGCGGTTCTGGAACGCGACTGTGGCCACTTTCGCGCGGTCAATATCCCAAGCAATTCTTACCGTTGGTCTCGGGTTATACGATGATTCAGGAAACGGTATTGCGGCTGGATGGTTTAGCTGGATTAAAAGCGCCGATCGCCGTATGTAACGAGGATCATCGTTTCATGATGGCCGAGCAATTGCGCGAAATCGGCGTCAGGCCAGCCGCGATTATTCTGGAGCCGGTCGGCAAAAATACCGCGCCGGCCGTGGCAATGGCCGCGTTGAGTGCCGCCGAGGACGACGTGTTGTTGGTACTGCCCGCCGACCACGTCGTTGCCGACCGAGCTGCATTCCACCATGCGGTGCTGGAGGCTCGTGCATTGGCGGAACAGGATTTGTTGGTGACCTTCGGAATTGTCGCGACCGAACCCGAAACGGGGTACGGCTATATCAAGCGCGGTTCGCTACGCTATGGCCCCGCTTACAAAGTCGATGCCTTTGTCGAGAAGCCCGATGCGCAAACCGCTCAGCGTTATCTGGAAAGCGGCGAATTCTTTTGGAACAGCGGTATGTTTGCGTTTAAAGCCGGTGTTTTTCTGCGCGAGCTGGAGCGCTTCAATCCGGAAATGTTGGCGGTTTGCCGCGCTTCGCTGCAAGCCGCCAAACCCGACTTGGATTTTGTACGTTTGGACAAACAGACATTCTCGACCTGTCCGTCGGATTCTATCGATTATGCAGTCATGGAAAAAACCGATAAGGCGGCGGTGATACCGTTGGATGCCGGCTGGAATGACGTTGGCTCTTGGTCCGCGCTGTGGGACGTGACCGATAAGGACGGTTCCGGCAATGCGATCAAAGGCGACGTGTTGACCGTCGATACCCGTAATTCCTTTGTGCATTCCAGCAACAAGTTGGTTGCGGTGATTGGCGTTGACGACCTGATTGTCGTAGAAACCGACGACGCGGTCATGATCGCGGCAAAGGATCGAGTGCAAGATGTGAAGGAAGTCGTTGAACAATTGAAGACATTGAAGCGTAGCGAAGCCAACGTTCATCGTAAAGTCTATCGTCCCTGGGGGCACTATGACTTGGTCGATTGCGGCGATCGGCATCAGACCAAGCGCATTGTCGTCAAACCAGGCGCGAAACTGTCGGTACAAAAGCACCATCATCGCGCCGAACATTGGGTGGTTGTTAAAGGAACAGCCTGGGTCGACAAGAATGGCGAAAAAATTCTAGTTTCGGAAAACGAATCCATTTACATCCCATTGGGTGTGATTCATAGCCTGGAGAACCCTGGCGTCATCCCGCTAGAAATGGTCGAAGTCCAGTCTGGCAGTTATTTGGGCGAGGATGACATCGTGCGCTACGAAGACCAGTACGGACGCATTTGACCGCGCGGGACGCACGCCGTTGCGTCCTTGTTATTCCGCAACGACTCGGGAGGCTTAGGCCTCCCGTTTTTTGAAAAATCCGCTCGATAAGTATGCTTCGAGTACATTCGACGATCATGCCACCCTGTAGACCTTATTCCCCTTGGAGTTGTCCTTGTCGCTACAAACCGTCAACGATTTGTTGAGAAAGCATAAGCTGGTCGAAGGTATGTTGAGCAATCAAACCATGCCTAGACGCAAGCTCGTTACCGCTTTGGTGCAGAAACAGCACATGGTGGAACTGCGTAGCGTGCTCGACAAATTGTCCGCGGTTGAAATCGGGCATATTTTGCAGTCCATAGATTTGGACGACGCCCGCTTGGTATGGGAACAAGTGGAAGACGCTCGTCAGGACGACGTACTCTGGGAGTTGTCGGATGCGTTGCGGGAAGCCTTGGTCGGCGATCGGGAGCCGCACTGCGGCGTCGGCCAAATGAGCGCCTTTGAATTGGTCGACGGACGTTTGTCGAAAGTCGCGATTACCTGTCGTCACGACTTGTTGGCGATTCAGCCGATCTGGGTCGATCTGTTGGCGCCGAGCAAGGCTCAACGCGCATTGATCGGCCAGCACTACGGCTTGGACCTGCCGGATCCGCTGGACTTGACCGACTTGGAGGCCAGTGCGCGCTTTTATGTCGAGGACCAACACGAGATTCACATTCACTCGGATTTTTTGTTGGATCGGGAGGGTAAATCGCGTAGCGTGCCGGTTGCCTTTATTTTGCGCGGTGAGATGTTGTTTTCGGTACGCAGCGAGGAGTTGCCGGTTTTTCGTTTGCAACGTTTACGTGCCAGAACCCAACCCGGCTTCGTATCGGACTGTAAGGATATGCTGCTGGATTTATATGGGGCGGAAGCGGAATATTCGGCCGATGCCTTGGAAAACGTCTATGCGCAGCTGGAAAATGTCAGCAAGCAGGTATTGAGTCAAAATATCAGCGATGAGGAGGCTGCGGCTATATTGGCCGACATTGCCGAGGAAGAGGATTTGAACGGCCGGATTCGCCGTAATATGCTCGATACGCAGCGCGCGGTGTCGTTCCTGATTCGCCGCAAATTGTTGAACACCACGCAACTGGATGACGCCCAGCAAATCTTGCGTGATATCGAATCGTTAAACAGTCATACCGCGTTTTTGTTCGATAAGATCAATTTTTTGATGGATGCGACGGTTGGTTTTATCAACATTAACCAAAACAAGGTCATCAAAATTTTCTCGGTTGCGTCTGTCGCGATGTTGCCGCCAACGCTGATCGCCAGCATATACGGTATGAATTTCGATAACATGCCGGAGTTGAAATGGGCGTTGGGGTATCCGTTCGCGCTGGTATTGATGACGATTTCGGTGGTAGCGCCTTTTGTTTTTTTTAAACGGAAGGGTTGGTTGAGATAATGTCGTCTCCAAACCGGGAGGCATTATGCTGCTGCGACAATATGCCACATTTTCAATCAGTATTGACTCGATTAATCTAACGCTAACTTTTTTGTTCGGTTAACAGTTAAAGTTGCGTTATATTTCTTCCTAATGCTTTGAGGCGGTAACTTTAGAGTTAGCGCCTTTTTTTTGCATTTCGCGTCAAACCAGCGAATGGCATTTTACGAGTTTGATCGTATTATCGTCTCGTTTGAGAATTTCCATGACATGCCCGTAGAGCTTGATGCTGGTTCCTGGCTCGGGAATGGTTTCCATGTATTCGATGATTAAGCCGTTTAAGGTTCTGGGGCCTTCGGTGGGTAATTGCCAATTGGTGAGCCGGTTGAGCTCGCGAACTGTCGTACCCGCATCGACCAAAAAGCTGCCGTCTTTTTGAACTTTGATGTCGGCTTCTTCGGCGATCAACTCTCCGAGGATTTCTTGCAGCAAATCGTCTAGCGTGACCAATCCCAATACGTCGCCGTATTCGTCGACAACTAGGCCGATCCGCAGTTTCTCGGATTTAAATATCTGCATTTGCTTCGAAATGGGCGTGCCGGCCGGTATGAAAAAAGGTTTGGCGAGGCTATTGACGATTTTTTGTTTATCGAAATCTGGTTGGCTAACTTGTGCCAACACGGTACGCAGATGCAAAAAGCCGATCACCCGGTCGATATGTTTTTTGTAGACCGGCATCCGGGTGTGAGGGCTTTTTTGCAGCTGGGCAATGATGTCCTCGAGTGGCTCCTCAATATCGATACCGACCACGTCATTGCGGTGCGTCATAATGTCGGCGACGCTGGCCGATTCCAGATCCAAGATACTGAGTAGCATGTTTTGATAGCGGGTCGGCATCGAATGATTAGCATCGGAGACGATGTTTTTTAACTCTTCCTTATCTCGCGTCACCAAGTCGGCTTTGCTACTGTTGACGCCGAATATTCGTAGCAACAGCCTGGATAGTAAATTTAGAGTCCAAACCGCTGGATATAGTAGTTTCACTAGAGGGATGAAAAACCAAGCGGAGAAAAATGCCAGTCTTTCAGGTCTGAAAGTCGCCAGGGTTTTGGGAATACTGACCGAAAAAATCAGTATCAAACCGGTTAGCACCGCCACTGCCGGTAAAATCAATGGTTCCCCCCCCAAACGCAGCGCGATGACGGTGGTCAGTGAAGCAGTGAGCACAATTCCCAGGTGATAACCAAGGGCAATTAGCCCGTTCAGGCGCTCCGGTCGCTTTAACAGTGTCTGAGCCTTGACCGCGCCCTTGTGCTTTTTTTTCGCTAGATGTTGCAGGCGGTAACGGTTTAGCGTCATCAGCGCGGTTTCCGAACCGGAGAAAAACGCGGAAATCAACAACAGTGCGGCCAGTATACCGAAGAGTATACTAAGGGAAATATCGTTCAAGGCAACGGTGCTCTTGGCAGTGGAACATCGGCTTAGTTTGTCTACTGGAGAGTTTTTGTCAAGCCTAAACGTCCTCCCAACGGAGTGGAATGACGTATGCTTCATTCAAACCACTTCAACAATTTATTGCAATAAATTGAAAAGCTAGCATTTTGACAATGTAGGGTTTCGGTGCTTAACTTAAAGCCCATTCCTACCCTAAATCGTACCGTCAGGCTATTCCAGAGAAACGAAGCATGGCTTTGCCAGAAATTTTACTCATTGACGACAACCCTGTTCGGGTCCAGCAAGTGGAAACCGTACTCAAGTTCTTGGAATATCGGGTATACACCCTTACAGTGAAGGAGTTCGAAACCGCATCGGACCGATGCCGAGAGGCGGACGTGGTGTTTGTTGGCGGCTCCAACGATAAATTGGCGATTCTGCTTAAGTCGGTCGCTGATGCCGCGAGTGGAGCGCCAATTGTGGTGTTGGTCGAGGCAGGAGGCCAGCAGCAGGCGTTAGCGACCCCTGTTCATCAATTGGTCACCAAGATTCTGGAATGGCCCACGGTCTATCCCGAGTTGATTCAACTGCTCGATAGTTTTCAGCCTGCCGAGTCGCCGAAAAAGTCGCGTTCCGATAAGGGCTTGGCCGGCGTTAGCCGGGCGATCGCCCGGACGCGCGAACTGATCGATCAAGTGGCCAAATCCGATGCCACCGTACTGATTTTGGGCGAGTCGGGCACCGGTAAGGAGGTGGTTGCTCAAGCCTTGCATCGCGGCTCTTCCCGTCGGGACAAACCCTTTGTACCGGTCAATTGCGGCGCTATCCCCGGCGAGTTGCTCGAAAGCGAGCTGTTCGGTCATGAGAAAGGTGCGTTTACCGGTGCATTGACCGCTCGGCAAGGCCGATTCGAACTGGCCGAGGGCGGAACCTTGTTTCTCGATGAGATAGGCGATATGCCGATGCCCATGCAGGTCAAGCTATTGAGAGTATTGCAGGAACGCACTTTCGAGCGCGTCGGCAGTAATAAAACGATACATTGCGACGTCCGCATCGTAGCGGCAACTCACCGTCAACTGGAGCAGGAGATTGCCGAAAAACGGTTTAGAGAGGATTTGTTTTATCGCTTGAACGTATTCCCTATCGAAGTTCCGGCCTTGCGCGAACGCACCGAGGACATTCCTTATCTGGTAAGCGATCTAATTAGCCGTATGGAAGCGCAGAATCGCGGTTCCGTCAGATTGAGTCCTCGCGCGGTCGCGGTCTTATCTCAACACCATTGGCCGGGCAACGTCAGGGAATTGTCGAATTTGATCGAACGGCTGGCCATCATTAAGCCCGATGCGTTGGTCGATACCGGCGATTTGCCGGAAAAGTTTCAAGCTTACGAAATACCCGATCATCTTCCGGCGACTTTGCCGGACCAGGAAATTCACGTATACCGCCCAGCCGAGCATCAGGGTTTGGGTGCGGCAGTACCTGGTGGCGTCGGGGCGATACACTTGCCCGAACAAGGTATCGATTTAAAAGAATATCTGACTGAACTGGAGAACGAATTGATCCGCCAGGCGCTGGAAGAGTGTAACGGCGTCGTAGCTCACGCCGCCAAATTGCTGAATATGCGTCGAACGACATTGGTCGAGAAATTGCGTAAAGTGGATACGGCATAAGCGCCGATGACATCTTCAGCTCGCTGTTGTCCAGTGCAGTCTCGATATTATTGCGGTTTCATACGCGTTTTGCGTGCCGCAGCCCCGGTCGCGCCGCGATTTGGCCGGTGGCAATCATGCCTCGGTCGCTAAACCAACAGATTTTTGTCGCGGCACTGTTAGGGCTCGCGATTGGCTTGGGTTTCGGCGCAACCGGGCCGGATGCGCCTGGCGTGAAAGTCGGTTTGTATCTGGCTGGATTAGTCGGCAATGTATTTGTCGATTTGTTGAAAATGGTATTGGTCCCGCTGGTGTTCGCTTCGATCGCGGTCGGTGTCGCCAATCTCCGTCAGCATAGCCAGTTGCAACGGGTGTGGGTCGCAACATTATGTTTTTTTGTGTTCTCGATGGCGTTGGCGATCGCGCTGGGTTTGGCGGCCGCGCATCTGTTTCAGCCGGGTGCCGGTCAGTCGGGGACTTGGTTTCGCGACGCCACCGCCGGATTCGCCGCCAAGCAAATGACGCCGCTCGAATTCGCCGCCAGTTTCCTGCACGGCTTGTTCATGAATCCGTTCGCCGCGTTGGCGCAAGCCAATATATTAGCAATCGTGGTATTTGCGTTATTACTCGGAATCGCATTGGTGGTCGGCGGAGAGCGCTACCGGAACATATTATTGCTGCTTCGTGAAACACTGGAGTTAATGCTGCGCTTGGTCGGATGGATCATGCGTCTGGCGCCACTGGGCATCATGGCCTTGTTGATTCAGTTGGTCGCCACGCAAAATGCCGCCGTATTAGCAACCTTGGCCAAGTTTGTCGCGGTCGTGATCGGGACTACGCTGCTGCACGGCTTTGTGGTGTTGCCGCTGCTTTTGTATGGGGCGACCGGCATGGCGCCGTTGACCTTTTTTAACGGCGCGCGCGAAGCGTTGCTAACCGCGTTTGCGACCAGTTCCAGCTCGGCAACGATGCCGGTGACGCTACGCTGCGTCGAGCAGCACTTGCATGTGGATGCCGAAATCGCGGGATTCGTCGTGCCGTTGGGAGCGACTATGAATATGGACGGTACCGCGCTCTACGAAGCGGCGGCAGCCTTGTTCGTCGCCAATCTGGCCGGTATCGAGCTCGATTTGACGCAGCAATTGATCGTGTGTTTCACGACGATGCTGGCGGCCATGGGAGCGCCGGGCATACCCAGCGCGGGAATGGTGACGATGGTGATGGTATTGCAATCGGTGGGCTTGCCGGCGGAAGCGATAGCCATCTTGTTGCCGGTGGACAGGTTGCTCGATACGGTGCGCACCATGGTCAACGTCGAAGGCGATATGATCGGAAGCTTGGTTGTGCAGAGGTGGGTCGGCCGCCCCGGCTAATTCTCCACACAAGCTGTCAGTGCGAGTCTTAATCAATCGAGAATTTTTCCTATGGTCGATCGGGAGCGGGCCGAAGATAATAGCCGATTAATTCCGATGACCGCCTCGATGAGTTTAAGAAATCAGATCATTTCACGGATACTGCTGTCCTCGCTTTGCATCTTGCTGATCGGCGGCGCGATTGCGATTTGGCAGGCGCGGCAGGCCGTTAAGAAAGAGGTTGACGCCTCGATCAATATGGCGGTTCAGTTGATATCGCTGGGTTTGGATGCGCCGGTCGAAGATCTGTCGCGGTTCAGCGCATTACAACAAACCAGGCATCTGAGCATTCAGTTGCTAAAGCCGGACGGCCAATTGGTACATTTTTCCGGAGCGGGCCAACCGAGTCATCCCGAAGACATGCCGCCCGCATGGTTCGTGACCTGGGTGCGAAGCGATTATCCGAAGGTCGAACATCAGCTGCACACCAGGGACGGCAAACCGATGACCTTGGTCATTCAAGCCCAGCCGTTGGACGAGATTACCGAGGTGTGGGAGGAGAGTGTCGGTTTTTTCGCATCCCTGTCGCTACTGACTTTGCTGAGTTTTTTAGCGGTCAATTTGGTGTTGAGTAAATCGCTGAAAGCGATTGCCTCGATTGTGGAAGCCTTGCGTATCATCGAAACCGGCCAATATCGCTACCAATTGCCGCAATTTTCGACGATGGAGTTCGACAGTATCGCCAATGCCATCAATCATATGACCGTCGAATTGGAAAAGAGTCGTCAGGAAAATCGAGCATTGACGCAACACTCGTTAGCCATACAGGAAGAAGAGCGTCAACGGCTGTCGCAAGAATTACACGATGAACTGGGGCAGTCGTTAACCGCGATCAAGGTCATGGCGGTGACGGCGGCTCACCAGCGCGCGGATACGGCCAAGATTACCTCGGCCATCAGCGATATTTGCGATCACTTGATGACCGTCGTCCGTTCGATGATGCAGCAACTCCATCCCTTGGTTCTGACTGAGCTGGGTTTGAAAGCCACGTTGGAGGACTTGGTAAATCATTGGTCGGAGCGTAACCCCGATTTGAACCTAACCATCGATTGCGGCGATGAGGTCGACAGTTTGGACAAGGCGGTCACCATTCAGATTTTCCGGGTGATACAAGAGTGCCTGACCAATGTCGTGCGGCATGCTCAGGCTGGACGGGTTGCGATCGTTTTGCGTAAACTCAATCGGCCAGCCTTGTTGCAATTGCGCGTCGAAGACGACGGTCGAGGCTGCGATTTGACGACCGTCAATCGGGGGTTTGGATTGCGCGGCATCAAGGAGCGGATCAAGTCGCTTGACGGCGAGCTGGATATCCGGTCCGCACCCGATAGCGGGATGACCATACAAGCTAGGATACCTTTGGCATGAAACGCGCTGTCGGTATTTTGTTGGTGGACGATCACGCGGTAGTCAGAGCCGGATTTCGGATGTTGTTGTCGGCCAGTCCCGGCATTGAGGTGATCGGCGAAGCCGAACGGGGTGAACAAGCGATACAGTTATACCAAGAGGTAAAGCCGGACGTGTTGGTCATGGATTTGTCGATGCCGGGCATTGGCGGTCTGGAAACGATTCGTCGCATCGTACAGCGTGACGCCGACGCGAAAATACTGGTATTCAGCGTCCACCAAGAGCAAGTCTACGTCAGTCGGGCCTTGGATGCCGGGGCCTTGGGGTATATCACCAAGAACAGCGCCCCTGGCATTTTAGCGGAAGCGATAGCCGCGGTCCTGCAAGGCGTCACTTACGTGGAGCGCGGCTTGATGAAGTCCTCCGGCGAGCACTTGTCCGGCAATCATCAGACGATTATTGCCGATTTTTCGCCTAGGGAATTTGACGTCTTCAGTTTACTTGCGCAAGGTTTGACCGTCCATAAAATTGCCGACCAACTGTGTTTGGGCCATAAAACGGTGGCTAATTACGCCACGCAGATCAAAAAGAAACTGCAAGTCGCGACGACGACCGAACTGGCGCACATTGCCGTCAATTTGGGGCTGATGCAGCGTTAATTTTACTCAATCGATCAATTCGTCCAAATCGCTGCCCAATTCCAGCATCTCGTGCAAGCGCGATTGAACGAAATCCACTGATAAACTCAAACCTTCGGCGACCGTTAGTGGAAAGGCTTTAATAATCTGGTCGGAGGATTGATTGGCTTCGAGAGCATTTGCGGTAAAACGACCTAAAAAGACCGCGCATGCCAAGCGATTTGGCGTTCCTGATGCCAACGGATCGGCCGATTGTTCGACGGCCTGGGTTAAGTCGTCGGGAAATTTCCAGCGGCGGCAGAGTTCCGCGGACGCAGTCGGCGTCACGAACCCCAGCCGGCGCAGCTCGATATCGGAACGCGAATTGCCGGCTTTGACGTGTTGATCGATCTCGTTAGCCTCGCTGGGTAGTCCTAAATGGATCAGCACGTTACCAAGGTCGGCTATCAAACCGGCCGTGTAGGCAATATCGGTTTGCAAGCCAGCTTGCGTGGCAAGCCAGCCGGCATGCGTAGCCGTTCGAAAGCTTGTTCGCCAAAATAGCTTGAGATCGAAATTGGCCAGCTTCGGAAACGAACCGACAAATCCGGAGGCAATGACCAAGGTTTTTAGTTGATTGGTGCCAAGCATCGTGACCGCTTCTTCTATCGAACCTACTTTTCGGGATAGGCCGAAGTGGGCGGAATTGACCAGCCGTAATACCTTTAACGTAATGACTTGTTCTTTTTCCACATCCTTGACGATTTGCGGCATGTGGAAATTAGGATCGTTGAGTTGTTTGACAATAGTTCGGACGACTTCGGGAATTTGCGGAAGTTGGTGGATTTGATCGAATAGTTGGTTAATTGACGCTGGCATGGTTGCTCTCTTGTCCCTAAAAAACCGCAAGCCCGGATGGCGTGGAGAGTCCAACGCTACCTAGATGCGGAGTATGCGACGATCATCCGCGGCATTCGGCCATGGATGATTTTAAGTTCAACAAAAACGAATTTCTGTTTTTACAACGGAGCAAAGACACCGCTCACGATGTTTGGGCTCCGTGGTAAAAAGTATAGACGTCATTTGGCGACGCGATAACGGGGCGTAGCCTACCTAGGCTAGGTAGGCTGATTCGCTAGCCTAAGTTCTAAAGCTACCAACGGTCGTGCGAAGTTGATTGGCGAGTTCCAGCAATTCCCGGCAAGCGTCGGCGGTGTTTTTCGCGCCAATCGAGGTTTCTTCGGACACGTGGCTGATGTTGCTGATATTCCGATTGATTTCCTCGGCCACCGCGGTTTGTTCTTCGGCGGCACTGGCAATCTGGTTGTTCATGTCATTGATCGTATCGATGCGCTGGCTGATCGAGGTGATCGATTCGCCGGCCGATGCCGCTTGATCCACGCTCGAAGCGGCACGTTTGCGGCCGTTCTCCATTACCGAGACGGCTTGTTTGGCGCGCCCTTGTAAACGTTCGATGGTTTGCTGAATTTCCAAGGTCGAATTTTGAGTCCGGCTGGCCAGCGTTCGGACTTCATCGGCGACGACCGCGAAACCGCGGCCCTGTTCACCGGCCCGAGCCGCTTCGATGGCGGCGTTTAAAGCCAGCAAATTGGTCTGCTCGGCAATTCCTTGGATCACGCCAAGCACCTCGCCGATACTGTTGCTGTCGTTTTCCAATTCGTGAATCACATTCGCGGCATTTTCAACTTCGCTGGCCAAGCTGTTAATACCGTTGACCGCGTCCTTGACGATGTTTTTGCCGGTCGAGGCTTCTTTATCGGCAATTTCGGCGGCCTCGGACGCTCGGACCGCGTTTTTAGCGACATCCTGAACCGTCGAGGTCATCTGCTTCATCGCGTTGGCGACCAGTGTGGTCTCGTGCAATTGCCTTTCGACGCCGCTTTGTGTCGTATTGGTGATGGTCGCCAATTTGTGCGAGGCGCTGGCCAGTTTTTCGCTAGTCGCGCTGATTTCATCGACGGTTTTGGCAATTTTACGGACAAAGGAATTAAAGCTATGAGCGACCCAGGCGAACTCCGATTTACCGGAGGCATCCAGTCTAGCCCGCAAGTCGCCGTCGCCGCTGCATATGTCCTGCAGCTTGAGCGCCAACGCGGTTAGCGGACCGATGATGATTCTGCTCATCATAAAGTAGCCGGTGAAGCCGATGATAAATAGCGTGGCAATTAAAAACCCGATGGCGTAATAGGTATCGGATTTTAACTGGGCCAATGCCACCGAGAACGGCGTAATGATTTCGAAGGCTCCGTGCAAATCGCCGGCATGCCGATTCTCCATCGTATAGCCGAGCAGGTCTTGGCCTTTGTCGTTACGCCAAAGCGACTGCGAGTTCTGCGGATCCCCGTGGCACAGTTCGCATTGTTTGGCCAATTTAACTGGCCGCAGATAGCGGATTTCCTGCTTGTCTTCATCGATGTAACTGTATTCGCTGGCGCTCGGATTATTCCGAAAATAATCCAATGCGGTGCGTTCGATTTCGTCGGCGGCGTTACGCGGGTTACGCGGATTGTTAGCGGGCGCCTTGAAACGGAAGCCGTATTCCTTGGCCTTGGTTTCTATGACATCCCAGGCGTTCGCGGTTGGCACGGTCGCTAGCACCAACTCTCTGGATTTCGCCAAGCCGAATTTATCGATGAGTTGATTGAGCTGTTCGGGAGAATAGACGCCGGTCTCCCATTTCTTGACGACATTGTCGCGAATCGACTCCGACAAAACCAATAACTGACGTGACGACTCGATCTCCCGATCGATCATCTTTTGCTTGCCGACATTGGCGTAGACAATCAGTATTAGGATGCCGACACCAGTGAGTACCGACATCGTAATCGCTACTACTTTCACACCTACGGAATGCCAGTTCATCATCAACATTCGAATCTCCAGAAATGCTTTGTATAGTTATTATTCGCTCTTGCGGCCGCGCGCCGTAAGGATAGGCGCCGTGAGTATAGCCTACAATTTAACGTCAACTAGCTGGAAAACTTTATTAGTTGTGCGGAAAATTCCAACGCCCTCTTTTCGCTACGCAGGATGTAATGCCTAAAAGTTTAGCGAAGTATCGAATACTCCATTCACTCTTACGGATCCGAGGCCATCGCGGCCGCCTATTTCAACCCGTTTTGGTGGGTTTCGCGTAATGAGAGTGCCGCACGTGCCAACGATCAATATATCGAATTTGCGAACCAGTCCGCGTTGTGAATTGGCCTATCGCTAGGCGACTTCGGCAACTTTTCCAAGCGCAATGGCTATCAATTCAATAAGGTCCTGAGTTTGCGCTAGCACATCCGCAATTGGCGCTTTCGACCGGAGTTTATTCTATGTCGATCAACCCGTTACGCGAATAGGGATGTGATGTCGCTGACAGTGTTCGGATTTGGTCGTGACGTCTTAGCGTACGGTGCGATCACCAAGCGATCGAACGGTGCTGGACTGTTTTAACGGTCTTTACCTAACGGAGGTTGCGCCGAACCGGTCTCGTGAATGACAACGGGCTGACCGACGCTAAGCAAGCCCGTCCGGTCGTGCAAGGCATTTTGACCGAAATAGACTTTGTTGTTCCATTTGCGTAGTCGATTTAACGTCGTTAAAGGCTCCTTACCGGGACGTGCGGTTTCCGGATCGATCGTCGGAATCGCGCAGCGCGAGCAGGGTTTGGGCAGGCGGAACACGATATCGTTGATGGAGATCCGGCGCCAAGTATCCTCGGCATAACTGTCGCATTCAGCGACCACCAGATTTGGCCTAAACCGGTTCATATCCAAGGGTAATTGCATTGCCATGTTCAATGCATTCAGCGAGTTTTCCGAGACCAGTAAAAATGGGAAGCCGTCGGAAAAACCGGTCTGATCGGTATCGAAGGCATAGTCTGGATCGACTTTGCGGACGTCGACGTCGGCCTGCCGGACCAAACGGCAATCGCGGTCCAGAAATCGACTCAACCACTCATCCGCCGCGGAGCCGCAGCCTATCCCGATGCAACGATCGTCCCAAACCGTGACTTCGATCGCTTCGCCGGCGACTTCGAGTAACGGTAGGCGCAAATCCGCTTGACCGGACGCTGACAGGATTAGCGCATCGCTCTCGATACGGGTTTTGATCAACGCCATTTTCGGCAGTCGCCGTTGGCTGAGAAATTGCCGGTCGGTATCGACCAACATCCATTTACGGTCGTATTGTAAGCCGCGCTGGTCGACCGGCCAGACGTTTACCTGAAAACCGGCCAGCGATTTGACAGGGTAAACGTGTATTTGACTAAGAACGGGCATAGATGCAATTAGCTGAAGTGCAAATCGGTTTGGGTGTGCAGCAGGTGTTCGGCCAGCTCGGCGTGGCGGCCGTCGAATTTTAGGCCGTAACGCTGCTTTTTATGATCGCAGTGTACCACCGTGGCGACGACGTCAAAGCGTTGGCCGTCCGGGAACATCAGGTACAGGCTAACCTTGCTTTTGCGGTTCAGTTTGTCGTTGCTGATGACCGCCGCGCCGCGGCTGCTGATGTCGTAGAGTACCACATGAAACAAGCGCGGAAATAACAGGCTATGCACCTTGATCGCCGCCCGCAGGTCGGTTCGCCGGTAACGTACAGCCATGCGCTGGTTCGGCTGATCGGTGTCCAGGTTGATCTCCCGGTCCCAATCGTCGTGATCGTGCAATGGGAAGTCTGACTCGGACATGGCACAGGCGCTGGTTTAGAAGGTGGCTAAGTATTGACGGGAAGCCTTGGAAATTCAATAGCGCCCGCTGGATTATTGCTGACGCCGCGGCACGAATTTTCGTTAAAATTCGGTTTTTACGAAAACAATTGGAAGGACATGAAGCTATTCTACCGCTGGAGTCGTTGGGGATTGATTGCCGCCTTGCTCACAGTACCGGCCATCGTGACCGCGAAGTCGGTCTCCAAAGCAACGAAAGCGCCGCCGGCCAAACAGGAATCCAAGCCAACACCAGCCGCCGCGCCGGCCAAGCAAATCGTCAAGATCGTCTATTTCAGTCAGGAAGTCGAGGCGCCGCCGGCCTTGTCCAATCTCGACCCCTTCATCCAAAACAAGGGCCTGGTCGGCGCCGAGTTGGCTGTAGCCGATAACAATACCACCGGTCAATTCACCGGCCAGCAATACGACCTGCAAAAAGTGATCGTGCCGGTGGGTGGCGACGCTTTGCAGGCCTTCAGCCATCTAGCCGGCGATAGCAGCCTGGTGGTGCTGAATCTGCCCGCCGAGACCCAGCTTAAATTGGCGGATTCGCCGGCCGCGCAAGGCAAGTTGCTGTTCGACGCCAGCAGCAGCGACGACGAACTGCGAGCCGGCCAGTGTCGGCGCAATTTGTTGCACCTTTTGCCGAGCCGGGCGATGCGCGCCGACGCGCTGGCCCAATACATGCTGAAAAAACGCTGGCAAAAATGGTTTTTGGTGACCGGCCGCGAACCGGCCGACCAAGCCTTCGCGGCGGCGATCAAACGCGCGGCCAAACGTTTCGGCCTGAAGCTGGTGGCCGAAAAGGCATGGAGCAACGATTTCGATGCGCGCCGTACCGCGCAATCGGACGTGCCGGTGTTCACCCAGATTGAAGATTACGACGTACTGGTGGTGGCCGATGAACAGGGCCTGTTCGGCGAATATTTGGATTACCGCACCTGGCTGCCGCGTCCGGTGATCGGTACCCAGGGTTTAGTAGCCACGTCCTGGCACCGGACGCACGAACAATGGGGCGCGGTGCAGTTGCAGAACCGCTTCAAGGACAATACCGGCCGCTGGATGGAAGAGGCCGACTACGGTGCCTATCTGGCGGTGCGGGCGATTGGCGAGGCGGCGGTGCGCAGCAAATCCAATCAGGTAGCGCCGATCCGCGACTACATGCTGTCCGATAAATTTGCGTTGCAGGGCTACAAAGGCATGCCGCTGTCGTTCCGAACTTGGGACGGCCAATTGCGTCAGCCGATATTGCTGGCGGCGGCGCGCGCGCTGGTGTCGGTGGCGCCGATCGAAGGTTTTTTGCATCCCAAGACCGAACTGGATACGCTGGGTTACGATCAGCCCGAAACCGGCTGTCATTTTCAATAGCATGCGGGAGTAAGGCAATGACCAGTAAACGGCGCATGGAATACAGTCAGGTGGCGATCAGCGGCGGACCGGAAGGTCTGGATCAGGTCGCCGAACTGGCCGGCGGCCATAAGCCGTTCAAAATCCGCAGCAACTACCAGCCGGCCGGCGATCAACCCACCGCGATCGCCCAACTGGTTGAAGGCTTGAACGACGGCGAACTGCATCAGACCCTGTTGGGCGTAACCGGCTCCGGCAAGACCTTCACGATAGCCAACGTGATCCAACGCACCCAACGGCCGGCGATGATCCTGGCGCCGAACAAGACCTTGGCCGCCCAGTTGTACGGCGAGATGAAGGAGTTTTTTCCGGAGAACAGCGTCGAGTACTTCGTATCCTATTACGACTATTACCAGCCGGAAGCCTATATTCCGTCGTCGGATACCTTCATCGACAAGGACGCCTCGCTGAACGATCATATCGAGCAAATGCGCTTGTCGGCCACCAAGGCGCTTTTGGAGCGCCGCGATACCGTGGTCGTCGCCACGGTATCGGCGATCTACGGTTTGGGCGAGCCGGAGTCCTATTTCAAAATGGTGCTGCATCTGGTGCGCGGCGACATGGTCAAACAGCGCGACGTGCTGCGCCGGCTCACTGAAATGCAATACACCCGCAACGACACCGAACTGCGTCGCGGTACCTACCGGGTGCGCGGCGAAGTGATCGACGTGTTTCCGGCCGAGTCCGAGGAACACGCGTTGCGCATCGAATTGTTCGATGACGAGGTGGAGCGGATGTCGATGTTCGATCCGCTGACCGGCGAAGTCGTGCAACGGGTGACGCGCTATACGATTTACCCGAAAAACCACTACGTGACGCCGCGCGACCAATTGCTCAGCGCGGTCGAGAAAATCAAGATAGAGCTGGCCGAACGGTTGGAGCAATTGCGCGACAACCATAAACTGGTCGAAGCGCAACGTCTGGAGCAACGTACCCTGTTCGACATCGAGATGATACTGGAAGTGGGCTATTGCTCCGGTATCGAGAACTACTCTCGCCATCTGTCGGATCGCAATTCCGGCGAATCGCCACCGACCATGTTCGACTATTTACCGAACGATGCGTTGGTCATCATCGACGAAAGCCACGTCACGGTGCCGCAGATCGGCGCGATGTACAAAGGCGACCGCTCGCGCAAGGAAACCCTAGTCGAATACGGCTTTCGGCTGCCGTCGGCGCTGGACAACCGGCCGCTGATGTTCGACGAGTTCGAGCGTATCTGCGGCCAGCGCATCTACGTGTCGGCCACGCCGGGCGGTTACGAGAAAGAGCATTCCGGCGCGGTGGTCGAGCAGGTGGTCAGGCCGACCGGTCTGGTCGATCCTCAGGTCGAAGTCAGACCGGCCACGACTCAAGTCGACGATCTGTTGTCCGAGATCAATCTACGCATTGCCGTTCGGGAGCGAGTGTTGGTCACCACGCTGACCAAGCGCATGTCCGAGGATTTGACCGACTACCTGCTGGAACACGGCATCAAGGTGCGTTATCTGCATTCGGACATCGAGACCGTCGAGCGCGTGGAAATCATCCGCGACCTGCGTCTGGGCGTGTTCGATGTGCTGGTCGGCATCAACTTGCTGCGCGAGGGCCTGGACATTCCCGAGGTGTCGCTGGTGGCGATATTGGATGCCGACAAGGAAGGTTTCCTGCGCTCGCTGACCTCGTTGATCCAGACCATAGGCCGCGCCGCGCGCAACGCCAACGGCAAGGTAATTCTGTACGGCGACAAAATCACTCGTTCGATGCAGCAAGCGATCGACGAAACAGATCGCCGCCGCGACAAGCAGCTCGTTTTCAATGCCCGGCACGGCATCCAGCCGCGCACGGTATTCAAATCGGTGACTGATATCCTGGAGCTCTCGATTCCCGGTGCGGGCGGCTCGATCAGTCATGCTCGAGCGAAGGCCGCCGAACCGGCCGGCGAATACAAATCGCTGACGCCCAAGCAGGCCGCCAAAACCTTGAAGCAACTGGAAGAAAAAATGTTCCAGCACGCCAAAAACTTGGAATTCGAGGAAGCCGCGCGCATCCGCGACCAACTGCGCTTGCTGCAGGCGGAGATGACGATTTGATTTTAGCGTGATGGTACTGGGGAGCTTTGTTCGCGCGCGTGAGGATGCGTATGGCCACGGGGCGACAGCTGATCGGAAGGTGCAAACTCGTAAGCGCCCACATCCAGGGTGCCCGAGCCGAGCCGTTTTTCGATGCGCGCGGGGTGCCGGTATTGATAGGCGGGCGATAACAGAAAGCCGTTGGCGGCGACGCCGGGATCGATGCCTTGATCGATAGCGCTCGCTCCGGCCGATAGCCGGTAATCGAACGCGCCTCGGTTTCGAAAACCTTCGCTGTTCGCCACGATATTATGCTGTCGGTCGCTCGATTCCAAGCCGATCAAACTTGCACCGACCAGTAAATTGTTGATCAAAATAGGGCGGACGATGCTGTGGTTGTTCAGAAACATACCGTCCGGTTTATCGTTGACCAGCGTGTTGTTGATCAAAATCAGCGTCTGATGGGGCAAGGTCTGATTGTGTTCGGCGGCAAACGACAACATGGCGCGGTTCTCCGACGCGGCGCTTTGCCGGAATTGGTTGCCGATCAAATAGGCCTCGCCACCGTCCGGGAAATCCACCAGATAGCTCGAGGCGCGGGTTTCATCGCCTATTCGGTTATAAAGTAGGTGGTTTTCGCGGGCTCGCGACTTAACGTTATGGCCGGTATTGGCGTCATGCACATAACAGTGATTAAGGGTAAAACGCTTGATGCCGCCAATATAGATGTTGTGACCGAGTTTGCCGAGCAAGCGATAATCGACCGTATTGTCGTTGAATTCGGAGCCTTCGATAGTAATTTCGCTGCTGGGGTTGGCGCCGGTCAGGATGCCCATTTGATTGTCGTGAAAATGACTATCGCGTATCGTTAAGTTGGTGCCTTCGAAACGAATGCCGGCACCGTTCAAGGCCTTGGCTCTGGCGCCGGAAAATTCGATGCTCTCTATCGTGACGTCGTCACCCTTGATAACCCAGGTGGCCTTGCCTTCGGCGTTGTTACCCATCGCCTCGAGATGCGCGCGGCCGCCGACTCCCCGCAGAATCAAGCGGTGCTGCGGCCAAGTCGCGACATCGTTTGGATACAGACCCGCGTCGATTTCGACGATGTCGTCATTCCCGGCCACTATCGCAGCCTGACTGGGTAGTTTCAGTTCTTGGGATGGTCCGACCTGCCAAGTGGCGCAATCGCCCGAACCCGCATACAGCAGCAATACCAGTCCCCAGCGACAATAAGCGAGAGCTTTGGCGTCAATTCCGATCATCAATAACCAGCAGCACCAAGTGAGTGGCGTTCAATTGGAATGAAACGGCGCATCGGAATCCGATCGGCAAGCAGGCAACGGCATTGTAAATGCGAGGTTAGGGTAGGGTATATCCGACTTTGATGGTGACCTGCCAGTGCGCCACCTTGCCGTTGTCGATGTGGCCGCGGGTTTCGACGACTTCAAACCAGCGTAAGGTCTTGATGGTTTCGCCGGCTTTGGCGACGGCGTTTTCGATGGCGGCTTCGATACTGACGGCTGACGAACCGGTCAATTCAATTTTTTGATAAACATGGTCAGGCATGGCGTTCTCCGTTGGCTTGAAACAATGCTTGAAAACGACGGGCGGCGGGCAAAGGCTCGGCGTCGAACAGGCCGCCGATCACCGCGAGCAAGTCTGCGCCGGCCGCCAACAACTGTCCAGCATTATCCGGTAGGATGCCGCCGATCGCGACGATGGGCACATTCAGCGTCTGTTTGGCTAGCGACAGCGTGGCAATGTCGGCCGGCGCCGCCAACGGCTTGGAGCCGGACGCGAAAAAGCGGCCGAAGGCGACGTAATCGGCGCCGGCTCTTTCCGCGCGCGTCGCGCGGTCCACGTCGTTGTAGCAGGACACGCCGATGATCGCGTGGCTGCCGAGCGCGGTTCTGGCGGCGGCGATGTCGCCGTCGTCGCGGCCCAGATGCACGCCGTCGGCACCGATTTCGGCCGCCAGCTCGACGCTGTCGTTGATTAGCAGCGGAACTTGATAGGCATGGCAGACGACGAGCAGTTCGCGCGCCAGCCGGGCGGCGTCCAGCGGCTGCTTCTCGCGGTATTGCACGACGGCCGCGCCGCCTTGCAGGGCCGCTTCGACTTCGGCCAGGACTTGGGCGATGGCTTTGCCTTCGGTCTGGGTTATCGCGTACAGGCCGCGCGGGGGGAACTTCAGGAATCCAGCCAAAACCAGCGCTCCGGGTTGTGTTGCCCTTGGCCGGGGCGGTAAGCGGCTTGCAGGCTTTGCCAAGTGAATTCCTGGGCCTCGTTGACGGCGCTGAACAGGTCCAAGCCTTGAGCCAGTAATGCGGCAACGGCGCTCGCCAACGTGCAGCCGGAGCCGTGGTAGTGATACGGCAGGCGCTCCCAGTTGAAGGTTTCGTCCAGACTTTCCGGGCCGAACAAACGGTTGTGGACCAATGCGGAATCCTCGTGGGTGCCGGTGATCAGGACGTGTTCGGCGCCGAATTGTCGCAGTGTGGCGCCGCAGGCGGTCAAATCGTCAACACCGGCCAAACGGCGGGCTTCGATACTGTTGGGTGTTGCCAACGTCGATAACGGCAAAAGGTGTTCGACGATGGCGGTGATCAGTTCGCGTCCGGCCAAATCGGTGCCGCCGCCGGCGGCCAGCACCGGATCGAGTACGACCGGCACTTTACCGGCTTGGCGGATCACGTCGGCGACCGCGACGGCGATTTCGGCCGAACCGAGCAGGCCGATCTTGATCGCGGCGACCTGGAAATCTTCCAGCAGGGTTTGCGCCTGATTGACGACGTCTTGCGGTCGTTGCGGCAAGACTTTTTTGACGTTGCGGCTGTCCTGTTCGGTCAACGCGGTGATGATGCTGGCGGCGTGGCAGCGGTGGCTGACGATGGTTTCGATGTCGGCTTGTACGCCGGCGCCGCCGCTGGGGTCGTGGCCGGAAAAGCACAACACGATGGGGCGGGTCATTCCACGTCTCCGTTTAACAGTTGCAGAAATTCCGCTTCGTCGATGACGGTCACGCCTTTGTCTCGGGCGGCGGCGGTTTTGTTGGCGCCGACGTTATCGCCGGCCACCAGGTAGTCGGTCTTGGCGGACACAGAGCTGCCGACCTTGGCGCCCTTGGCCTTGGCTTGCTTGGCGAGGTCGTCGCGGCTGCCGCTGTGCAGGGTGCCGGTGAAGACGAGGGTCTTGCCGGATAGCGGATGCGCCGACGAATCGGCTTTGCGTTGGCTGGCTTGGAGGTTGAAGCCAAGTCCGGTCAATTTTTCATACAAGTCCTTGATGTTGGCGAAGCCTTCGCTGATCACCGCCGCGGTTTTTTCGGCGAAACCCTCGATGGCGACGATGTCGGCTTCGGATAGCCCGAAAATCTGGTCGAGC
>NZ_LUUK01000168.1 GCF_001644025.1 Methylomonas koyamae
ACTGACTAAACCGACAAAACACCCATTGCCTGGATTGATGGCCGGGGTTATCCGGTAGGCGTCGGGAGAGGTGCCGGATTTTTTAATCCTGGCGAGCCTTGGAAATGGCAAACAACGTGGAGCAACCGCGCTGCAAAGTAACCCCGGCGTAACCCCAGAAAATAAAAAAGGCCTTCGATTTCTCGTAAGGCCTTGATATATATGGAGCTGGCGATGGGACTCGAACCCGCGACCGGCTGATTACAAATCAGCTGCTCTACCAACTGAGCTACGCCAGCAAATTGGCTCGCCATTATACAAAAAACGGCGAGGTAATCCAGCATTTTTTGCGGCGCGCTACTTGTTGCGTATGCTGTCTATCATGCTCGACAAGTAGTCCATCATGTTCTTTAGAAACGCTATCGCCAGATCGAGCTGGGTTTGTAGATAGAACAGGAAATGACTGTGGTCGAAGTCCTGGTCCATGTAAAAGCTGACGCCGTTGTTGATCGTGTTCAAGCCCATCACCAGCATAATCACCGCGGCGGCCTTGAACATGAAACCGCGCAGTTTCGCGCTCATTTTGCCGAATGCCACGCTGATGAATAGCATCATCGGCAAGGTGCCGGCGCCAAACGCCAACATTAACGCCCCCCCTTCCAGCACGCTCGTCGCGGTTGTGGCTTTGACGGCCATCGCGAAGGTTAGCATGCATGGCATCAAGCCGTTTAACAGTCCGGCGATGATCGAGCCGACAATAGGTCCTCGTTGATTCGCCGTGGCGTAACCCTTACGCAACATTCCCAACGGGATTAATCGAAGCGAACCTTGCCAGGGTATCCAACCCAAAACCCCCATCGCCAACGCAATGACAACTAAGCCCATCGTGATTTGCAGCACACTTTGAATCTTGCCGAACAAGCCGCTGGATATCAACACGACACCCAGGGTCGCAGCGGCCATGCCTATCGTCGCATACACCGTAATACGGGCCACTTGGTAAGCCAGATAAGGCCAATAGCTTCGACTTTTGCCGGCCTTCATGAAAAAGCCGGATACCAAGGCCCCGCACATGCCCAGACAATGTCCGCTACCTAAAAAGCCTGCCGCGAATGCCAGGGTATAGTCGAAACCGCTAGCGGCGGCCATCTCCGTCATGCCATGCATCGCATGATCCATGCCGTGCATTTGGTGGTCCATTTATTTGCTGAGTCTGAGTGAATTGACGATGACCGACACCGAACTCAACGCCATGGCTGCCGCGGCGATCATCGGGTTAAGTTTGCCCATTGCCGCTACCGGGATGGCGATGGTGTTGTAGCCGAATGCCCAAAACAGGTTTTGTTTAATCACGCTGATCGTGAAGGCACTGAGTTCTATCGTGTCGGTAACTTTGCCGATGTCGCCTTGCACCAACGTCAGATCGGCGGATTCTATCGCGACGTCGGTACCGCCACCGACCGCGAAACCGACATCGGCGGCAGCCAATGCCGGCGCGTCGTTGATACCGTCACCTATCATGCCGACATTCAGACCGTCCGCCTGCAATTGCCGAATGATCCGGAGTTTGTCGTCCGGCTTGGCCTGTGCCACCACGTCGGCTATTCCCACCCGAAACGCGATGGCGTAGGCGGTTTTTTCGGTGTCGCCGGTGACCATCATGGTTTTGATACCCATCCGATGCAAACGCTCGATCGCGGCGGCAGCTTCGAGTCGCGGCGTATCGGCGATCGCGAATACCGCGGCTTCCTTGCCGTCAACCGCCATGAAAACCGGCGTTTGTCCCAGCGCGGCGGCGGTATCGGCCGGCTCCGCCAATCCGTGAACCTCAACCTGATGACTTTGCAACCAGGCCTGGTTACCGATCAGCAACTTGTAGCCGTCAACTTCGGCGCGGATGCCGTGCCCGGTCTCGCTGTAAAAATAAGCGCAGTCGTGCAAGGCCACTCCCTGTTCTTCGGCATGTTTGACGATGGCCTTACCCAGGAAATGTTCGGAATTGTTTTCGGCGGAAGCCGCCAGCATCAGCAGCTTGTGTTCGGCGATGCGCGAGACTTTGTGGATTTTGACGACCTTAGGCTTGCCTTCGGTAATGGTCCCGGTCTTATCGAATACGATGGCGTTCAACTTGCTGGCGATTTCCAGACTCTCGCCGTTGCGGATATAGACCCCCTGCTTGGCAGCCTGTCCGGTGCCGACCATGATCGCGGCCGGCGTGGCCAATCCCAACGCGCAGGGGCAGGCGATCAATAGCACGGTAATCGCGTTGCCGAACGCCATCCCAAACGGCGCGCCGGCGATCAACCAGCCCGACAGCGTCAGCGCGGACAAGCCAATCACGGCCGGCACGAACACCGCCGAGATCTTGTCTACTTGCTTTTGAATCGGCAGCTTCGCGGCTTGCGCCTGATCGACCATATGCACGATGCCGGCCAGCACGGTATTCATGCCGATGGCGCTGGTCCTCACCTGCAAGACGCCGTTTCCGTTGACGCAGCCGCCAATCACCGTATTGCCGATCACTTTGACGACCGGCATGCTTTCTCCGGTAATCATCGATTCATCGACCGTGGAAATTCCGTGGATGACGACGCCGTCGGTCGGAATTTTTTCGCCGGGACGCACCAACAACACATCGCCAACTTGAATCTCGTCGACATCCACCCGCCGCTCTTCGCCGCTTTCGGTCAATAAGGTTGCGGTTTGGGGTTGCAGATCCACCAGTTTGCGGATCGCCTCGCCGGCTTTGCCGCGCGCGCGTTCTTCCAGATAGCGCCCGAGCAATACAAAGGTGACGATCGCCGCCGCCGCTTCGAAATAGACGTGACTGCGCCGGCCGAACAAGGCCGGCAAACTGTAGCCGTAGGCCGAGCCAACGCCGAGTGCGATCAAACTATCCATATTGGCGGCGCGCTGCTTGGCTAGCCGATAAGCCTTGACGAAAAACTGGCTGCCGGTACCGAATACCACTTGCGTGGTCAGGGCAAATTGCAACCAGTGCAGCCAAACACCGGTGCGCATCGTCATCGCGACCGCCACCACCGGCGCGGTCAGCAGCCCTGCCCATACAAATCGACGCCGGGCCACGTCAATTCTTTGCAACTCCTTTTCGATCAATTTCTTCCTCTGCGAGAGAGTGTCGACCTGCAAGGCGCTGTAGCCGAGTTTTTCGATGGTTGCGATAACGTCGGCCTTAGTCAAGCACCCTTGCACATTGACGGTTTCGGTCGCGAAATTGACGCTGGCCTTTTTGATACGCTCGTCGCGGTTCAGGACCATTTCGATCAACAGCGCGCAAGATGCGCAACTCATGCCTTCCACCGCCAAATCGATGTCGGCCAATGGTCCCTCGGGCAGCTTTTTCTTATCGGCCGCGCCGAGTCGCCGCTTGCTGGCGATATTGCCGAGGACCGCATCCAGCAAAATCAACAGATTTTTGGCCGGCAGCCGACTCGAGTCGAATTCGATCGCGACCGAACCGATCGCGATCACCGAGCGTACTCGTTTAATTTCCGGTCTTTTTTTAAGCAGAATTTCGAAAATGTAACTGCGCTCGGGATCGCCGACCAGCACCGGCGTAACGATTCTGATCCGGTTGCGCAATTGGTGCCGGACCTCAAAATGCCGATAGGGGTTGTTATCGGTAACCATTAAGACTGCACTCCTAGATGTGACTGGCCAAGGAACCCGGCGAACGGCGCCGGGTTGCGACCAGTCGGCTTATTTGGGCCTGCGGGATCTGACCAACAAGAAAAACATGTAAAACACCGCCAGCCATTCGTAGCGGTAGGCCCATGGTCTGGGCAGCCATTGCTGGGTAATTCGCGGCCAGTGCGCTTTGATCAAATACAGTACCAACACGTCGTTCAGAAAGTCGATCACGGCTTTCTCGGGATCCTTGAACAAGGCTTTGGGACCTTTACTACTGAGTTTGCCGAGCACTTTGGCCGCCTCGACGGTTTCCTTGCCAGCCTGGACTTTCTCACCGAACCAAGCGCCGACCCGTGTGCTTTTTAGTCGTCGTTTGATACCCAGAGCCAAGCGGCCGGCCGCTTTCGTCGCTGGGATGTCGTCGAAACACCCTTCGGCTTCCAATTCCGCCAGCACTTTATGCAGGGCGCGCGCCAAACCGGTAAAGTCGCAGACCGCTTCTTGAAAACGGATCGCCAGCTTGCGTTGGCCGCGAAACAAATCGACTGCTCGGACACCCGGCAGCTCGCGAATCCGGTTTACCAGCGCCTCGGCGGCCCTTGGCCGACAAGCACGCTCCGGCAGTTGAAAGCGCAGGTGGCCCTCGTGGCGATAACGCAGAACAAATTCTCTTTGTATGGCCATATCAATGGGATAGAAACAAAGACGGGCGACACCTTTGCCGGCTGTCGCCCGTTCTTAAAACAGAATCGAAGAACCGGGTTCGCATCAACGCGATCAATTCTCTTCTTTCGCTTCGGCGACGATGTCTTCCAGCGTTTCCTTTTGATGCAATACGAAATCCTTACCGGCGTCGATAGTCTTTGCCGCGCTGGCTACGATTTCTTTTCGGTATTTGTATACGAAATAACCGGCGACCATGCCGGCGCCAAACAATAAAATCGGATGTTTTGCAATTTTACTCATCAATTTTCCTCCAGTGTTGACGGTTGCGGTAGCCAGTGTTCCCGCGACAACCTGCTTACTCATCGACGAGTCGGGTGAACGCGCCTGCTTGTCGTGATTGTGCGCCATAACGATCCTCTGGTTAGCTCCGAGTAGGTTGGGATTTTGTGTCGTGGTCGTCGGGTAGTATCAGTTCTTCATGAAGCATCTGAAAGATGCCCTTACAACCCTCGCAACAGAACTGTTTGTCGCCCTCGACAGTTTTAAGTTCAAAACCGCTGACTTCGACAGTCAGCCCGCACAAATCGCAGTTTTTATCGTTTTCGGTCGTCGCCATATCATCCAATCCTAATCATTCCTTGCCTGAAACCGGAGGAATTATAAACGCCTTGGCCCGTGGCGGCTAATGGATGACGAAATCACAGGTACACTTTACCGTTCAGCACTTACCACGCGCGGCTTTGCTGGATGCCTTCATCAAAGCGATGCGCAACGCGCCGGTCAAGCTGGTGCTTAACCCCAAACGCATCGCTAGGGCCGGTACCAGAATCATCGAAGCAATTGCCAGCCCGGCGCCCAGGACTAAACCGCCGGTGTTTAAGTGTTGGGCAGTGGTTTCGTAATTCGTGACGATCAATTCTTGCGCCATGTTGCTACCTCTGATGGAAAAGTGAAAACACACTATTTCCTAAGAGAGCACAAACAATGCCACAAGCCTAGATATTGAATTTCCAAGAAAAAAATTCAAATACCTTAAAAACAACAAAACAGTTAAGCGATATGCCGCGAAAATATTATGTCATTTAACATAGTTTAGCAAATGCATTTCTCCACCCTCCGCGCGCATCGGCGCTTGCGGAACTCTTTTTTTCGTCGTCGGCCCCATTCTTGAGACTAGCTAGACTCAATACAGACCGCGTCCGGCATCCCATAACAAGACCTTTCCGCCGAAGAATTCGTAGCGGACCTCGCTAGTCCGCTCGAGAAACCCAAGCAACTCGTCGGACATTTTCTTGCTTTCCATCTCGTCGGTAATGACCCAAACCCGTCGATGCTGATTGAACAAGTGCCTCAATTCATCGAGGTTGGTGACCAGTTTTCCGCCCGCCCAACGATCCACGACTTGACCCTGAACCGAGGCGTGCCGGTATACCTCGTCGAAGGATAAGGTTTCCATCAAATAGTAATCGACACCACCCATGACTATCGCCGCCGACATCGGCGATACCGTCAAGATCTTATCGTCGGGTGACTTTTGCGCCGCGATAAAGTGGTAGGCGGTTTCGTGGCCCATATTGATCGGCCGCGAATACGCATCCACCAGCGCCAGAGGATCGGATTGAAACGGAACCAGGGTCAGCAATAATCCGGCGACGATGGTTCGCCACCGGTTACGCAACACCTCGACGGCGGCGCCCGTTCCGAAGATACGTTCAGCCAGCACGTCTATCCAACCTCGCCCGGTCAACACCGCCAACACGATCAGAAACGGATACAACGGCGACACGTAGCGATTGGCGATCTGCATTAACAGCACCGACGCGACGAATGCGCTGACAAAGACCAGCAAATACAACGTGACAATGGCCGGATTGGATTTCCGCCCCCTGAACCAATACCAAAACCCCGAAACCACCAAGACGCTATAAGCCAGGGCCATGCGCTGGTTGCCCAGCAAAAACAAGTTGATGAAGACATGCGGGTTGATCAAATGCAGCTTCATGATCGAATCGCTGGACGTCGCGATACCGACGTGCGGGGTCAAACAGAGTATCGTAAAGATCACCATATCGGCGATCGTGACCGTCATCATCGTCGCGAATCCGATCAATATCGACCTGTCTGCGCGCCAGTCGAACGGTTTGTAATACAAAAAGCCGGCGATACAAAACGCCGGAAAGGTAATCACGAATACTTCCTGGCTCAGTGCCGTCGCGGTGCAGAATACAAAGAACCAATGTTGGTAGCGGCGACCGTCTCGCCAGATAAAGCCGCGCAAAAACAGATAGACGCTGACCACGCCCAGAAACTGCATAAACTGGTAAAACCGGATAATCCGGGAAATAAAGATCTGCCACGGATCGAAGGCCAGCAATACCGCGACCAACAGCGCCAAACCGCGCCGTCCGCCGATTCTTAGCGTCAGTAAATACGCGGCGATTATCACGCCCAAACCCGGCACTATCGACAAACCTCGGGCGATTTCCTTGCTGTCGCCAAAGACCGCCAACCATAAGGCCAACACGTAATGATAGAGCGGCGAACGGGTGTACAACACACCGGAAACCGCCTCGGGCGACAAGCCCTTCAGGATGCCGCGCGAAGCGTCCCAACTGACGTTTTCGTCCGCTTGTAAATCGTCGAAACCAATCTGATAGTAACGCAATGCAAAACCGGCCACTAATGTCAGCCCTAGCCACAGACGCGAGTCGCGAACCCACCGCCCCGTCTCCGGCCACGACACGCTAAAAGCAGGGCGGCGCAATAACCACCAAGACAGCAAAGTCACTGTCGGCACCCATCCCATCCAGATCGGACGCCAAACAGGATCTTCCAACCACAGGACACTGTCGGTTTCGCCGTAACGGACTCGCAACGCAATCAGCATCAGCGCCGCAATCGCTCCGATTGCCAATAAGCCCGACGGTCCACGTCCGGCATAGCCTTCCGCCGACGCGCCTGCCCCGAGCCGGAACAAGCGCACCGCCAACCAACAAGCGCCGGCCGATACCAGCCACAAGCTCAAAAACTGAACCATCCAGTCGGCATCGATAGGCTCGGCGGTTTGCAGCTTCAACGCCCCCAACCTACTGTCGGCCGACAATGTCGCGGCCGCGATCCATTGGCCGGCACCGGACAACCAATCCGGATGCGCTTGAATTTGAGTTTGCCAATGCAAACCGCCGTCCAACACCCGCTGGCCCAAACGGCCATCGACAAACAACACCGACGGAGCGGTTTCGCTGTTCGGTCTAACGACCCGCACGCTGAGCCGACCTCGATCCGCAGCCAGAAACCGCGTCATATCGAAGGCTTCGATTCCGCCGCCGCCACCGCCGGCACCGACCAACTCGTCATCCCAAAACAGGTAGTACGGCCAATCGCAGCCGATTCTGACCCAGGCCGAATCGCCCGCGACGCGATGCAAATCCACCAATTCGGTTGCTAGACGCATATCGCCGGCCAACCATACGCCGGACAAGCCCAACTCGGAACGCGGTGTCGTCCATATCGTCGGATCAACCGGCGCGTAAACCGGCTTCTCCAATTCCCCCAAAGGCCGCGCGGCGGGCCACTCTGTTTCGTTGTAACCGGGTTCGAAAAATCGCTTACCGGTCAAATTGGCCGCCACATCCAGCGCTCGCCAAGCCTCGGCGCGTCCGTCGATTTCAGCCGTCAGCCCCTCGCCACTGGCTCCCCCCTTAATCGCCAGCCGCGGCAGGTGTTGCGACTGTACGTAGACCGCCAGAGTATTCTCGCCAGGCAGTAAATACGCGGTGATGTCGATGTAGTGCAAGACGCGCCATTCTTCATTGGCGGCGCGTTGCGAGGTCGGGTTGCGCGGCATATCCCAACTATGGGGAACTTGGCCCTGGGCACGATCGGAAAAGCGGGTTTGAAAAGGGAGCGAGGCGTTGATCGAATATTTGTTCCACGAGACCACCCGGCCATTCACCATCAGCTGGTAATCGTCGGCAGCCAGAGCGACCCAGCCGTGTTCAGGTTTGAACGGCAAACGCCATGTCTGCCGAAAGTAGGCGCGCCGCTCCGCATGCTCGGCGCCCATCCAACCGTCGGGCATTTGGTCCCGAATCGGACCCTGGCGAATCGGTAGCAACCAATTCGCCAGGCACAACGCGATCAAAAACGAAGCCACCAGCAACGCGCCTAACGACGGCAGCCAGTGCCGAATCCCGTTCGTACCCATATTATTTCCAACTGTCCGGCGTCAGATATTTGGTATAGAGCTGATGGGCCGCCACCGGATCGTCGCGCCGGAACGCCGCCCAGCTTTTGGTCGCCCAATATTGTCCGGAGATCGTCATCTTTCGGAAATTGACGAACTTCTGCAAGGCGACCACCTGATTGATCGCCTCGGCGGCCCTTTCGAATTGCTTGTATTTCAAATAGACCAACGATAGTCCATACCAAGCCATCGCCGAGGTCGGCATTTGCACCAAGGTTTTGTTCCACAATTCCTCGGCCAATCCGTACTGGCCGGCATTGAACGCCTGCACGCCGTATTCGAGAAACACCGCCGACAGCCAGTATCGATAGGCCGGCATCTCGACCAAGCGTTGGGTCAGCGGCTCGCCGGCCAATTGTTCGGCGCGCGCGTAATTGCCGGTCCTGACTGCTTTGGCCAGTTCGAACAGCGGCCATTCCGGGCAAGCGACGCATTCTTTTGCTTGCGCCATTTCGCCCAAATCGGCGAAATACGGCAAGGCGTAATCCACACCCGGATTCCAGAACGCCGCTCGCCGCCAATCGTCCGCCGCTTCGTGCCAATTGCCCGCGGCGTAACGGGTTTTACCCTGATCGACGTAATAATAAGCCAGCCATTTAGGTATTAACAAACCGGCCAATACCACGACGAACATCGGCCAAAGCCTCGGCGATCGTTCAGCTTCGGCGGATACCGGAATCAGCCAACGGGCCGGCAATATGGTCAGAATCAACCCAAGAATCGCAAAGATCCAGCCCTTGCCGACCGAATTCAAAAACTCGTTCGAATAGCCGAGCACATTTTGCAAAACATGAGTCTGATATTCCGGCAACGCCGCCTTGACGCCCCATTCGTCCTCGAACACCGTGGCGCTGAGCGTATCCGGCGGCATTTGAGTCATTATGATCCGACTCTCCCGCCAGTCGAAGTGTTGCCAGTTCAAGCCGGCCTCCATGTCGTCCACCACCCTATCCACCTGCCGATAAATCACCCGGGTATCCAGCCCGTATTCCGGATACCAGTGATTCATCACATACGGAAACGCCAGTGTTAACAGCAACAACAACCAGCCGGCGCCGATCACCCGCCGCCGAAAAACGACAGTCCCGCGCAGCGCGGCGACCGCCAAGCCCGCATAGCAGAGCAGTCCGGCGCGCACGGCGAATTCCCAGCCGATAGCCGCGTGCTCGCTCAGTTGCAGGCTCGCGCTGCCGAAGCTGGACGCCGCCGAAGACGGGATCGAATACCAGCCGGCCTGGACGCCTAACAGCACGGCGAACCAACCGACCGCGAACAAATAATAATTCCGGGGAATTTGGGTCAGCCGCGCCAACATGCTAAGTGGCCTCTCGCGGGTTACCGGCCTTCCGACGCTCGAACATCATCAGTCCGCCGAACAGGCTCAGTAGTAAATTGATGCTGTAGACGCTGAGCGAAATCGACAACACGTCGGCGCTGGACACCCCGACCGAGCCGAACAACCCGATCATGACGCCCTCGCGGATGCCCAATCCGCCGATCGACAGCGGTACCATCGTCACGATGGTAATCGCCGGCAAAAACAAAATGAAATAAATCGGATCGACGTCGATATGCAAGGCCTTGGCGGCCAAGGCGTAGTAGATGGCGAACATCAATTGCAGCACGGTCGATACCGCCGTCGCCCCCAACAAGGTGCGGCGATGATTGCGGAACGAATACAGCGCCATATACAACTGGGCGATCTTTTCGCCCAAGGCCTTGGGAAACAGCTTCTTAGACAACCACAGGTTCAAGCGGGCCATCGGCGGACACCAGATCACTAGCATCAACAGCAGCAAAAACAGCGCCGATCCGGCCACCGCCAAAAGCGCGGTCTGCGATTGCAGCTTGACCAGATTGAACGGCGAAACCGCAACCGCCAACACCGTCAACCCGACCAAACCGGTCAGGCGTTCCAGAAACACCGAAACGATGGCGAGGTTTGGATTGTTAATAGTCTGATGCAGGCGATAGCCCTTAACGATGTCGCCGCCCAGACCGCCGGGGATGAAATTGTTCAAGAACATGCCGACCATGTAGAATTTGAACAATCGATAGACCGAGACGCTGGCACCTTCGGCGACCAGAAACAATTGCCAGCGATAGGCCGAAATCCATTGGCAGACCGCGTAATACACCCAACCGAACACCACGAACTCGGGGCCCAAGCTGGCGATGCGTCCGACAAACTGATCGATGTCGGCCACGCTAAACAAATAAGCCAGCAATCCGGCGCTGATCGACAACTTAACGATAAAACCCAAGGTTTTTTTCAATCTCATGTTCCGCTTCCGTCGGCGTGCGAGAAGAATCCTCCACGCGCAGATAATAGCCCAAAAACCGCGCTAAGCGCCGGCCTTCAGCATTTCCCAGGCCAGCGTCGCCATGTTCGCGGAACCACCGCCCTCGCCTAGCGCCTGCTTGACCGAGCGCAAGTCGGCGATTTGATTTTCCCGATACGCACGGTCCGCCAACAAACGTTCTACTTCGGCCGCTAGATTGTCCGGCGTCAAGTCATCCTGAATCAGTTCCTTGACGATGGCTCGTCCGGCGATGATGTTCGGCAAGCCAATGAACGGAATTCTGACCAAGCGCTTGCCCAGCCAATAACTGAACGCGGCCAAGCGGTAAACAATCACCATCGGCACCGTTAGCAACGCGATTTCCAAGGATGCGGTACCCGACGTGGTCATCACCGCGTCGCAGCATTGAATCGCATCATAAGTTTGATGTTTTACCACATGGACCGTGACACCGGCGTGACTTAGCGCGGATTGGATTTGCTCGTCATCCACGCTATCGGCCTGCGGCAACAGAAATTGCGGTTTAGGTGCGCGACGGGCCAGTATGGCGGCCGCCTCCAGCATCACCGGCAGCATGCGCTTAATTTCATTGCTTCGACTACCGGGCAGGATACCGATCACCGGCCGCAGAGGGTCCAGATCGAACCGGCTGAAATCTTCGTCGCGGCCGTATAGCGGTTTTACTTTATCGACCGACGGATGGCCGACATAGCGGACTGGGACGCCTTCGGCCTGATAATAACGGGTTTCGAACGGAAAAATTACCGCCATCATGTCGATGGCTTTGCCGTAGGTAAGCACCCTACCCGGCCGCCAGGCCCACACTTGCGGACTGACGTAAAACAACACCTTAACGCCCAGCCGCTTGGCGAATTGGGCCAGCTTCAGGTTGAATTCCTTGTAATCGACACACACCAGCAAATCCGGCTTTTCGGCGACAACCAAGGCCTGCATGATCTTGAGCGCCCGGCGGATTTCCCGATAGTGTTTGAGGACTTCGACCAGACCGATCACGCCGATACCGGACGAGTCGTAGCGGATGTCGATGCCGGCCTCGCGCATCGCGCTGCCCCCCATGCCCAGGCCGCGAACTCCCGAATCTGTGGCGCGCATTGCCTGATACATGTGGGCGGCGTGCCGGTCGCCGGAGGACTCGCCGGCGCTGAACAGCACCGTGTACGCTGGTCGCTTAGTCATTTGTGAGTGGCTGGTGGGCTGCGTTGTGCTTAGCCCACCCTACATCTTGGATATTAAGCTTGGAAGACGCCGCGAATCGCATCGGCGATTTCAACGACGGTGTCGTCGGCCAAATTGGAGCAAATCGGCAGCGAGAAGCATTCGGCGGCCACGGCCTCGGTCACCGGCAACGACAGCCCGGCGCAATCGTCCTTGAACACGTTTTGCTTGTGCAAGGGCACCGGATAGTAAATCGCACTGGAGATTTGCCGGTCGTGTAAAGCCTTCATCACCTCGTCGCGACGCTCGCACAACAACGTATATTGATGATAGACATGCACGCCGACGCCGTCCTCGAATGGCGTCGTCAACGGCAGATCGGCCAGCAATTTGGAATACAAATGCGCGGCGTGCCGACGAGCCGCGTTGTACTGATCGATACGCTTGAGCTTGGCGCGCAACACGACCGCTTGCAATTCATCCAGGCGGCTGTTGTAGCCGACTACGTCGTGGTAATAACGGACTTCGGAGCCGTGGTTGCGGAACTGCTTGATCTTGGCGGCGGCTTCGTCTGATGACGTCGTCACCAGCCCGCCGTCGCCGAAACAGCCCAGGTTTTTGCTGGGGAAGAAGCTGAAACCGGCCGCGTCGCCGTAACTGCCGGTCTGACGATTGGCGACGGTTGCGCCGAAGGACTGGGCGCAGTCCTCGATCAACTTCAGACCGTGTTTATCGCAAATGGCCCGGATCGCCGGCAGATCGGCCGGTTGACCGAACAAATGCACCGGCATCACCGCCTTGGTTTTCTCGGTGATGGCACGCTTGATATTATCCGGCGTGATGTTGAAGGTGCCGGGATCGATATCGACAAATACCGGCGTCGCACCGACATATTTGATGGCCTCGGCGGTGGCGATGAAGGTGAACGCGCTGGTAATCACTTCGTCGCCCGGCCCGATGCCGTGCGCCAACAAGGCCAGATGCAGCGCATCGGTGCCGGAAGCGCAGCCGATGGCATGCTTGACGCCCAAATAGTCGGCGGCTTCTTTTTCGAACGCTTGCACGTTGGGGCCGAGGATGAACGAGCAACTGTCGATCGTCGCGGCGATGCCGGCTTCGATTTCGTCTTTGATGTCGGCGAACTGCGCCTTCAGATTGACCATCGGAATCATCGCAAGCCCTCTAGCGTTGAATTAAGAATTGACTGATTTCGATCGCCGTGGCCAGGGCCTTGCGGCCGGCTTCGCCCGGTACCAACGGGTTGTCGCCGGATTGCACGCAGGCGACGAAATGTTTGATTTCCTCCAGCAAGGCATCGCCGCTTTCGAACACCGACTCTTCGGTGACGATTTCCGGAATGCCGGGAAACATTTCCTTGTCGCCGGTCTTATGCTTAATCAATACCCTATTTTGAAAATCCACCGAGATATAGGAACTGGGCCGGAACATCCGCATCTTGCGTTCCATTTTCATGCTGATCCGGCTGGCGGTCACGTTGGCGACGCAACCGTTCTTGAAGGTGATGCGGGCATTGGCGATGTCGGTACCCTGGGTCAATACCGAGGTACCGCTAGCATCGATTTTCTCGATTTCGGAATCGACCAGGGCCAGGATGATGTCGATATCGTGGATCATCAAGTCCAACACGACGCTGACGTCGTTGGCGCGCGGATTGAACGGCGACAAGCGGTGAGATTCGATGAACAGCGGCTTCTCTTCGAGTTTTTCCAGACCTCGCACCGCCGGATTGAAGCGCTCCAAATGTCCGACTTGCAAGATCACATGCTTGTCGCGGGCAATCGCGATCAGTTCGTCGGCTTCCTCGACCGTGACCGTAATCGGCTTCTCGACCAGGACATGCGTGCCGGCATTCAAAAAATCCTTGGAAACCTGATGGTGCAGACTGGTCGGAACGACTATGCTGACCGCATCGACTTTACCCAGCAACGCCCGATAATCGGTGATGGCCTCGACCCCATGTTTTTCCGCCACCAACTGTGCCGCTTCGGGATTGATGTCGACGACCGCCACTAACTCGCAGTCTTTCAACGACGCGTATTTTTCCGCATGAAATTTCCCTAAATATCCCGCACCGATCACGGCACACTTCAGTTTACTCATAGACAACCACACGTTAATTGCAACTTCCCGGCCACGATTCCGGCGGCAGGCATAAAGCCGTGTATTGTACCATTAGAATTAGGCTTGAATCAGCCAAGCTGTCGGCCGCGGGACCCGAGCGGAATCGCGGCGATACACGCCCAGCGATGCAAGGTGAAACCACTTGATCTAAGCCCGCGCCAGTCGTGCCGCAACCCGCCGCAAATCCTCCTCGGTATCGACACCGGCTTCCGGGATCCGGTCGACGATCTGGACCAAGACTTTCTCGCCGTGCCAGAGAATGCGCAACTGCTCCAGCGCCTCGACGCTTTCCAGCGGCGATGGGCTCCAACCGCAATAGCGCTTTAAAAATCCGACCGTGTAGGCGTAAAGGCCGATGTGACGCAAATAAGGCATGTTTAATCCGGCGGTGTCGCGGCAATCCGGGAAACTGGCGCGATGCCAGGGTATCGGCGCCCTGCTGAAATACAGCGCGTAACCGTGTTGATCGAGCACCACTTTGACTGCGTTCGGATTGAAGATCTCGTCCGCATCTTCGATTTTCGCGGCCAGCGTGGCGATACCGGCTTGTTTTTGTCTGGCCAAGGCTTCGGCCGCGTCGCGGATACAGGCCGGCGGTATCAAGGGCTCGTCGCCCTGCAGATTCACGACGATGTCGCCGTCCCGCCAGCCGAGCTTTTCCGCCACTTCGGCGATGCGTTCGGTGCCGGATTGATGATTAGGATCGGTCATCACGGTTTGTATTCCCAGCGCGGACACCGTATCGAATATTCGGCTATCGTCGGTGGCGACGACGACTTGCTCGGCATCGGCTTCCAGCGCCCGCTCACAAACATGGGCGATCATCGGTTTGCCGGCGATGTCCAGCAACGGTTTACCAGGCAAACGGGTGGACGCGTAACGCGCCGGAATCACCACTTTGAACGCGGTCATTTGCGCAAGGCTTCCGCTTCTTCGAAACTCAGTTCGCGAGCATCGTCTTCCAACATCACCGGAATACCGTCGCGGATCGGGAAGGCCAGTTTGTCGGCCTTGCAGATCAATTCCTGGTTGTCCTTGTCGTAGATCAGCGAACTTTTGCAGATCGGGCAGGCCAAGATCTCGAGCAATTTTTTATCCATGGGCTTTATCTTTCAGTAGTGTGAGCAATTGTTGAGAGAACGCCTCCGGCAATTCGGCGGCGATCGGCAGATACCAGAAATTCGGCCGAGCAAGGTAGCGGCATTTAACCGCATCTTTCTCGGTCATGATTAGCGGTGTGCCATCGTCGCCACCCAGATCGGCGGCGGTATAGATATGGTGATCGGGAAACGCCGTGCAGGAACACCGCAAACCGGCCTCCGCCAGCTGCCGGAAAAAACGCTGAGGGTTACCGATCCCAGCAATCGCCCGGCAATCCAGGCCAGCAAACTCAGCCAGCGGCCGGCGCTCGCCGGACTGCAAATTGATCAACGTATCGCCCCGGCATTGCATGGCAATTTCGCGTTCCAACGGCTCGTTACCGCCGTTGACGACGACCAAATCCACCTGCTTAACACGTTCCGGCGGCTCACGTAGCGGCCCGACCGGCAGGCAATAGCCGTTGCCGAAACGCCGCTGACCGTCGATCACGACGATTTCGATGTCGCGTGCCAACGCATAATGTTGCAAGCCATCGTCGGACACCAGCACGTCGCAGGCTTGTTTGGACAGCAACTCGCGGCCGGCGGCCGGCCGGTCGGCGCCAACCACCACCGGACAAGCGCAACGCGCCGCCAACAGCACGGCTTCGTCGCCGACTTGGGCCGGATCGCTGGCGGGGGTGACCCAGCGCGGCTTCTCGTCCTTCGCTCCGCCGTAGCCACGACTAATCACGCCGGGCCGATAGCCTTGGCTTTTCAGCCATTCGACAACGTACACCACCAATGGCGTTTTGCCGGTACCGCCGACGGTGATGTTGCCAACCACGATGACCGGCACCGGCAGCTTGACCGTCTTCCAAATGCCGACCCGGTAAAGCCAGCGCCGCAGCCGTATCGCATCGACATAAAACATCGACCAAGGCATCAGCCAGGCGGACAAATACATTTCCTTGTACCAGGCGTCCTCGAACCAACGGATCAGGCGGGCTTTCATCGCGGCTCCGGCTTATTCACGGCAAAGGTAATATGGTGAAAGCCCAATTGATTGGCGACATCCAGCGCGCCGACGACGGCCTGATGCGGCGCCTTGCCGTCGGCGCTGATGATGAACGGTAACAAACGGGTTTCGCCGGCCAGTTTCGCAAGTTCGGTCCGCAAACCTTCCGGAGTTTGGTTGACCAGTTCGTGAAACTGGTTATCGTCGCCGGCCAGCGCGTAAACGCCCTTGGCGTCCACGTACAGATTGATTTCCTTACCTCGCGGCTGAGTGTCGTTGCCCTGGGCTTCGGGCAGATTGATCTTCAGTTCGGAATGATGGCGAAACGTCGTCGCCACCATGAAGAAAAACAGCAACACCAACAACACGTCTATCATCGGAATCAAACCGATGTCGACCGGCGCCCGGCGCTTACGGCGAAAGTCCATCAGACTTCCTCCCGCGCACCCTGCATGATGTCGATCAAACGCAACGATTCCTCTTCCATCCGCACCACATGGTCGTCGACCAAACGCTCGAAATAGCGATGAAAGAACAGACTGGGAATCGCCACCGTCAAGCCGGAAGCGGTACAGATCAAGGCTTCGGAGATGCCGCCGCTCAGCACCGCCGGGTCGCCCATACCGCCGACCGCGATGTCGGAAAACACCCGAATGATGCCGTCCACGGTACCGAGCAGGCCCAACAGCGGCGTGATCGATGCGATACTACCCAGCGCGTTCAAATAGCGCTCCAGTTCGTGAGCGACCTGGCGGCCGACTTCCTCGATGCTGGACTTCATGATTTCCCGGCCATGCTTACGATTGACCAAGCCGGCCGCCAGTATCCGCCCAAGCGGCGAGCTGAGTTTGATCCGGCGGATCGCCGCCTCGTCCAACTTGTGCTCGCGGTGTAACTGCCAAATGTAAGGCACCAGATCGACCGGCAAAATCCGTTTGCGTCGTAGCGACCAAAACCGCTCGCCGATAATCGCCATCGCGACGATGGAACATAAAATGATGGGCGCCATCATCCAGCCGCCGTTTCTGATTACCTCGAACACTCTTTCGTTTCCTCGTAGTGACTTCGGACGAATTTTAACCGATTCGCGGCCGGCTTTCCCGAGCAACGCCCAGATAAGCCGCCAGCAAGGCCAGACAGCAGATCAGCGCGGCGATGATGTAAACCAGACGCCCGCCCAGCAACGCCCAGAAGTAACCGCTGTACAAACTACCCAACATGCCGCCGACTCCGAAACTGACACTGCTGTACAAGGCCTGGCCCTTGGCCTGATGGGTTTCGCCGAAATATTGAAATAGCAACTGCATCGCCACGACATGGGCCACGCCGAAGGTCGCGGCATGCAACAGTTGCGCGACAACGGTCAGCGCCAGCGAGTCGACCGCGTCGGCAATCAGCATCCAGCGCACCACGCTCAGTACGATGGACGCCAGCAACAGGCCGCGTGGTCCCATCCATTTCAGCAAGGGCCGCATCGCGACGAAGATTAACACTTCGGCGGCGACGCCGGACGCCCACAGCAGACCGGTCGCGCTGGCCGAATAACCGTGTTGCTGCAAATACACGGAATAGAATACGTAATACGGCCCGTGCGCGGCCTGCAGCAACAGATAGACCAGCAAAAATGCCAACACCTCCGGCCGGCGCAGCACCCGCCACAAACCGGCATCGCCGCTGCGACTCGCGTGACGCGGCGCCGCTTCCGGCGTGATCAGCGCGGTCAACCAATTCAGAATCATCAAGCCGGCAATGATGAGCGGCAAATAAGCGATACTGAAAGCGTCGACAAACCGGCCTATGCCCAACACTGCCGTGATGAACCCGATCGACCCCCACAGCCGAATCCGGCTGTAACGTTGCGGCTCGGCTTTCAAATGAAACAAGGTCGCGGCTTCGAACTGCGGCAGTGTCGCGTTCCAAAAAAAACTGAACAATATCGTGACCGCCGCATACCAACGAAAGTCGCTACGATAGGCAAACGCCGCGAAACTGACTACCGCCAGCAGCGAGGTCAGCCGAATCAGGCCCAGATTGCGGCCGGTTTTGTCGGCCAACCAGCCCCAGCAATTGGGCGCGACGATCTTAGTCGCGACCATCAGCGCGGTCAGCTCGCCGATCTGATCGGCGGCAAACCCGACCTGCCGCAAATACAGACTCCAGAACGGCAGGAACGAACCCAGCGTCGCGAAATAAAAGAAGTAAAAGCTCGATAAACGCCAGTAAGGAACGGGCATTTAACGTAGGATCGGCAATCCGCAATCGACGTGCAGGTTTTGAGCGCGGTGGCGCAACAGATGATCCATCAGCACCAGCGCCACCATCGCCTCGGCGATCGGCGTGGCTCGAATACCGACGCAAGGGTCGTGACGGCCTTCGGTAACCACCTCTATCGGCTCGCCCTTGCTATTGATGCTACGGCCGGGCAAGCGCAGACTGGACGTCGGTTTCAACGCAATCCGCGCGACGATGTCCTGCCCGGTGGAAATGCCGCCCAAGATGCCGCCGGCGTGGTTGCTCAAGAAACCGTCCGGGGTGATTTCGTCGCGAAATTGCGTGCCCTTGGTAGCGATGCACGCGAAGCCGTCGCCGATTTCCACGCCTTTCACGGCATTGATACTCATCAGAGCATAAGCCAGTTCGGCATCCAGGCGGTCGAAAATCGGCTCGCCCAAGCCCGGCGGCACGTTGCTGGCGACGACCTCGATCTTGGCGCCGATAGATTCGCCTTCCTTGCGCAAGGCATCCATGTAACGCTCCATCTCGGCAACCTTGCCGGCGTCGGGACAGAAAAACGGATTGTTGGGGATTTCCTGCCAATCGAAGGCTTCGATCTTGATCGGCCCCAATTGCGACAAATAACCGCGCACCTGCACGCCGTGCTGCTGCAGCAAATATTTCTTAGCGATCGCCCCGGCCGCGACCCGCATCGCGGTTTCCCGCGCCGACGAACGGCCGCCGCCGCGATAATCGCGAAAACCGTATTTATGGTGGTAGGTGTAATCGGCGTGGCCGGGTCGGAAACTGTCGGCGATTTTGCCGTAGTCCTTGGAACGCTGGTCGGTGTTCTCGATCAACAAGCCGATCGGACAGCCGGTGGTTTTGCCTTCGAACACGCCGGACAGAATCCTGACCTCGTCGGCTTCGCGGCGCTGGGTGGTGTGGCGCGACGTGCCGGGCTTGCGGCGATCCAGATCGAATTGCAAATCGGCTTCGCAAAGTTCCAATCCCGGCGGGCAGCCGTCGACGATCGCGCCGAGCGCCGGGCCATGGCTTTCGCCGAAGGTGGTGACGGTAAACAGTTTACCTATGGTATTTCCGGACATGATCTACAAAGCGCTAGCAAAAAGAGTGTGGTGGGCCGCGACCTGTTGGGCGGTCAACAGAAATACGCCGTCGCCACCGCGTTCGAATTCCAGCCAATGGAAGGCCACGTTGGGAAACATCGCCTGCAAGGTCTCGGCGCTGCTGCCGACCTCGACCACCAAGATGCCCTGCTCCGCCAAATACTGGTTGGCGTCGGCCAGAATGCGAATCACCAGATCCAACCCGGTCTCGCCGCCCTTGAAGCCCATGGCCGGCTCGGCGTGAAACTCGGCCGGCAGGCTTTGCCACTCGGCCAACGCCACGTAAGGCGGATTGCTGACAATGATGTCGTAGGGTTTGACCGGCAGTTGTTCGAACAGATCGGATTGGAAAAGCTCGACTTGTTCGGTTAACTCGTGTTTCTCGACGTTGATTTGAGCGACCGCCAACGCATCTTCCGACAAATCCAGCGCATCGATACGCGCTTCCGGAAAGGCGTAGCCGCATGCGATCGCGATGCAGCCGCTACCGGTGCACAGGTCCAGCACATTGAACACCTCGGATTCGTCGACCCAGGGTTCGAAGCGCTCGGCGATCAATTCGGCGATCGGCGAGCGCGGCACCAACACCCGCTCATCGACGTAAAACGACAAGCCGGCGAAAATCGCTTCATGGGTCAGGTAGGCCGAAGGCTTGCGCTCGACGATGCGGCGCTCGATCAGATTCAAGACTTCCTGGCGCTCGGACATCGTCAACACGCTGTTCAGATAGGCCTCGGCCAAATCGTAGGGCTGATGCAAGGTATGCAATACGATGGCCGCCGCTTCGTCCAGCGGGGCCGCGGTACCGTGCCCCAGAAAGATTCCGTGCTCGGCGAAACGGCTGGCACCCCAGCGAATATAGTCTCTGATGGTGGTCAGGCTTGTGATAACATCCGGCGATGTTGGATTCATAGACGATTGGTGATTAAACATAAGCGGCGGATTTTAAACCAATCCCCCGTGCTTGTCCGAATTAAGCGACACAATGACCGAGGCCATATCTCCCCCGCTAAACAGCAAACTGGCGAAAAACCGCTTGTACCAGGATTGCTTCAAATACATGCAATCCGACTCCCTGGCTTTACCGACCATTCCCGACGTCTCGGTGAAAATCCGTCGGGCGATCAACGAACCCAGTGCCAATAGCAATAAAATCGCTCGCGTCGTACAGATCGATCCAAGCATCACCGCGCGCTTGATCAAGATCTCCAACAGTCCGCTATACAGGGGACGCCGCCGAATCGAAAGCTGCCCGGAAGCCTTGACCCGGCTCGGCCTGAAAGCCGCCCAGGACATCATCACCGCGTTCGCGCTGAAGGCGGTGTTCAATGCCAAATCGCCGGTGATACGCCGCAAGATGCAGGAACTCTGGTCGCATAGCAGCTATGTCGCGGCGATCAGTGCGGTACTGGCGCACAAGACGCCGGGCTTCGACCCGGACCGCGCCATGTTGGCGGGCCTGATTCACGACATCGGCGTCGTACCGATATTGGCTTACGCCGACCGCCAACCCGACATTCTGACCAACCCCGACGACTTGGCCGAAGCGGTGCGGGAACTGCGCGCGCCGATCGGCGTGCAGATCGTTCGCAAATGGGACTTTCCCAGCGATTTCGAGGATGTCATCATTCAGGCCGAAAACTGGTACCGCGACGGCGGCGCCCAGGCCAGCTATTGCGATATCGTGATGATCTCGCAATTGCATAGCTTCATCGGCAAGGTCGACATCAAGAAAATGCCCAAAATGGACGACTTGCCGGCCTATAAAAAAATCGCCGCCGGCAATCTGGACGCCGATCTGAGCATCAACGTGCTGGATCAGGCCAAGGATGAAATCGAACACATACGCCAGATGCTCAGTTAATCCACCCTACCGACACCCAAGGAGTCCGCCGATGAAAACCCCGATTCTGTCTTTCAGCTTTTGCGCCCTGCTGTTCGCGGGCCCCGCCACGGCCGGCACCTTGTCCGGCGGCGCTTGGCAACCCGCCGGCTGCGGCGTCAAACCCGACGCGCCGGTCATCGACGACAGCGACGTGGATACTTTCAATAAAAGTATCGCCGCAATCAACGCTTGGCAGCAAAAATCCCGCGATTATTTCGAATGCCTGATCAAGGAAGCCAATACCGACAATGCCATCATCGCCGAATCGGCCAACCAGGCTCAGGCCAAGTATCGGGAAGCCGTCGAAAAAATCGGCGCGGAAGCCGACGCCGCCAAAAAGAAACTGGATAAATAATTTTCGAAGCGCCGATCGGCAAAACACCACTTATAAACTCGCCCCATGAACCGACTCGATTGCATCCCCCTACTACTAACGATGGCGCTGGTAACGACCGGCTGCTCCAGCATCGGCAAAGGCATCACCGAAGCGATATTGGAAAAGCAGGATCAGGAAGATACCCGGGTCTGCGAAATCAAGGGCGACAAATTCAACGGCATTAAACCGCAACTCGAAGTCCCCAAGCGGACGATGAAGGTTTTGATGGTGCATGGCGTCGGCAATCATTTGCCCGGTTATTCGACGCAGTTCATGGAAAAGCTGACCAAGGAATTGGACCTGACCGTCACCAGTAAAAACGTCAAAAATATCCAATTGGCGGATACGGCGGTACCGGAAAAGCCGTTGGGCAATTTGCGTATCAACCGCTATCTGGACGCCAGCCAAACTCAAGAATTACTATTTTACGAGCTGACCTGGTCGGAAATCACCGCCAAGGAAAAAGAAGTGTTGTCCTACGACAACTCCGGCGAACAGTCGTTTCGGCGCGCGGAAGTCAACGATCTGCTGAAAAAATTCTCCAACGACACCGGCCCGGACCCGATCATTTATCTGGGCGAGAAACGCGAAGACATCCTGTCGGCCTTCGCTCAGTCGTTTTGCTGGATGATACAGGGCGACTGGAACAGTTTGCCGGATGAAGTGCGCCAAGTTTGCACCACCAAGAACGTCACGCCGTTTTACAACGATAGCTATGCCTTCGTCTCGCACAGCCTGGGCAGCCGAATTACGATAGACGGCCTGCAGAAAATCGCCGCCAAGCTGGGCAACGGCGAAACCGCCAGCTATTACACGGCACTAACCAATATTCTTAAAAATAAGGAAATTCCGATCTACATGATGTCCAACCAATTGCCGATGCTGCAATTGGGACGCTCGTTGCCCGAAGTCGCCAATCAATCGGCCGCTTATTGTCGAGCCGACGGCGCCAAATACGCCGAGCGCATCATGGCCAAAACCTCGATCATTGCCTTCAGCGACCCCAACGACCTACTCAGCTACGCGATCCCGCACGACTTCGCCAACAAATATTTGGATTCGCGTCTGTGCGTCAACGTCACCAACATCAATATCAACGTGGCCCGGGTCTACGACGCCTTCGGGCTCGGCAAACTGGCCAACCCGATGGATGCGCACGTCGGCTACGATACCGATGACCGAGTCATCGCACTGATCGCCAAGGGCATCGACAATCCCCATACCGCCGAAACCGTCAAGCAACGCTGCCGCTGGACTCAGACTATCGACTAACATCCGGCGGTTTTTCAGAAGTCCTAGAACTTGCGACGTTACGGCGAGAAAACGGCTCCACAGCCACTGTAGTGGCTTTCAATCCAGGCCGCGCCACGTTAATCGGCCATATTCGCGCGCATGTTTCGGAGACCTGTTGACGGACTTCCGAGATTTTTCGGCTACAGTTAGATGCCGGTTATCGTTGTTGCGGGAACGCCGCGTGCTTTCTCGAAGACAACGATAGGTTTTCACCTCAACTTGTTAAATCCGATGACACTGCGGGCAAAACCCTATTCGGCGGCAATGTTTGCCGCTTTCGTTTTCGTCTGCGGACTACTGCCGCGTTTGAGCTACGTATACTCGATGGAAATCGACTACCCGTTTCGAGCCGACGCCGGCAAATAATCGCGGGTAAACAGCAAGTATTCCGCCCAGTTTGACTCAATAAAACCATAAGGCTGCAGAGCTCGCCGAATCGCCTCCGTACAACCGGGACGGAATCTATCGTGTACTTCTATGGCGAGCATTCCAACCCGGTCTATCCAATCGTCAACACCATCCTTGAAAACTTCATACTCACTCCCCTCAATGTCTATCTTCAGTAAATCGATTCTAGCGTATGAATATTCTTCCAATATATCTTTCACACCCAACGCGCTTATCGACCGACCATCCGACACAGATTGCTCAGATACCTGAAAAGCCCAGGATTCGGCCCCAGGATTTGTGACGAAAATATCGGTTTTTTTAGACCAAAGCCCCTTCAAAACTGCCTTGACATTAGGATAGTCCGCAGTATTTCTCCGTAATAGTTCGAAATTTTGCCGGTCAATCTCCAACGCCAATATTTCCGCCCGAGGAAACCGATGTGCAAACACGACGCTAGCCAATCCAATGTTGGCACCAGCATCGACGATCACTCGAGGTTCACCAAAAATGGGGAAATCAGCTTGAAGTTCCTTAAAAATCTGCATAAACACTTCCGGATCGGAAGTACCGGCCCGAAGAGTTATCGGTTTAGAAATACCTGGCACTTTAACAACAACTTCACTGTTCGCAGGTAAAGACCAAAGTGCTTTACGCATGACCATCGCAATTTTCAGGCCGTGCCATATACCGAACCGCTCTCGCCAAGGCCGAGCCCAGTTGTAAAAATCCATGATCTTGCCGGACATTAATCCCCCAAAGGTCGGATTTAAGCTTTGAAATACATCGTCAACGACCGAATCATAGCACTGCTATTCCATTGATAACCAATGTAGGTTTCGGAGTTCAACAAACAGTCTATTCTGAGTCCGCTAATAAGCCACCCCGAAATCCGGATGACCAAACAAAAGACGTTCAAATGCGGGAAAACTTAGAATTTGCCATTATCCGGATCAAGGATAAATTACGCAGCCTTCTTTACCCAGACTCAGGCCACCCTTTATAGTATCGAGCTGTGTAAATTTTCACAATGCTCAGCAATGGACACCATAAGCATACGCGGCGCCCGCACCCACAATCTAAAGAACATCGACATCGACCTACCGCGCGACAAGTTGATCGTCATTACCGGCCTGTCCGGTTCCGGCAAGTCGTCGCTGGCTTTCGATACCATTTACGCCGAGGGCCAACGCCGTTACGTCGAGTCGCTGTCGGCCTACGCCCGCCAGTTCTTGTCGATGATGGAGAAGCCGGACGTCGACCATATCGAAGGCTTGTCGCCGGCGATTTCCATCGAGCAAAAATCCACCTCGCACAACCCGCGCTCGACCGTCGGAACGATCACCGAGATTTACGATTATCTGCGTCTGCTATACGCCAGGGTCGGCATTCCGCGCTGCCCGGAGCACGGCGTATCGCTGGAAGCGCAGACTGTCAGCCAAATGGTCGATCAAGTATTGGCGCAGCCCGAAGGCGAGCGCTGGATGCTGCTGGCGCCGGTGGTCAACGCGCGTAAGGGCGAGCATGTGCTGTTGCTGGAAGACTTGAAGGCCCAGGGCTTTTTACGCGCCCGCATCGACGGCGAAGTCTACGAGTTGGACGAGCCCCCTGCCCTGGATTTAAAGAAAAAACACACCATCGAAGTCATCGTCGATCGCTTTAAAATCCGCGACGACATCCAACTGCGGCTGGCCGAATCCTTCGAAACCGCATTGCGGCTGTCGGAAGGCCTGGCGATCGCCGCGTCGATGGAAACCGACCAGCAACTGCTGTTTTCGGAACGTTACGCCTGCCCCCACTGCGGCTATAGTCTCAGCGAACTCGAACCGCGCATCTTTTCGTTCAACAACCCGAAAGGCGCCTGCCCCAGTTGCGACGGCCTGGGCGTGCGCCAGCATTTCGATCCGCAACTGGTGGTACACAATCCGGAGATCAGCCTGGCCGGCGGCGCGGTGCGCGGCTGGGATCGGCGCAACGCCTATTACTACCAAATCGTCTGCGCGCTGGCCGCGCATTACGGTTTCGATCCGGAAGCGCCGTTCTCGCATATCCCCAAAACCGTCCAAGCCGCGATTCTGTATGGTAGCGGCGACGAGGCCATCGCCTTTCAATTCCAAATGGGCAACGGCAAGGCCAAAACCAGCCGGCACAGCTTCGAAGGCATCATTCCCAACATGGAGCGCCGCTACCGCGAGAGCGATTCGCAGATGGTACGCGATGAACTGGCCAAGTATCTGGCGCAGCAGACCTGCACGGTCTGCGACGGCGCGCGCCTGAATTTAGCGGCGCGCAACGTGTTCGTCGAAGGCCGTCCCCTACATCACATCACTCGCTTGCCGATTCGGGAGACATCGGCTTTCTTCCAGACGCTGACGATTCCCGGCCATCGCGGCGAAATCGCCGCCAAAATCAACAAGGAAATCCAGGAACGGCTGGAGTTTTTAGTCAACGTCGGTCTGGATTACCTGACCCTGGACCGCAGCGCAGACACGCTGTCCGGCGGCGAAGCGCAACGCATCCGACTCGCCAGCCAGATCGGCGCCGGCCTGGTCGGCGTGATGTACGTGCTGGACGAACCGTCAATCGGTTTGCACCAGCGCGACAACGAACGCTTGCTGAATACGCTATTCAGATTGCGCGACTTGGGCAACACCGTGATCGTCGTCGAACACGACGAAGACGCCATTCGCGCCGCCGACCACGTGGTCGATATCGGCCCCGGCGCCGGCGTGCACGGCGGTCAAATCGTCGCGCAAGGCACGCCCGCGCAAATTCTGGCCGATGCCAATTCGCTGACCGGCCAGTATCTGTCCGGCAGCCTCGGTATCGATATTCCGAAAAAAACCGCGCCCAACGATCCAGCCCGGCAATTGACCATCAAGGGTGCGACCGGCAACAATCTTAAAAATGTCACAGTCGGTTTCCCGATCGGCCTGTTGACCTGCGTGACCGGCGTGTCCGGCTCCGGTAAATCGACCTTGATCAACGACACCCTATATAGCCACGCCGCGCGTCTGATCAACGGCGCCAGTTGTATTCCGGCGCCGTGCGCGGCCATCGAAGGCTTGGAGCAATTCGACAAGGTGGTGGACATCGATCAAAGCCCGATCGGCCGTACCCCCCGCTCGAATCCGGCCACCTACACCGGCATCTTCACGCCGATCCGCGAGCTGTTCTCGGCGGTGCCGGAGGCTCGTTCGCGTGGTTACAATCCAGGCCGTTTCAGTTTCAACGTCAAGGGCGGCCGCTGCGAGGCCTGCGCCGGCGACGGCGTAATCAAGGTGGAAATGCACTTTCTGCCAGACATCTTCGTACCCTGCGACATCTGCCACGGCAAACGCTACAACCGCGAAACCCTGGAAATCCGCTACAAGGGCAAGACGATACACGAAGTCTTGGAAATGACCGTCGAAGACGCGGCGGCGTTTTTCTCGGCAATTCCCGGCCTGGCCCGCAAGCTGCACACCCTGATCGATGTCGGCTTGAGCTACATCACCCTTGGCCAGAACGCCGTGACCCTGTCCGGTGGCGAAGCGCAACGGGTCAAGCTGGCGAAAGAACTATCCAAACGCGACACCGGCACCACGCTATATATTCTCGACGAACCCACCACCGGCCTGCACTTCCACGACATCAAGCAGTTGCTCAGCGTGCTGCATACCCTACGCGACCACGGCAACACCTTGATCGTCATCGAACACAACCTGGATGTGATCAAAACCGCCGACTGGATCGTCGACATGGGGCCGGAAGGCGGTAGCGGCGGCGGCACGCTGATGGCGGAAGGCACGCCCAAGCAAATTGCCAAACATAAGACTTCGCATACCGGAAAGTATTTGCGACGGTTTTTTGCTTAGACACGCCGTTCTCCCCTGATTCCCCGCGCCGGGCGGGAATCGGCAAACACCGCTCCGCGCGGTGCCAGAAGAAGCGCAACGCGGCCGCGGCCTTTATCAGTCTTGACGCCATACATTGTCCTCCCGCAGGTTGGCCTCTCCCAATAGTTACTCTTCGAGCGCGACTTCCTTGGGCATATTCCTATTAATCAGAAAATACACCAACGGAATCACCACCAGCGAGAACAACGTGGATGCGATGATGCCGAAGATGAAGCTCCAGGCCAAGCCGGAAAAGATCGGGTCGAGCACGATCATCACCGAGCCCAGCACGGCCGACGCGGCGGTCAGAAAGATCGGGTTCAAACGGGTGGCGCCGGCTTCGATAATGGCGTCGGCCAGACTGATGTCCGGGTTGCCCCGATAGATGTTCTCGATGAAGTCGATCAGAATGATGGAGTTGCGCACGACGATGCCGGCCAGCGCGATCATGCCTATCATCGCGGTGGCGGTGAAGTACACCGGATCGGCGTATTGGCCGACGTCCGACGCAAACAGGTTGATGAACCAAAAGCCGGGCATGATGCCGATCACGGTCAACGGAATCGCTATCATCATGATCAGCGGCACGCCCAGCGAGCCGGTTTGGCCGACCAACAGGATGTAGATCATCACCATCGCCGCCGCGAAGGCCAGGCCCAGGTCGCGGAACACGTCCACGGTAATTTTCCATTCGCCCTCACCGGCCATTTCGGCACGATAACCGGGCGGCAGCGGTTTTTCTTCCAACTTGTCGCCCAAGTCCCACACCGCCTCGACCGGACTGCGGCCGGCCATTTCGCCGAGCACGTAGGACACCCGCTCCAGGTTTTTATGGTAGATGGTCTGATCGCCGTGATCGTGCTCGAAGCGGCCGATTTCGCCCAGCCGCACCAGCTTGCCCTGCCCGGTTTTAACCGACAGCGCCAGCAAATCGGCCTCCGACGAACGGGCCGAACGCGGCAAGCGCAGCTCGATCAACAGCGGCTGGCGCTCGCTGGCAATATGCAAGGTGCCGGCAACCCCACCGTCTACGGCCAATTTCAGACTGTTGGCGACTTGCTCGGTAGTGATGCCAAGCCACGCGGCCTTGTCCTGATCGAGCATGAAGTGCAAGCGGTCTTGCGGCGCTTCGACGTAATCGTCGACATCGACCACGCCTTCGGTTTGTTCCAATTCAGCCCGCACCCTGTTGGAAACCTTGATGATGTCCTGATAGCTCGCTTCCGGTGGACCGTAGAGCTCCGCGACCACACTAGACAATACCGGAGGCCCCGGCGGCATTTCGACGATCTTGATGTTGGCGCCGTATTGTCGTTCGATTTTGTCGATCTCGGGCCTCATTCTTAATGCAATCGCATGCGACTGTTGTTCGCGGCGAGTCTTATCGACGAATACCACGCGGATGTCGCCGACGTAAGCGCCTTGGCGCAAATAGTAATGCCGCACCAAACCGTTGAAATCCATCGGCGAGGCCAAACCGACATAGCTTTGATAATTGGCGACCTCGTTGACGGTGGCCAGATAGCGTCCGACCGCCGCCGCGACTTCGTCGGTAGCTTCCAGCGACGAGCCGCGCGGCATGTCGATGACCATTTGCAGCTCGTTTTTATTGTCGAACGGCAAGAGTTTCAAAGGCACGACGCGGAACACCGCCATCAACGCCGACAACACGAAGGCAATGAATACGATCAGCAAAAACCCCTTGGCCTTGGCTTGATTGCCCAACAGCGGCCGCATGATGGCTTGATACAGCTTGAAGCCGCGCGTGTCGTGTAGTTTGAACTCGGGACCATGATCCTTGCCGTAATCGCCTTTCAGCAGTTTGTAGCTGGCCCAAGGTGTAACGGTAAAGGCGATCAGCAGCGACATCAGCATCGCGATCGGCACGTTGAAAGCCATCGGTGCCATGTACGGCCCCATCATGCCGGTGATGAAAAACATCGGCACGAAGGACATGATCACCGCAAAGGTGGCCAATATCGTCGGCGGTCGGATTTCGTTGACCGCGGTCAGCAAGGCTTGCAGCGGCGGCTCCTTACGCATTTTGTAGTGGCGGTGGATGTTCTCGACATCGACGATCGGGTCGTCGACCAACAAGCCCAAGGACAAGATCAACGCGAACAGCGTAACCCGATTGATGGTGTAGCCGAAGATCAGATCCAGCAACAGCGTTACCGCAAACGTCATCGGCACCGCCAACGACACGATTAGCGATTCCTTAAAACCCAAGGACAAGGCCAGCAACACGATGATGGTCAAAATCGCGATGCTCAAGTGCATCACCAGTTCGTTAACCTTATGGTTGGCGGTTTCGCCGTAGTTGCGGGTGACGTTGATTTGCACATCATCCGGTATCAGCGTGCCGTGTAATTGTTCGGTTAGCGCCAGTACTTGTTCGGCAACGGCTACCGCATTGGCGCCCTTGCGCTTGGCGATGGCGATGGTCGCCATTTGCCTTTCCTCGCCCGCCAGGGATGGTGGAAATGCGGCAGCGGGTCCGCCGCCGATTTGCACCTGTTGCCCGGAAGCATGTCCAACCGTTTCCGCTTCATGCGCCGCCGGACCAAAACCAATTCGGGTGTAGTAGTCGGTATCTTGCGGACCGTCGAGGATTTCGGCGACGTCACGCAGATAAACCAAACGGCCGCCGACGTTTTTCAACACCGTGGCGCCGACGGCTTCGAGGTTTTGATACTGTGGCCCCGCTTCCAGCAAGATGTCTTTTCCGGCTTGATTGAAATGACCGATTTGCAGATTGGCATTGCCTTGCGACAAGGCCTGCCGCAGCTCCGCCAAATCCAGACCGGCGGCTTGCAGCTTGGCGGGGTCGGGGTATACCGAAATCATCCTGGGCGCCGCGCCGACCACCCAACTTTTGCCGATGTCATCGATCGCGCGCAGGCGTTCGATCAATTCCTCGGCGATCCGGCGAACCGCCATGCTATCCTCGCTGCCCCTAGGGCTGGACAAGCTCAGCAGCACGATAGGCACGTCGTCGATTTCGACCGGCTTGACCACCCAATCGGTGACGCCCGGCGGGATGATGTCCAGATTGGCCTGCAACTTATCGTGAGTCTTGATCAAGCTATCGACGATGCTTTGGCCCACCTCGTAGCGCACCGTGACCAGCGCCTGACCGGGACTGGAGGCTGAGTAAACGTATTCGACGCCCTGAATTTGCTTTAGGAACACTTCCAGCGGCGTCGTGACGCGTTTCTCGACTTCCTCGGCCGTAGCGCCGGGATACTTGACGAACACGTCCATCACCGGCACGACGATTTGCGGATCTTCCTCGCGCGGCGTCAGTATCAGTGCCGCCGCGCCGGCCAGCAGCGAGATCAGCAGGAATAGCAGGGACAGATGCGACGTGGTAAACAGCCGGACAATCGCCACCGTCAGCGTGTCTTTTTTGGCCTCGTTGCTCGAACTCATGAGGCTAGCTCGCTATCAGCCAGGATGGTTTCGCCGTCGCGCAGGCCGGTCAGTACTTCCAGCCGGTCGCCGTAACGCTTTCCGGTGCGAATGTGCCGGATATGCCAAGCACCGTTTTCGACCACGCGCACCGCCTGCAACTGGCCGAAATTCAGTACCGCGCCGGCCGGGATCAACAGGGCCGATTCGGCCGTATCGCAAGGCAGCGCCAACGTGGCGAACTGACCGTGCTGCAAACCGGGCGTGGCCGGCAAATCGACTTTGACCAGACGGGTGCGGGTTTGCGGATCGACTTCCGGGGCCAATTCGGCCACTCGGCCGATCAGATCGACGCCGTCGATACGCACCGCCGCGGTATCGCCCAAACCGATGCGGCCGCTACAAGTGCTGGCAACCGACACTTCCAATCGAAGCGCATCGGGCTGGTGAAAGCTGACCAGTGCCTGACCGGGCGCGCCCATATCGCCGGGATCTTGGTAACGTTCGCCCACCACGCCGTCGAACGGCGCGTACAACACGTTTTCGGCCATCATCACCTGACTTTGTCGAGCCGAGCTGGCGGCCTGTTCGGCCAAGGCCCTGGCCGCCTTCGCCCGAGCCAGCGCGGCGTCATAGCTTTGTCGGGTCGCGGCTTGTTTTTCGAACAGTTCGCTAGCGCGTTTTTCGTCGGCAGCCGCTTGCACGGCCTGAGCCTGAGCCGCTGCCTGCGCCGAAACCGCCGCACTATAGGCGGCACGCGGGTCGCGGTCGTCCAATTTGGCGATCACCTCGCCTTTTTTCAGCCTGTCTCCGACCTTAACCGGAATCTCCACTATTCGCGCGGAAAATTTCGGACTGATCTTGACAGCCTGACGCGAGCGCACCACGCCCTGCCATTCCAACATTCGATCGGCACCGGCCAACGAGACCCGGTAAGTTCGAGCGCCGGACGGCACCGAATTAACGGCGGCCGGAGTAGTGCCGACTTCGGTTTTTTCTGGGCCGCCGATGATGCCCAATGCGACGAAAATCACCAACAACAGCGCCGAAACGGCGGCCAGCGGAATTGCCCAAGCAGGCAACGCGGAATGAGTATTCGAAGAGGTCATGTTCCTTCCTGAAGTTTATTGCCAAGCACCGTAAGCCTGCTTGAGTTCCGCATCGGCGCGCAACGCGTCGTATCGGGCGTTGATTTGCCTGGTGTGGGCCTTGTCTCTAGCCACTTCGGCTTCGATATAGCGGGTAACCGTCACGACGCCAACCTGATATTGCTCGCTGACCTGCCTCAGAGCTTCTTCGGCCGCCAACACCGCGACGCCCGCGACTTGCACGCGATTCAGGGCTTCCGACAGTTTCAGGCGCGCACTGTGCAACTCGTTTTCGATACGTAACCGGGTCTGACGCGCCGCTTCTTGGGCGGCGATCAATTCGTGCTCGGCCTTTTTGATGCGTTCTTGCGTGGCGAAACCTGAAAACAAGTCCAGCTCGACCGTGACGCCGGCAGTGACATTGTCGCGATTGGCACTGAAAGCCAAGTCCCGGCTATCGGAGCCGTAACTGACGTAAGCATCGGCGCGCGGTAAATGCGCGCCTTGCGCGGCCGAAAGTTGCCGTTCGGCGATTTCGACTCGTTTTTGGGCCGCCTGTAATTCCGGATGGGTCCGCGCTTGATTCAACAGCTCGTCGTAAGCCGCCGGCGTGGCCGGTAACGCGGCCTCCGCCTCCGCTATCGACAATGGCTCGCCGGCACCCAAGCCGAGCAAGGTTTTCAACATGTTCTGTGCCAGTTCGATGGCGTTGGCCGCTTGAATTTCCGCATCCTTGGCTTCGGCCAATTGGACCTCCAGCGACAAGACTTCCGACTTCAGCAAGGTGCCCGCCTCGTAACGCAAGCGGGATTGGCGCAACTCGCTGTCAACCGCGTCGACCGCGCCGATACTGACCTTGTGCGCCGCGACCGCGGCCAGTTCGCCGTAATAGGCGGCGGTCACGTTATTCAGCAAATGATTGCGAAGCGCCGATTTTTCCAGCTCCGACGCCTCAACGCCCAGCTCTGCGGCCTTACCGAGATAGTAATCCCGACCGCCGCGAAACAGCGAATAACTAGCCGTGACTTGGGGGCGATAGTTATCCACGCCGCCTGGGTGGTTAAAATCACCGCTGTTAAAATCGAGCCGCCGCTGAGCGATGATCATAGCGAACGCTTGCGCCGGATTGTCGCTGTGCTGGTAGGACAAGCTGGCTTTGACCTGCGGATAAAAACTGGCCAAGGCTTCGCCGAGTTGAGCATTCGCCTGCTCGATTCTAGCTTGCAGAATGCTGAGTTCGGGATTGCCGGCCAACGCTTGATCAATGGCCCGCTCCAATGTGTAAACCGAGCCGGCCGACTCGGCATGGGCCGTCAAACCCAACGACGAAGCCATCAGCAAGACTGCGAAACGTGTACCTGTTGTGTGCATGGCGTTGAAATGGGGGTAATTAAGTATTTCCTAATATATAGCCAAGCCGAGCATTTTTCCAGCCTTAAATTCATAAGACCTCGCAAGCTACTCCTCAAAAATAAACGACTTTTAAACGAATGCTTGAAATGTTTGGTCAGCATGGTAACTTTAGCGGCCCGTCCCATAATAATAACTAGCTTAAGAGGAAACATCGCATGAGCCTTGAAGAAAACACCAACGACACAGAGAACAGCAGCCCTGCCGAGGAACCCAATCAACCGGCATCAATTGCGGAACCTGCCGCGGCCCCTGTCGAAGCCGGAGCGGCTAACGCTTTGGCGACCATATTGGCCCTGAAGGAATCCAATCCGAAAGTATTTTACGGCGGCGTCGGCGGCGTGGCCTTGCTGTTGCTCTTGATGATCTTTAGCGGTGGATCGAACCCCAAATTGCCCGTTCATCAGCAAAAACCGCTGGTCGTTGGACAAAGTTACGTTCTGAAAAGCCCGAATACTTACGATCCGAATGCCACGGTCAGACTGGTTGGCGTCCCTGGCTCTTTGGCGGCTTACGACGATACCGAGGAAAATGACCGCGACGGCGCATGCAAACATATGCCGATGAATTCGCCGGTCAAGTTGCTACAAATCCAGAACGATACCACCGACAAAAACCTGGTTTGGGCCGAAGTCGAAATTACCGCCAGCGGCGAATGCCAAGGCCGTCGCGCCTGGACTTCCGGCATCAACCTGCAATAACTGTTGACTAAAAAAATTTACACCCTATAATACGCCGGATCGGAAACAAAGCGGGAATAGCTCAGTTGGTAGAGCACAACCTTGCCAAGGTTGGGGTCGCGAGTTCGAGTCTCGTTTCCCGCTCCAAATTTTAAAGCCGCGCCGCTACGCGGCTTTTTTGTTGGACCTTAAACGGCTGCGTAGCAAAGTGGTTATGCAGCGGCCTGCAAAGCCGTATACACCGGTTCGATTCCGGTCGCAGCCTCCATAGGTATTGGACCGATGTCGATATCAAACCGACATTTTCCCAAGCGGGCAATGTCATCTTCAAGCGGGAATAGCTCAGTTGGTAGAGCACAACCTTGCCAAGGTTGGGGTCGCGAGTTCGAGTCTCGTTTCCCGCTCCAAATCGTCCATTTCTTCGTCACTCTTATCGCATCCGAGCCCCTCGTACAGGCTGGATTCAGCGACATATCGGATTGAGCCAAACCCGCCGGGAGCGAATCAGTATTTGGAGTAGGGCGGAACGCGCCTCGGAAGCCAGAACTCAAACCCCTTCGTTCGAGTACACACCCTATATAAACCGCCTGCAACGCCGTCACTTGGTGACCGAAAAATCTCCGGTCTTGAGCGAACAGTTCTTTTCAAGACCGACAGTAGTTTTACGTTGAAAGCCGTTGGGCAAAGTACGGAAACACTGGTGTCGGAATATCTTCGGCGCGACTGAAGCCGCCGCCAAGCCCGCCGATTATATTCTCCAAAGCAAAAAATCACTTCCGCTTGTTGGACTAAAGCAGCACCCGCTCCACGCCGCCGCTGCCGGCCTTGGTCAAATAGTCGGCCATCCAATTTTCGCCCAACACATGCTTGGCAATTTCGACGACGATGTAATCGACTTCCAGTTGTTCGACATCGTCTTGATAACGCTGCAATCCTTGCATGCAGGACGGACAGGAGGTCAACATTCGCACCGCACCATCGTAACCGTCGGCGCGCAGCTTGGCGGCGTCGTTCTGCAACTCCTCGGCCTTGCGATAGCGGACCTGCGTCGAGATGTCTGGCCGCGCCACAGCCAGAGTACCGGATTCGCCGCAGCACCGGTCGGACTTGCCGACCGGCGCGCCCAGTAAGCCGCTGACGACTTTCAACGGCTCTTGCTGCTTAAACGGACTGTGACAAGGATCGTGATACAGATAACGAGCACCGTCGACCCCGTCCAACCTAACGCCCTTTTCTAACAAATATTCGTGAATATCCAATAGCCGGCAGCCCGGAAAAATTTTTTCGAACTCGTAATCGACCAACTGATCCAGGCAAGTGCCGCAACTGACGATCACGGTCTTGATGTCCAGATAGTTCAAGGTATTCGCCACCCGATGAAACAACACTCGGTTATCGGTGGTGATTTTTTCGGCCTTGTCGAACTGACCCGCCGCGCGCTGCGGGTAACCGCAACACAAATAACCGGGCGGTAAAACGGTTTGCACGCCGACCTCGTAAAGCATCGCCTGGGTCGCCAGACCAACTTGCGAGAACAAGCGCTCGGAGCCGCAACCGGGAAAATAAAACACCGACTCGGAATCCGAACGGGTCTTGGCATGATCGCGAATAATCGGCACGATTTGATTATCCTCGATGTCCAGCAAGGCCCTGGCCGTCTTGTTCGGCAGCTTGGCCGGCATCTTCCGATTCATGAAATGAATGACTTGCTCGCGCACGTCCGGCTTGCCCACCGACGCCGGCGGCTGGCGGTTCTGCGCCCTGCCCCACGGTGCCAGCATCGTCGTTCCCAAACGCTGCGCCTTGTATCCCCAATCCACCATCGCCGCGCGTAGCGCCTTCACGGTACCCGGACTGGTCGTATTCAAAAACGCCATCGCCAGCGCCTTGCCCGGGTTGAAACTCTGCTTGCCCATTTTATGCAGCAAATTGCGCATGTTCATCGACACCTCGCCGAAATCGATATCGACCGGACAAGGGTTGAAACATTTATGGCACACCGTGCAGTGTTCGCCGACGTCCTCGAATTCCTTCCAATGCGTAATCGAAATACCGCGCCGGGTTTGCTCCTCGTACAAGAACGCCTCGATCAACAGCGACGTCGCCAAAATCTTGTTGCGCGGCGAATAGAGCAGATTGGCGCGCGGCACGTGAGTCGCGCAGACCGGCTTGCACTTACCGCAACGCAGGCAATCCTTGACCGAATCGGAAATCGCGCCGATGTCGCTCTGCTGCATGATCAGCGACTCGAATCCCATCAAACTGAAGGATGTGGTGTAAGCCGAGCTCAGATCGCCGCCCGGCATCAACTTGCCGCGATTGAAGCGCCCTTCCGGATCGACCTGATTTTTATAACGATGAAACTCGGCAAGTTCCGCCGCGTCGAGAAATTCGTACTTGGTAATACCGATGCCGTGCTCGCCGGAAATCGCCCCGCCCAGCGAGCGTGCCAGCGCCATAATTCTGGCGACCGCGGCGTTGGCTTCCTGCAGCATTTGGTAATGGTCGGAGTTGACCGGCAGATTGGTGTGCACATTGCCGTCGCCGGCGTGCATATGCAAGGCCACGAACACTCGACCACGTAAAATCTCCTTGTGCGCGGCCTCGATCCGTTCGACGACCGGCCGAAAGTTGTCGCCCTCGAAGATCTCCCGCAAGCGCGGCAACAGCTCTGTCTTCCAGGAAATCCGCAACGAATAGTCCTGAACCCGGTGAAACAAGGTCGGCTCCGTGGCCCGATTGGTCAACGGACCGACGCTGATGCCGTAACGCTCGAATTCAGCCTCGGCCCGCGCCAGCGGCAAATCCAGATGGTCGAACAACCACTGCCAGCGCTCGCGCACCGCCGCCACCGTCTCCAGTGCCAACGCCCGGCGATCGCCGATCAATTCGCTTTTGTCGACGCTGTCTTCGTAGGCGCGTAACGGCAAGTCGCCGCGCAACAAGTCACTCACCGCATCGCACAGCCGCAGTTTATTGCTCAGCGACAATTCGATGTTGATGCGTTCGATGCCGTCGCAATAATCGCCCATGCGCGGCAACGGTATCACCACGTCTTCGTTGATTTTGAAGGCGTTGGTATGACGAGCGATCGCCGCCGTTCTAGCCCTATCCAGCCAAAACTTGGCTCGGGTTTCCGGGCTGACCGCGATAAAACCCTCGGCGCCGCGCGCGTTGCACAAGCGGACCACTTCGGACGCGGCCAGCGCCACCTGCTGTTCGTCGTCGCCGACAATGTCGCCGATCAACACCATCTTGGGCCGACCGTGGCGCTTGGCCTTGGTGGCGTAACCGACCGCCTTGACGTAGCGCTCGTCCAGGTGTTCCAGACCCGCCAGCATCACCCGCGCCGGACCGTCTTTCGGCAGCCCGGCCAGATAATCGCGAATTTCGACGATGGACGGCACCGCCTCGCGCACTTGCCCGAAAAACTCCAGACAGAAGGTGCGCGCGTGCGGCGGCATTTCATGCAGCACCCAGCGCGCCGAAGTAATAATGCCGTCGCAACCCTCTTTCTGTATCCCCGGCAAACCGCCAAGAAACTTGTCGGTCACATCCTTGCCCAAGCCGACCTTGCGGAACAACGCGCCAGGCAGATCCAGGCGTTCTTCGCTTAGCAGATTGCGACGGCTACTGTCGTAGCGCTTCAAGTTAAAACTGACCTGCTCCTGCTCGTGGATCTTGCCCAGATTGTGATTGAGCCGCTCGACTTCCAGCCAATTGCCGTCCGGCGTCACCATCCGCCACGACGCCAGATTGTCCAGCGCGGTCCCCCAAAGCACCGCTTTCTTACCGCCGGCATTCATCGCGATATTGCCGCCCACGCAAGACGCATCGGCCGAGGTTGGATCGCAGGCAAACACCAATCCCGAGCGCTCGGCGGCTTCCATGACCCGGCGCGTCACGACGCCAGCACCGGTGAAAATCGTCGCGTACGGACTATCCACGCCCGGCAAGCGGGATTCGCGCTCGACCGCCGTCATTTCCAGCAGTTTTTCGGTATTGATGATCGCCGAAAACGGCGTCAGCGGTACCGCGCCGCCGGTATAGCCGGTGCCGCCGCCGCGCGGAATAATGGTCAAACCCAGTTCGATGCAGCCGCGCACCAAATGCCCGATCTCGTCCTCGCTGGACGGATACAACACGACGAAGGGATATTCGACCCGCCAGTCGGTGGCGTCGGTAACATGGCTGACCCTGGCAAAACCGTCGAAACAGATGTTGTCCTTGCGGGTATATTGGGTCAACAAACTCAATACGCTACGCCGTAACTGGCCGGTTTGCTCGAAATGAGCCTCGAAATCGGCGACGGCTTGCTGAACGGCGGCGATCAACTGACCGACGCGCTCGGCGCGATCGGGATCGCCGGCGATTTCCGCTTGTCGCGTCTCCATTTGCCGCAACCGGTGACGCAACGCATCGAGCAAGGCCCGGCGCCGGTCGCGATTGTTCAGCAAATCGTCTTCCAGATAGGGATTGCGGCGCACCGCCCAAATATCGCCCAACACTTCGTAAAGCATGCGCGCCGAGCGACCGGTGATTTGTTCGCCGCGCAGCGAATCCAACACCCACCAGATGTCCTCGCCGAGCAGGCGGATGACGATTTCCCGGTCGGAAAACGAAGTGTAGTTATAGGGGATTTCCCGCACGCGCGCCGGCGCGGTGTGGTCGCTTAGGAAGGATGAATTGGCCACTGGACTCGCCGAACTGAAAGTCATGATGGCCGGGATTCTAACATGGCGAGGCATTGAGCCCCATCGAAAAACGCCAGCCGCGCCAGGCGGCGCGGACGGCGTTTGGCGGACGCAATCGGCTTAAAACTCCATCCGGCCGCCCAGCATGAAGCGGTTGCTGTCGATATGCCGGTAGCCTTGCAGGGTTTCGTAGGATAAAAACGCCGACACGCCGCCCGGCAACACGCTGGACACTTCCGCGCCGAAGGTATAGTAATCGCGACTCGGCGCGTCGTTGACCAACGTAAAGGTGCTGCCGCTGCCGTCGGCGACAAAGCTGCCGGTGACTTGGCGGCGGCCGTCCATGAATTGATGGTGCCATTCGCCGCGCAACTGCGGAATCACTACCCCCCACGGCACGCTGACCGAATACGCGGTCTGCACGCCGACCGTCGAAATCAGCGATTGAATATTTTGCTTGCCGAAACGCACCGCGCCGGGACTGCCGGTCTCGCTATAGCTGTCGATATCCAGACCGGTATATTCGCCGCGCGCATAAGGCGCGACCGTCAAAGCCTTGAAATTGAAGTCGTAGCCGCCGCCCAGGCTGAAAGCATACTGATCGGCGCTCGGCGCCGCGCTGGCAATCGACGAAGTTCCGCCCAACTTGATGTTGCGGCTGGTTTCGAAATCGACGCCGCCGTATGACGCGGTACCCTCGACGTGCAAGGCATCGGTAATGAAGTAACTGCTATAGAGCGTGCCGATGTAGTTGTCGCTCAAGGTCTCGCCGCGACCGCTGTTAAACGTGGCATTGCCGCGCTTGTAATTGAAGGCGGCGCCGGCGGACCAGCGGTCGCTGATACGGTAATCGGCGCCGGCCATGAAATTATGATTGTCGAATTTAAAACCGCCCAAATTCACGGCCGTGTTGTCGTGCAAACCGAAGCTACTGTCGACCTTGCCCCAAAACGACAGTTTCGAGAAATCGCCGTCGCCGGCCCCACCGCCCAAATTGATTTTGCCGGATTGTCCGAACGGCAAGCTATTCTTGCCGCCGTTGACCCGTGTAGCGATACTGCCCATGCCGAACACCTGATCCGGCGTCAGACTCTTTAAGTCCGAGATGCTCTCGATATTACACGCGGATGGCGCGTTGGATTCCTGCTGATTGTAAAAATTCGAGCATTTGGAAATGGCGTTGTCCACCGAGCTCTGGTTTTCGTTGAAGCTGGCCGGCGTCGCCCGCGCGGTAGACATCGCCGCTCCGCACAGAGCCAGCGCGACGCCCACGCCGATCCGGCTCGCCGTCGGCGACATTGACGTAACGGTATTTTGCTTATTCTTCATAGTATGTCTCCTCTAAGTCGATGCGGGCATCTTACATGCCAAATCTATTTCGACAAAATTTAAGAATGTAATTAATCATCTTGAATTATAAGCCAAAATAAGAATCACGCAGATTCACTAACTCCGCAATTTGTCTTGCAAGCTCAGCAAGCCCTTGTGACCGGGATTGACCTCCAACCCTTCGCCGACTTTTTTCAAAGCCTCGGCGCGCTGGCCTTTTTCGTAAAGCTCCCAGGCTTGCTGCTCCAACAAATCGGCGATTTTATTGATGCCGTCGACGGCTACCTGATTGTAGGGGTCGATTTTCAAGATTTCCTGATAGGCCCACCAGGCGTTGCTGCCGGTCGGTGCGGTTAGATAGCCGACATCCAAATGAATCGCCGCCAATTCCTGTAAATCCTGGATTTTCTGTACTTCTTCCGGCGTCAAGGCCTTGATCGCGACCTGAGGCACGGTTTCGCCGGGCGGATGCGCCAAACGCCAGTAAATGCTGAATCCGCCGGACAGCGCCACCAGCACCGCCGCGCCCCACAACGCGAAGAAGGCCGCCGAACGCGGCGCTAACACCGCCAAAAACTCGCGTATCGTCGCGGTGCGTTTGTCCTGACGCAAGGCCAAGGCCTTTTGCAAGCCTTTCCACTGCCGCCGACCCAGCTTGGGAATGGCCTTGGGCTGCAAATTGACTTCCAGTACTTTCTCCGCCGACAACTTACCGAACGGATGCTTGCCGGTCAGCAGCTCGTAACTGATACAGGCCAGCGCGTAAATATCGTCGCGCGGGTCCGGATCGCGGTTTTGCAATTGCTCCAAGCTGGCGTAAGCCGGCGTCAGCGCGCCCAAGTCGCGGGCATTGAACACGGTCGCGTCCTCGCCGCCGGCTTCGGAACGGCCGATCGCGCAAGCGATACCGAAGTCCAACACCCGAATTTCGCCGTCGTCGCCCAAAAACACGTTACCAGGCTTGAAATCGGAATGAACGATCTTCTTCTTGTGCGCGTAACCCAGCGCTTCGGCCATCGCGTGAATGATCGGCCAAGCTTTCTTGAACGGCAAACCGCTATCGACATGATCCCTGATCAAATGACTGAGCGGCCGGCCTTGCAGATATTCCATCGTCATAAACACGTGGCCGGCGTCGTCGCGGTCGAAGTCGTAGACTTTAATGATATTCGGATGAGCTAGGGTCTGAGCACGCTTGGTCTCGCGCTGCAAGGCCACCAAGGCCATCGGGTTGAACTGAAAATCCCGGTTCAGCACCTTTAGCGCGACAAAGGGATCCTTATCGGCCGCCTCGACCTTACGCAGGTCGGTGGCCTTGAATACCATCCCCATCCCGCCGACGCCCAGCAGTTCCTCGAGCACGAAACGTTTCTTGACGGTATCGCCGACCACCAGATCGGTGCGCGGCAGATTGGGATCCAGACCTTGCAGCAAGGACTCGGTATTCAAGGTTGGCGTCTTGGTGGTCGAAGCCGGCGCGGCGTCCGGCACCACGGCCTCGCCAACTCGAGTCGCGTCGTCGGTCGCCGCCGGGTTCAGAAGTTCGGTGGCGTCCCCGTCGCCGGCCGCTGTTGCGACCCACGTCGGGTCGTCGCCCGCCTCCGGTTTTTTGGCTTGGGCGAGTTTCCGGCCATCCGCCGGCATCGCCACCAAGGTTGCATCGTCGGCCGCGGTCGGCGGCGTACTCGTGCTCTCGGCCAATCGGGTCCGGTCATCCCAAATGCCGACAAGTAGTCGGTAGGTCGCGCCTTCGAGTTCACCCTCGGCTAGCGCTTGCTCCAGGCTCAGCCGGGCGGCGGCCAAATCCGCTTCCGGTCCGGCGTTTAAGGCCTCGGCCGCCGCCAGCAATTGCGCTAAGCTGATTTGCGATTGCCGAAAGGCGGTGAATGCGTTATCAAAGGCGGACATGACAGTATGCAAAGTTTAAAGACGATGATGGATTTTAGCCTGTTTGGCTCAGGCCGTCGGCAAACCGGCGACCGCCGATGCCGATAAGCCTTGCGCCATTCCGCCGAGCTTGCGCGATTAGGCGGCGGCTGGCGGCACTGCTGTTGACGGTCGTCACGGCCGCTTGCGCCTCGCCCACCGCCAAGCTCCAAAATCAAGCCCGCCAATTCGGCTTAACCGCCGAAACCGTGATCGCCAACGGCTTCCGGCTCGATACCTATTCCCGGTCCGGCTCGACGACATCGGAACGGCTGCATGTCTACCTGGAAGGCGACGGCCGACCCTATGAAGCCGGCATCCTGCCCAGCGCCGACCCCACCACCCGCGCCTCGGTGGCATTACCGTTACAGGCCGTCGATCCGGCGCCCAGTCTTTATATT
>NZ_LUUK01000169.1 GCF_001644025.1 Methylomonas koyamae
GGAAGTCGCCTTGGTGCTTGGCGGCGTCGGCGCGGACGTCCAGGCGGCCCTCGGCGGCGGCTTTGATCAGGGTATCGGTATCGGCGATGACCGCGCGCAAATTGGCGCGGATTTTATCGATGGCGTTATTGATAAAGATCAGTTTGCCGGGAAGTTTTTCAATATCGGCATCCAGGTTGCCTTGGCCGAATTGCTCGAAGCAAGCGATGGCTTTTTGGTTGACGGCGATGTGGGCGCCGACCATGTCGTTGACGCCTTTAGCCATCGTCGCGAATTCGCCTTGGAATTTGCCGGTATCGATCTTGAAATCGATTTCGCCGGCGTCGTGCTGCCCGGCCATTCGGTTCATGTCGGCGATAAAACTTTTCAGATTGCCGCGTACCAATTCAATCGCTTCGTTAATAAACGCACGCTTGCCGGGTTGCTTTTCGATATTGGCTTCGAAGTCCCCTTGGCCGAAGTTTTTGAATACGCCCATGGCTTTTTGGGTAACCGCGACTTGAGCGCCGACCATGTCGTTGACGCCTTGAGCCATTGACTGGAAACTGCCTTGAAATTTAGCGGCATCGACGACGGCATCGATATCGCCGGCTTCGTGAGATTGGGCCATTTGGCCCATGGCGGCGAGTAGCGTTTTGATGGTGTCGCTCATGTGCTTCATCGCGGCCATCACGCTGGCGTTATCGCCGGCTTGTAACACGATGGTGCCGCTGAGATCGCCGACGGCGATTTGATTGGCCAGTCCGGCGACCGCGTCCGGTTCGCCGCCCAGTTGGCGCATTAAATTGCGGATGATCATCCAGCTCATCATCCCAACTAGCAGTGTGATCAGTACCGCGATGCCGACCGAAGTATTGGTGGCGCTTTGCTGGATACGGCTCGCTTCGAGCATTCCTTGGTCGGCCAATTGGGAGTTGTAATCCATTTCCGTCTGAATGGCGTCCTGCAGTTTCCTGACGGCGGGCATCAATTCTTCTCTGACGATCGTCTCGGCCTCCTTGGTGCGGTTTTGCCTAGAGAAATCGAAAACTTTTAGACGCGGAATATCGTACGCCGCCAACAGCGATTTAACGTTATCGAGCATGGCCTGTTCCTTGGCGTCCGAAAGACAACTGGCGCCGTTGCAGGCGTCCAAGGTATAGCGCTTAAACGCGTCGTCCAATTTCGCGCGGGCTTCGGCGATTTTCGGCTCCAATGTCGCCATGCCGGCCGGATCGGTGATGATGACGTGAAACAACGAATATTCCCTCAAATCGGCCAGTTGTTTTCGAATCTCGAAAAATATCCGATAGGTCGGTACCGTGTTGACGCCGGCATAACTCGCCGCGTCGTAAACTTTCGCGAGCTGGATATAGCCTAACAGCGCCAGTCCGACCAAGCCCAGCATGGCGGACGACGATAGGAGTAAAAGTCTCTGTTTAACAGTCATGGGGTTTCTCCCTGGATGTCGTTTAGGATCTGAGATGTGGGCGGAACGCTGCGGCGGGCCGTAGCGCGCGTTCGATCAAATTTGTCCGCGCTTCGCGAAACGCTAGGCTTTGGCCGGGGCTTACGGTTTTTCTCGGATTAGCTTAGACCATTTTGAGTCGCTATCCAGTTTGGGTAGGCAAATTCGAAACGGTTACCCGGAGGATCGCACCTAAGCGCTGTGGAAGTTCGATGGCCGAAAATGCTTTGCGCGCCGGTTCGAAGTTTGCCAAGATAGAGGAAGTCGCCCAACCGAGCGTTTGCCGCGCTAGACGACCGGCCGTCCGGAATCGAAGGGCGCGCACGCGCTTCTTCCTTTGGTTTTTGTCATGTCCAAGCCTCTGATTCACAAAGGTCGCGGTGCCGTCAGCAATGCCGCCGGCCGCTACGAAAAACAACGAAGCCAGGCCGAGGACGACGGCTGGGGGAGCTTGGATGTCGACTTGCCGCCGCTGGCGACCGAAATCATCGTCGATGCCAGCAAATCGGTGATCACCTATAACGATTCGCCGGATATTCCGTTCGACCGTTCCGTCAACCCGTACCGGGGTTGCGAACACGGTTGCGTGTATTGTTTCGCGCGGCCGACCCACGCGTATCTTGGCTATTCGCCGGGGTTGGATTTCGAAAGCCGCATCCTGGTCAAACCCGACGCCGCGACGTTGCTGCGCGCGGAACTCGGCAAGCGCCAATACCGTTGCGCGCCGCTGGCGCTGGGCACGAATACCGATCCCTATCAGCCGCTGGAGCGTCGCCAGCGCACCATGCGCGACATTTTGGAAGTGCTGCGGGAAACCCGGCATCCGGTCGGCATCGTCACCAAATCGGCGCTGATCGAACGGGATATCGACATCCTGGCCGAGATGGCCGGCCAGGGCTTGGCGTCGGTGTGCTTGTCGATCACGACCCTGGATCGCCGCTTGGCGCGGACGCTGGAACCCCGCGCCGCCGCGCCCGAGCGCCGCTTGGAAACGCTGACTCGTTTGAGCGAAGCCGGCGTGCCGGTCGGCGTGATGGTTGCGCCGTTGATTCCGGTGTTGACCGATTACGAATTGGAAGCCATCGTGTCGGCCGCGAAGCGGGCCGGAGCGATCAGCGCGGAATACATTCTGCTGCGCCTGCCGCTGGAAGTGGCCGACTTATTCGAGGAATGGTTGCGCGAGCATTACCCGCTGAAGGCCGAGCACGTGATGAACCGGGTGCGCGACAGCCGGGGCGGCAAGGTCTACGACCCGAGCTTTCATCGGCGTTTGCGCGGCGAGGGTGTCTACGCCGATTTGATTGCGCAGCGCTTCGGGTTAATCCGGAAAAAACTCGGCCTGGAACGCGGGTTGCCGCCGCTCCGCACCGACTTATTCCGCAAGCCGGCGGCCGGCGGGCAGATGAGTTTTGACTTTTTCGAGTGAAAGCTGGTCGCGCGGCTTGCGGGCAATGGCGCAGGCTCGAGGCGGGTACGGTAGAACCGGGTTAAGCTCGGTGCATCAAGCGTCCGCATCCTCGTCTTTCTGGCGTTTTTCCAACAACCCTTGCTCGCGAAGCATGGCCTTGAAGCCTTTCATCACCGGTCTGGAGAGCGCCGTTTCGGCGAACAAGCGCTTTTCGTAGATTCGGTTCTTCAGATCTTCGTCGTCCGGCGCGGCGCGGGCCGTCGCGATCAATGCATGCAACTCCGGCTCCAACAACTGACCGGGCAGGTCGCGGATTTGGTCGTACAACAAACTCATCACGACTTTTTCGTCGGCGCGCATTTTGCATTTGCCGTCGATGATTTTCAGCATCACCGTCACCGCGCAATCGACATGCAGCGGGGTCAGCGGGTGCGCCGCCACCCAGGCGGCAACGGTTTCCGGCGTCATCCGACGGCCTCGCCGGCGGCCAGCCGTTTGGCGTAATCGAGTAACGACTCCTCGACCGCCATATAGGCGTAGTCGGCGACCGCCGCGACGCCGATGGCGTTCACCTTGGCGGTCGGGCCGTCGCCGATGCGTGCCACGAACACGGCGTCGCAGTCCTTGATGGTTTCCAGTATGCCGGCCAGCGCGTTCTGATCGCCGTGTTGGCCGTGGCAGTAATGATCGACGTCGCGGCTTTCCAGGTGCTCGCAATGGTCCGGCGTCAAGCGATAGATCGCAAAGTGTTTGGCGTGACCGAAATGTTCGTTGATAGAGATGCCGTCCTTGGTGGCGACGGCGATTTGCAGCGGCGTCGCGCTCATCGGCGAACTCCAGGGGCCGAGGTGGTCGCGCGGCGGTGAGTTGGGCGGTTTGTCATGGCGATTCCGGGGCTACACAAATTATTAGCGATTAAGCAAGAGCGATACCAAGCGCGGGAATGCCGATTTGCCGAGGTTTGCCGGGTGCCGGCGCGTGGCGGTCTCGACAAATGTCGGGTTTGCGACAAGTCGCTGCGGCGTTCGATTCGGAAGGGGTTTTTGCCTATACTGCCGGCATTGCCCATCGAACGAAATCCCTAAATGACGACCACTTTGATCCAGATGACCGTGCTAATGCTGTGCGGCGCGGCCTGGAGAGTCCTGTGCCCGAATAAACTCGCGGCCGATCAAACTCGGCTGGTGTTGACCAGCGTCGTTTATTATTTTTTATTGCCGGCCATGGTGCTGGAGGTACTTTGGAAGGCCGACATCGGCTGGCAGTCGTTGAAATTCAGCCTGTTGGGTTGTTCCAGCATCTTGTTGGCGGTTTTCGTCAGCGGGTTGATCGCCAAGCTGCTTCGTTTCCAGCGCACCCAGGCCGGCGCAATGATACTTGCCGCGGCGTTTCCGAATACTACCTACCTGGGCTTGCCGGTATTGGAGCAGGCCTACGGCGGCTGGTCGCGCTCGGTGGTGATACAGATGGATTTGTTCGCGGCGGCGCCGATGGTGTTCACGGTCGGTATCCTGCTGGCGCGTCACTACGGCGCGGCCGAAAAAGACCAGCCCAAGTCCCGGCTGGGATTTTTTAACGCGCCGCCGTTTTGGGCGGCGTTACTGGCGGTGGTTTTGAATCTGAATCACGTGCCGGCACCGTTGTGGTTGGCCGGATTGCTAACGATGCTGTCGGCCGCGGTGGCGCCGCTGATGATCTTTTCGTTGGGATTGGCCTTGAGTTGGCGAGCGGTAAGGTGGCGCAATCTGCCCTATATCCCGCCGGTGGTGCTTATTAAATTAATGTGGTTTCCGTGGGCCGGCATTTACATCGCGGATGTCTTGCAGCTCGAAAATCCGTTTCGGGCGGCGGCGATTTTGGATATCGCGATGCCGAGCATGGTGTTGGGCGTGGTGCTGTGCGACCGCTACCAACTGGATAGTTCGTTGTATGCCACGGCCGTGACCGTCACGACCGGACTGAGTTTGTTGAGTTTGCCGTTTTGGTTCGAGGTGTTATGAAGGCCATTGCCGAAGTGTTTTCGCAAGGGGAAGAAGTCGTTACCGGCCAGGTGGTGGACAGCAACGCCGCCTGGTTATCGCAACGCTTGGTGGAGCTGGGTTTCAGCGTGACTCGGCACACCGCGGTCGGCGACAAACTGGACGATCTGGTAGCGTTGGTTCGAGAGATCGCCGGCCGCGCCGATTGTTGCGTCTGCACCGGCGGTCTGGGACCCACCGTCGACGATTTGACCGCCGAAGCGGTGAGCATCGCCGCCGATTTGCCGCTGGTGCTGGACGAACAAGCCCTGAGCCATATCGAACGCTATTACGCCAATCGGCGGCGGGTCATGCCGGCTGCCAACCGCAAACAGGCGTATTTGCCGCGCGGCGCGGTGCGCATCGATAATCCGGTCGGCACTGCGCCGGGTTTTGCGTTGCAAATCGGCCGTTGTTGGTTCGCCTTTTTGCCGGGCGTACCGATGGAAATGAAAACGTTGTTTGCCGACGTGGGGTGGCAGTTGGAACAACGCTTCAGGTTGTTGCCGGATCGCTTGGTGATGTTACGCAGCGTTGGGATTGGCGAGTCGGCGATACAGCAAGCCTTGAGCGAGGTCAACCTGCCGGCCGGCGTGCAATTGGGATTTCGGGCGGCGCCGGACGAGGTGCAGACCAAGTTGTTGTTTCCGGGCGATTTTCCGTTTGCGGATGTCCTGGTTTTGGTTGAGAGCGTCCGAATGGCGATCGGCGACTGCGTGTTCGCGATCGATGGCCTGGAAGGTGTGGCTGGTGGAGATTTGCTGACTGTTATTGACCGTGCGTTGCCAGCGGATAGCCGCGTGGCGATACTGGAAACCGCCAGCGGCGGCCGGCTGGCGGCCGAATGCCAGTCTTACGCCTGGTTGGATTCAACCTTAGTCTGTCGCGATGCGGCTCAAGCCGGCCGGCAATTAGAGGTTTCTACCGAGAACGAGCCTCTCGAACTGGTTGCGCAACGACTGGCCGAAAGCCTGCAAGCGCGTGGCGCGGATCTGGCCTTGGTGCAGCTGTATCGAGGCAGCCTGGACGATTACCGCAACCGCGATGCCGCCATCGTCCTTTATAATGGTCTGCTAAGCCCAGCCGGCTGGTATGGCAAACAGCATACACTGGCCGGCACCGCAACCACCAAACAAACCCAATCAGCCTGGCTGACCCTGGACTTACTCCGCCGCTACCTACAACAGCTATGCCTTTAATTCGCCTGACCAACGTTTCCATCGCCTTCGGCACCCATGCCTTGCTCGATCATGCCGATTTTCAGCTCGATCCTGGCGAGCGGGTCGGGCTGTTGGGCCGCAACGGCGAGGGCAAATCGACGTTGATGAAAATCATCGCCGGCGATATTCACGCCGACCACGGCGAGATCTGGAAGCAGCCGGAATTGCGGTTGGCTTGGCTGGAACAGCAGCCGAATCTGAATGACGGCGATACGATCTACGAAGCCGTGGCCGGCGGGTTGGGTGAATTGGGCGGACTAATTGCCCGCTACCACGAGTTGTTGACGCACATGGACGGCAGCGAAGCCGGGTTGGACGCGCTGGGCGAAGTCCAGCACAAATTGGAAGCCGGTAACGGCTGGCAGTTTCAACAGCGGGTCGAGGCGGTATTGAGCCGCTTGCAATTGCCGGCCGACCTTAAGGTTAGTAGTCTGTCCGGCGGCTGGAAGCGGCGAGTGGCCTTGGCGCGGGCCTTGGTGATTGATCCGGAGGTGTTGCTGCTCGACGAACCGACCAACCATCTGGATTTCGAAAGCATCACCTGGCTGGAAGAACAGTTGTTGAACTTCGCCGGCGCGGTACTGTTCGTGACCCACGACCGGGCTTTTTTGCAAAAACTGGCGACCCGCATCATCGATCTGGATCGCGGTCAGTTGACGTCGTGGGCCGGCAATTATCAGGATTACCTGGTGCGCAAGGCGGCGGCACTGGAAGATGAAGCCAATCAGAATGCCGAATTCGACAAGAAGCTGGCCAAGGAGGAGGTCTGGATACGCCAAGGTATCAAGGCCAGACGCACCCGCAACGAAGGCCGGGTACGGGCGCTGAAAAAATTGCGCGCCGAACGCGCCGAGCGCCGCAACACCCAGGGCACCGCCAAACTATCGTTGAATAAGGGCGAGGTATCCGGAAAGAAGGTCATCGAGGCGGTCGATGTCGAGTTCAGCTATGGCGACCGCACTATCATCCGCGATTTCTCGATTCGCATCGATCGCGGCGACAAGATCGGTTTGATCGGCAACAACGGCGCCGGCAAGTCGACCTTGCTGAAACTGTTGCTCGGTCAGTTGCAGCCGACGCAAGGCACGGTCGAACTGGGTACCAATCTGCAAATCGCCTATTTCGACCAATTGCGCGAGCAGCTCGATCCGGAAATTTCGGTGGCCGACAGCGTGCTCGACGGCGGCGAATTCATCGACCTGCCCGGCGGCCGACGCCACGTGATGAGCTATCTGGCCGACTTTCTGTTCGCGCCGGCGCGGGCTCGTTCGCCGGTCAAGAGTCTATCCGGCGGCGAGAAAAACCGCTTGCTGTTGGCGCGCTTGTTTACCAAGCCGGCCAACCTCATCGTCATGGACGAACCGACCAACGACCTGGATTTGGAAACCCTGGAAATCCTCGAGGAAAAACTGGTCGAGTACCAGGGAACCTTATTGCTGGTCAGCCACGACCGCGAGTTTCTGGATAACGTGGTGACCAGCGTGTTGGTGTTCGAGGGCGAGGGCAGGGTGGAGGAATACATCGGCGGTTACGCCGATTGGTTTGCGCTGTCCGAGCGCAATAAAAAACAACAAGCCGAGGTGGCGAAAGTCGCCGACGCAGCGGCCAAGAAAGACAAGCCCAAAACCGCGCCGGCCAAGAAACTCAGCTTCAAGGAACAGCGCGAGCTGGAGCAACTGCCGGAACGCATCGAACAACTGGAAAGCCGCCAAGCCGAACTGACCGCGACGATCGGCGGCGGCGAGTTTTACAAGCAATCGCAAGAGGCCGTCGCGGCCAGTCTGGCGGAATTGCAGGCGGTCGAAACCGAACTGGCCGCCGCTTACAGCCGTTGGGACGAGTTGGATGCGTTGCAGGGCTGAAAAGTTGCCGGCGGCCGAGTCAGAATCAGAGCGGTGGCAAGTTGGTGCTGAAGGGCTCGACGATGACTGACTCGCCCGGTTTGACGCCGGCACAGTCTGCGTCCAGCACAATGAAGCAGTTGGCGTGACTGGCTACTGTCAATTGATGCGACTCTTGGCCGCCCGCGAGCTTGACTGCGTACTGGCCAGGCGCGATTTGGCTGACGATGCCGCGTTGATATTCCTGACGGCCGGCCGATTTTTTCAGCCGGCTGTCGCAACGGGCCAGCAATTGCAAAGGCCCGGCGGCCGGTTCGCCGGCCAGTTGACGCAAGGCCGGCGCCACGAACTTCCGGAAAGTGACCAATACGGCGGCCGGGTTGCCCGGTAGTCCGAAAAACCAGCTGGCGCCGATTTTGCCGAAAGCTAGCGGCTTGCCGGGTTTGATCGCCAATTTCCAGAACTCGACCTGGCCGCATTTGGCCAGGGTTTCTTGAACGTAATCGGCGTCGCCGACCGAGGCGCCGCCGGTGGACAAGACTACATCGAAACGATCGGCAGCGTCGAGCAAGGTTTGCTCGAGCAGAGCCGGATCGTCTCTGACGATGCCAAGATCGACGACTCGATGGTTGGCGTCGGCCAACAGGCCGGATAGCAGATAGCGGTTGCTGTCGTAGATTTTGCCGTGTCCCAATGGCTCTCCGAGCGGTGTCAATTCGTCGCCAGTCGAGAAAAAGCCGATATTCAAACGGCGACGGGCGCGAATGTCGGCGATGCCGGCGCCGGCCAACAAGGCCAGATCGCTGGCGGTCAATTTTTTCGGCGCGCTGATCAAGGTATCGCCGCGATGCACGTCGCTACCGATGGCGCGGACGTTTCTGCCGGCGGGACAATCGGCGCCGAACAGCGCAAACTCGCCGTCCCTATCGACTTGCTCTTGCTGGACCACGCTATCGACCCCGTCGGGTACCACCGCGCCGGTGAATATTCTGACGCATTCGCCATCCGTCAGTTCGCCGACGAAGGGTTGGCCGGCCCACGCAGTACCGACGACGCGCAAGCGGAAGGTTTGACTCGGCAATATCTGCGCGCTGTTTAAACCGTAACCGTCCATCGCCGCGTTGGCTTGCGGCGGAATATCTTGAGGTGCTTGCGGACTTTTCGCGATCACACGGCCAAGTGCGTCCGACAACGCGACGGTTTCGGTTTCCGATAGCGGGATTATTGCCGAGGCGATCCGCTCCAAGGCTTGTTCGGCGCTGAGTAGCGGTTTATGGCTTGGGTAACAAAGGTTGGTCACGATAGCGAGCTCAAATAGGTGTTGAGAATAAAGCCGGCAATCGCCGACGGGTCGTTGAGGTCGAGTTTGGGTATCGGCGGTTCTGGCTGCAGTCGGGTATCGCAGGCAATTGCGATAATGCTGGGATCGCTCGGATACAGCAACGGTTTGCCCAGCGCCGATCGGTGCAATTCGATTTTGGGATAGCGTTCGTCTCGAAAGCCTTCCACCAAAATCAAGTCTAGGCCGGCGCTAGGAAATGCCGCTAATTGCTCGGCTAGCGTAACCTCGGTAGCGGCCGACAATTCGCTGATGATCGCGCGTCGGAAGCGAGATACCAACATGACCGGTGTCGCGCCGGCTAGTCTGAGCCGGTAACTGTCCTTGCCGGGTTGGTCGATTTCGAAATCGTGGTGACTGTGCTTGATCACGCCGACCTTCAGCCGGTTTGCGTTGAGCAGCGGCAACAGACGGGTCAATAGCGTGGTTTTGCCGGTGCCGCTGTAGGCGGCGAATCCCAACAGCGGCGGCGGCTGAAGCATCGCGGGTCTCGGAAGCGCAAGAAAGCTGGGTATTCTAAGGTATTATGGCTAACCTTGGGTGGCGGTCCGGAGGTCGGGTGATACGCATCGTTTTGTTATTGCTGGTGGTGGGCTTGTTTTTCGCGGTACGTTGGTGGATGGCGTTGCCGGCTAAACCATCGGGCGACAAATTGCGTCAATGGTTGACGATTGGCGGCGTGCTGCTGTTGGCGGTTTTAGCGTTGAGCGGTCGTCTGGGTTGGTTGTTCGGCGCGCTGGGTGTGGCGGCGGCGTTTGTCTGGCGCGGTTTACCGATATTGATCAGAGTGGCGCCGCAATTGCAGCGCTTGTGGCTTTGGTTTCAAACCAGTCGCCGCGATTCCGGTCGGTCGGGGCAGGCTGGCTCAGGGCAAGGGCGCGGCGGTAAGACCGCTGCAATGAGCGAGGCTGAAGCCCTGGAGGTTTTGGGACTGAAAGTCGGCGCCAGTCAGGCCGACATTGTGCAAGCCCATCGCAAGCTGATTTCGCGGGTGCATCCCGACCGTGGCGGGTCCGACTATTTGGCCGCGCGGATTAATTTGGCGAAGCGGGTGCTGCTGAAAAACTGATCGTGACGGCATCGTGCCAAACCGCTATTGAGTTTGAATTTCGAATTTATGTGAAGCGCATCACTCTGAACGAAAGATAAATCTGATCGAAGTCAGATTTTGATTTTGAACTTAGTGTGAAATAGTCGCGGTTTCGATATTCTGCAGTCGCCGGATCAATTCCAAAAAGGAGATGTGAGCCACAAAAAAACCTGGAAATTCAACTCATAGGATAAAAAAATTAAAGTTATACTGGCGCTCGCCGTAAACAGGGATAATTTCTGAGTTTATGCTAAGGCGAAAAAAAAGGGAGATGAGGGTTGCAGTTGGTCGGACCGTCCTATCGGGCCGGACTAGGCGACGTAAGGATTGCACTCTAATCCGTATTTGAGATTGAAGGCCGATTCCCTATTAGGGACGGCCCGAACAGAACAATAACTGAATCAGCAAGCCAAATACCTGGGAGACTAATCATGATGGAAGAAGCGATAGATGTAATAAAAGACATGGATATGCCCGATTTCATTTCTTTCGATGAAGTGGAGGACGAAATCGAAGAGGTCGATTCCGCGGAAACGTTCAAACTAGCGGAAATCGACACCAGCGACTCGCAAAACGAAGGGACTTTCGACGCGACCCGAGCCTATCTTAACGAACTTAGCAAATCCCAACTGCTGACCGCCGATGAAGAAAAAATTTACGGTCGGCGCACGCAACAAGGCGATCCTCAAGCCCGCAAAATCATGATTGAAAGCAATTTGCGTCTGGTTGTGAAAATTTCCAGGCGCTACTTAAACCGTGGCCTTCCGCTGCTGGATCTGATCGAGGAAGGCAATCTCGGTTTGATTCGGGCAGTCGAAAAATTCGATCCCGATCGCGGATTCAGGTTTTCCACCTACGCGACATGGTGGATCAGGCAAACGATAGAACGGGCTATCATGAATCAGACCCGCACGATTCGCTTGCCGATTCACATCGTCAAGGAAATGAACGTTTACCTGAAGGCTCAACGCAGTTTGGCGCAACAACTCGATCACGAGCCCACCGTGGACGAAATCGCCAAGCATTTGGACAAACCCGCGAAAACCGTGAGCAAGATGCTGAAATTGAACGAGAGAGTGACCTCGGTCGACGTCTCGTTCGGTAAGGATTTCGACAAGCCTCTATTGGAAACCATCTCCGAGGAAGAGAGCCGCAGTCCGGCGGAAATCCTGCAGGAAGACTTCATTCAAAACAACGTCACCCATTGGGTGTATCAACTAGGCGAAAAACAACGCGAAGTGATTTGCCGTCGGTACGGACTGTGCGGCTTCGAAAACGCCACCCTTGAACAAGTCGCGCTGGAAATGGGCGTCACTCGCGAGCGGGTCAGACAGATCCAGATGGATGGCTTAAAGCGCTTGAAAGAAATCCTGGAAACCAACGGTTATTCGTTCGAATCCATTTTTAATTAACTCGACTGCCGGTTTGTTATTCTGGTGTAGCGGACGTTTCGTTCTCTTCGCCAGGATCGGAGCGGAGTTTTTTCGTTAGTCGGTGCGGTAGAGCGGTAAGTCGGAAATCCTTCGGTCGATTTCCGCTACCGTGGCGGCGTATTTCGGACTTCCAACTGTCTGGTAACGGTTTTTGAAGGTCTGGGCGTCCATGTGCTCGGGCAAGTCTTGCACGTCGGGGATAATCGCGGAATAGTCCTTGATTTGCGAGAGGACCTTCTGTAATTCCCTGGCCCGCTCGGTAGTCGAAATTGCCAGCGTGCCGAACTTGGTACCGGCCCGGTCCGCGCTCAAGTCGATAAAGCTAAAGCCGCTGCCTTTTTCCGCATCGCCCAATTCCTTGTCCACGCCAAGTTGTTCGCCTAAGAGTTTGGCATCGACCGCCGCCAGTAGCGCCGATGCAATGAAATGTTGCGGAATATCGACGCGTTTATAGGCGTAGACCGGAAGTTCCTTGCTGTACACCAAGCCGATTGGCAAAAAGCGGCGTAGCTCGCTTTTATAAATGTAACTGCCGACCGCGATAATGATCGCGCGGTTTTCCCGAATCGCGTCGGCTGCTTCGGTATTGCGGTAGGCAAAATCGAACAAGGGTTGTAGCAGATCGATCAATGACAAGCGCCAGGCCGGATCGTGTTGGCTGACGATAGTATTGATCTGCTGCTGATAGCGGTGCAGATTGGGGTATTCCCGATGTTTTTGGATGGCCAACTGCTTCGCCGATTCGACCACCGAGCCAAGATAACTGATTTCCAGCGCGTTCGGGGTGATCCTGACGTTTTGCACGTATTGGCTGGCGACCAGCCAATATTTTTTTAGGGGCGGGTATTCCACGATGGCGGGTATCAGCACATTCGCGGCCGGATCCGGGATGGATATTTCCCCGATTTTAAAGGATTTGATGCGGATGCCGCGGTCGGCTTGCCGAAGGCTGAAGTTGATGTCCAAATAGCGGCCCCACGGGTTTTCCGGTACGAAAATCGCGATTTGCGCCTGTAGGCGGTCGTTGAGCAACTGAATCTGGGTGGTGTTTTCGACGAAGTGGTTAAGCAGATAGCTGACCGCGATATTTAAGTCTTTTTGGTTTAAATTGACTGTTTTTACAGAGTCGCGTTCATCGGCGCTAACGTTCAGCAATTGCTTGGCGCGTTGGATGTCGTCGCGGTTCAGGCTTTGTTGGATTTGCGGCGATGGGCTGTCATCCAATGCAAAACACAGTAATATCGTAATCGATAGCGCTAGTCCCAGTAGCGAATAGAGCAGGCGTTTCAGCATTGATCGAAGATCAAATTGAAGCGGCTTTCCTTTAAATACAGCATTTCTTTTCTAAGATCGGCGTCGGTTAACGGCGCCTGTTCGAGCCAGCCTTGCGGAAAATCGATCCGGATGTCGCGATCTTCGACGTTCAGTTTGAAGTCAGGGCGCGGACTATGCCGATTGCGATGCAGTAGCGTGGCCAGTCTGAACAAGATCGCCATGATCGGCGCGTGTTGGCGCCAAGGCATGGGCAGGTCTTCGAAGCGGCAGGCCTTGAATTTCTTCCGGTGGCTGCGGACCAGCGACGCCAGCAACAATTGATCTTGTTTGGAAAAACCGGCCAGATCGCCATTCTCGATGATGTAAGCGCTGTGTTTATGATACTGGCTGTGTGCAATCTCGAAACCGATTTCGTGTAAATCGGCGGCCCATTCCAAAAACTGTAGCGTCGCCGGATTGTCGGCAAAGCTGGGGTGGTCGTTCAGTTGTTCGGCCATGTAGCGCAAAGTGGCCTTAAGTTGTTCGCTGTGGCGGCGATCTGTGTGGTAGCGGGCTGTTATTAATTCGCAGGTTTGGCCGCGAATATCGTGGTTGTAGATTCGGCCCAACAAATCGTAAACCAAACCTTCCCGCAGCGCACCGTCCGCGACGGTCATTTGTTCGATGTTCAGCGTCTTGAAAGTCGCGTAGACGATGGCTACCGCGCCGATGAAAACCGGCCGGCGCTCGATGCTGAGCGCCGGAAAGTCGATCTCGGCAATATCGTTCAGTTTCAACAGGTGTTCGACCAGCGCGTCCAGTCCCGCCATCGTAATGCCGTTGTTGCTCCAGCCGGAGGTTTGCAATACGTTACTGACTGCTTTCAGACTGCCGGAAGCGCCGATTGCCTCGTCCCATTGCTTGCGGTTGAAGGTGTCCTGAAACGGTTCCAAATGATGTTCGGCAAACAACATCGCGTTGCGAAAGGCTTTCTTGTTGATTTTGCCGCTTTTGAAAAATGCTTGGCTGACCGTGACGCAGCCCATGTTCAGGCTTTCCTTGATATGGGCGACATCTTCGCGGCCGATGATGTATTCGGTGCTGCTGCCGCCGATATCCATCACGAAACGATTGTTGGCATCGCTGCCCAGGCTATGGGCGACGCCCTGGTAAATCAAACGGGCTTCCTCGATGCCGGAAATGATGTGGATCGGGTGGCCCAGGGCTTTTTCGGCCTTGTTGATGAATTGCTGGGAATTGCGGGCGATGCGCAACGTGTTGGTGCCGACGATCGCCACGCTGTGCGGCGGAAAATTGCGGATACGTTGGCCGAATCGCTCCAGGCAGGCCAGCGCCCGTTCCTGGGTGGCCGGTTCCAGATTGCGGTTTTGATCCAGACCCGCCGCCAGACGCACCATCTCCTTTAAACGGTCCACGGTTTGTAGTTTGCCGTTCATCAAGCTGCAGATAATCATGTGGAAGCTGTTCGAACCCAGGTCCACGGCGGCAACGCTGGTCGGTATCGGAAATGGCAAAGTAGTATTCCTGTTCTGGCTGCTGAGTAAATGCCAATTCTGATAGAATCGACTGCTTTTACGGCCGGCGATCCGCGCCGGAACGTCATCACTACCGCCGGGCATTATAAACTAGAGCATGACGGCTTTATCCATCCGCAACCTAAAAAAAACCTATAACAATGGCTTCCAGGCCTTGAACGGCGTGGACTTGGACGTGGAACTCGGCGATTTTTTCGCATTGCTCGGCCCGAATGGCGCCGGCAAATCCACGTTGATCGGCATCGTCAGTTCGCTGGTCAACAAGTCCAGCGGGACTGTCGAAATCTTCGGTCACGACTTGGATCGCGACACGGCCGGCGCCAAGCGCTGTATCGGCTTGGTACCGCAGGAAGTCAATTTCAATCAATTCGAGACGGCGCATGGCGTGGTGTTGAACCAAGCCGGCTACTACGGCATTCCCCGCAAGCAAGCCCTGAGGCGCACCGAAATCTGTTTGCGGCAAATGGAGTTATGGGACAAACGCGATACCGTATCGCGGCGCTTGTCGGGCGGCATGAAGCGGCGGCTGATGATCGCCAGAGCCATGGTGCACGAGCCGCGTCTGCTAATCCTGGACGAGCCTACCGCCGGCGTCGACATTGAGATTCGCCGGGCGATGTGGGACATGATGCAAGAGGTCAACCAGCAGGGGACGACGATCATCCTGACCACCCATTATCTGGAAGAAGCCGAAAGCCTGTGCCGCAACATCGCCATCATCGACGATGGCCGGATCGTTGAGCATTCGGCGATGAGCGATCTGCTGGCCAAGCTGCATACCGACCATTTCGTGCTGGATATTGCCGAGCCGCTCCGCGAGGCGCCGGCCATTGCCGGTTGCGCGATCGCGTTGGCCGGGGAGCGCGTGCTTGACGTTTCGGTACCCAAGGCGCTGGGGCTGAACCGCCTGTTTCAGGAGTTGTCGGCGCGGGGCATCGAAGTGCTGAGCCTTAGAAACAAATCCAACCGCTTGGAGCAAATGTTTATGGACCTGGTGCAATGACGTACTCCGTCGCGTTTTGGACGATCCTGGGCAAGGAGATTCGCCGCTTCACTCGCATCTGGCCGCAAACCTTGTTGCCGCCGGCGATCACGACCGCATTATACTTTTTGATCTTCGGCAAGCTGATCGGCGAGCGCATCGGCTTGGTGCACGGCGTCAGCTACATGGATTACATCGTACCGGGCATTATTTTGATGTCGGTGATCAGCCATTCCTATTCCAACGTGGTGTCGTCGTTTTATTCGACCAAGTTTCAACACCATATCGAGGAATTGCTGGTGGCGCCGGTGCCGAATTACGTGATACTGGCCGGCTATGTGTGCGGCGGCATCGCCCGCGGCGTGCTGGTCGGCTTGGTGGTGGCGGGGATTTCGATGCTGTTTACCAAGATCCAAGTGCTGCATTGGGACCTGGTTTGCGTGGTGTTCGTGTTGACCGCGACCTTGTTCGCGCTGGCCGGCTTCATCAATGCGGTGTTCGCAGACAGTTTCGACGACATCTCGATCATCCCCAACTTCGTACTGACGCCGCTCAGCTACCTGGGCGGCGTGTTCTATTCGGTGGCGATGTTACCCGAGGTCTGGCAACAGGTGGCTCGGGCCAATCCGATCCTGTACATGATCAACGCCTTCCGCTACGGCATGATAGGTGTCAGCGACGTTCCCATCCTGCTGGCCTTCGAAATGACGGCCGGCGTCATCGCGCTGCTGATAGGCCTGAGTTTGTGGTTGCTGCACAAAGGCGTCGGCATCAAAAACTGAGACCGTTTCGGACCGTTTAAGCGAATCCGTGCCTGCTGAAAGTCTAAAATGCCGGGATTGCGATCCAGAGGCCGGGCGCGGCCAAGCGGTCGTTCAATCGGTCGATTGCAGCAGTTTGCGGAGCGCGGTCGGGTTTTTGATGGCGATAAAGCGGTTTTGCACGCTGATCAGATCGTCGTCCTGAAATTTTTTCAACATCCGGCTGACCGTTTCCAGCGCCAGACCCAGGTGATTGCCGACTTCCTGGCGGGTCAGCGACAATTTAAATTCGGACGACGAGAAACCGCGCCGCTTCAGGCGCTCGGACAGGCTGATCAGGAAATAAGCCAACCTTTCCTCGGCCGGGCGCTTGCTGAGCACCAACTGGTTTTTGTCCTCTATCATTTTTTCGCCGGTATGGCGGAACAATTCGCGGGTCAGGCTGGGTACGTTTTGGAACAATTCTTCCATGCTGTCGGCCGGCAGGATGCAGAAACTCATGGTTTCCAGCGCGATCGCCGCGCAGCCGTGCTTGGCGCCGGACAGGCCATCGAAGCCGAGCAGTTCGCCGGGCAACAATATATTCAGGATGTGTTCGTTGCCGTGGTTGTCGTTGGCGACCAGTTTGGCGCTGCCGGACTTGATCGCCAGAATGCCGCGAAAATTATCGCCCTCGCGGTAGATGAAATCGCCGCGTTGCAGGGTTTTCCGGGCGCGGATGACCTGGCTGATGTTGGCGATCTCGGATTGCGACAAGCCGCGCGGCAGGCAAATGTTGTCCAGGCTGCAATTGGCGCAACTGACTTGCTTGTTGAGGGCGACGACCTTGGCGTCGCTGCCGGCCGAGTCGCAATGTTGCAGGTTGTTCATTAGGCTGCTCCGTCCATGTCCCGGTGGTAGCCGACGATGCGTTCCACCTCGTTTTTCGAGCCCAGGATCAACGGCACCCGTTGATGGATGCTGGTGGGCTTGACGTCCAGCACCCGTTCCCGGCCGGTGCTGCAGGCACCGCCGGCCTGCTCGATGATGAAGGCCATCGGATTGGCTTCGTACAGTAGCCGCAGCTTGCCGGGCTTGGCCGGATTGCGCAGGTCGAATGGGTACATGAACACGCCGCCGCGATTCAAAATCCGGTAGACCTCGGCGACCAGCGACGCCACCCAGCGCATGTTGAAGTCGCGCTCGCGCGGGCCGTCGGAGCCGGCGACGCATTCGTCCACATAGCGTTTGATCGGGGCTTCCCAGAAACGCTGGTTGGACATGTTGATCGCGAATTCGCTGGCGTCTTCGGGTATTTTCATGTTGCAGTGGGTCAGGATGAATTCGCCGACGTCCTGATCCAAGGTAAAGCCGTTGACGCCGTTGCCGGTGGTCAGCACCAGCATCGTCGAGGGGCCGTACAGCACAAAGCCGGCGCAGACTTGTTCGCTACCCTTGCGCAGAAAATCCTCGGGTTCCGGCTCGACGCCTTCCCGGCAGCGCAGGATCGAAAATATCGTGCCGACGGTCAGATTGATGTCGATGTTGGACGAGCCGTCCAGCGGATCGAACAACACCAGGTATTTGCCCTTGGGATATTGCTTGGGAATCTGGATCGGGTCGTTGATTTCCTCGGAAGCCATGCCGCCCAGCGAACCGCTCCAATCCAGCGCCCGGACCATGATGTCGTTGGTGATGATGTCCAGCTTTTTTTGGACTTCGCCCTGGACGTTTTCCGATTCCGCGCTGCCCAACACGCCGATCAGCGCGCCGCAATTGACCCGATGCGAGATTTGCTTGCAGGCGGTGACGATGTTGTTCAGCAATAGCGTGAAGGTACCCGATGCCTCCGGCAGTCCGCGCTGCTGTTCGATGATGAACTGGGTCAGGGTGACTTGGTTGGTCATGCGGTGATTCTCCGTCGGGTATTCGAATAGGTGTTCGGGCGCAACGCTTGCGCGCGACCGATGGTTGGTCGGAAATCGGTCGGCGCGCGGCGCGAAGGGGTGGCCGGGAATGGTTTCATCGGGGCGTTCAAACTTTTTCGCTTAACAGCGTTTGCGGCGGTAACGCGGGCGGTTGGGGCTGGGCGGGTCGGCCTTGTTGTGCGTCCATAAATCCGGGCGTTAATCCTTTTTGTTCAAATTGTTGCCTGAGTTCGGGCAGGCGGCTGTCGATCAGCTCGACGGTACGGGGCGACTCGCTCCAGAAGCGGGTGTTGACGCTGCCGTCGTAGCAGGAAATTTTGCAATGTATTGTACCAATAAGCGGCGGGCTTAGGCTAATGCTGACGGTCCAGGCATCCTTATGTTCCTCGCTTCCGCCGGTTTGGTCGCGTTCGATGCACAGCCGCAGGCTGTCGGCTTGGTCGGCGTTGAAGAAGGGTAGTTCCAGAAACCAGACCTGTTTGGTCGCGTCGTCCCTGGGTAGCGAATTCAGTTGATCGAGCGTCAATTTGGCTAGGCCGCCCTGGGCTTTTTGCAGCGTTTCGCTGAGCGGTTCGCGCTCGGCGGCGGGTAGCGCGGTTTGTTCGGCCAGTTCCCGCTGCAGCAAGGCGACGAATTTGCTCAACTTCAACTTGAAGTCCTCGGGCGGCGGCGTTTGATCGGGCGGCGGATGCGGGCCGCCGAACCAGTCGCTTTCCATGAACAGGCCGGAGCCACGAATCGCTTGCCGTAGCGGCGCGGGTTCGAGCAAGGCCGCGCGGGGCGGTATCGCGGCCAGCAGATTGAGCGCGGCGCGTTTCAGGGTTTCACCGACATTCGCGCCGGCGAAGTCGGCCGTTACCACGCGTGCCAGATGGCTGGCGAACTGGGCCGGCGGGGTTTGCATCGGTAGCAGTTGTTTGTAAGCGGCGGCGACCAAGGCTTCGGTATCCGCGCCGCGCGGCGATAGCGCGACCATCGGCCCGTCGGCGGTTTTAACGATGTGTAGCGTTACGGTCTGGCCCGGCGCGGGCGGCGCGGAGACGCTGGTCGGCGCATTGCCGGTGCCGCTGGCCGGCTGGGACCACGTCCATTGTTTGTCGGTCAGCGTAATCAGATCGGCGCGCGGGTTTGGCGGGCTGGCCGTCGGATTGCTCGAAAGCGGTGGCGAAAACGATGACGATGGCGAAAGCGGTGGCGTTGGCGACGGTGGCGTTGGCGACGGTGGCGTTGGCGATGGTGGTATCGGCGATGCCGGGTTGGCGGCGGGCAGCAATTGCAAGGTCAATCGACCGGCATCGGCCTTAACCACGACCGCCGTCACGCTGGCGGCCGGGTTCGAGTTCGCCGGAGCAGAGGCGGGCACCGCCCCGCCGGCCCCGGCCGCCAAGGTCGCGGAGGGAGAGGAAGTCGCCGAGCTGGCGGGGTTCGCTGAGGTCGCCGCGCCTAAATTCGCCGGCGCGGTCGGCAGTTTGAAAACGCCGCCGTTGCTAGCGCCGGCTACCGGCAAAAATTCGTTTCGATTCGGCTGACTGACCGCCACCAGGCGCAGTTCGGCGGTCGGCGCCAATTTGACGACTTGGAGTTGCAGGGTCTGGCCGACTTGGACCGGCATTCGCGCGGGGTTTTGCAACAGCAGGTTGCGCTCGCCGATTGTCACCGTCACGGCCTGGTTTGGGCTATCCACCAGCGTGATTTTGGCTTCCACCAATTGATTGAGCTTGAGTTCGGGGAGTTCCTCCGCGACCTTGTTCAAGCTGGCTTGCAAGCGGGCGTCCAACGGCAGGTTGATATCCATGACTTCCCCTTGGCCGGCGGCCGTCAGGTTTAGGATGATGCGTACCGCTTCGGCGAGGGCCGGTAGTTCGGCGTAAGCCGGCGGCGCCGATCCGGATGCCGTGATGTCAGCCATGGCACGGCCGGCCGGCTATTCCAGGCCGAGGATGAAGTCCCAGTGCGCGGCGCCGACCGGCATCACGGACAAGCGGTTGCCGCGGCGCAGCAAGGCCAATTCGGCCAGTTCGGACTTTTCCTTCAACTCCTTGAGGGTGATGTTACGCGCCAATTCGCGGACGAATTTGACGTCCACCATGAACCAGGTCGGATTGTCCGGACGGCTTTTCGGGTCGAAATGGATATTGTCCGGATCGAAGGCGGTGAAGTCCGGATAGCCGGCCTTGACGACCTGCATGATGCCGACGATGCCCGGTTCGGCGCAGTTGGAATGGTAGAAAAACACCAGGTCGCCCGGCTGCATGTCGTCGCGCATCATGTTGCGGGCTTGATAGTTGCGGACGCCGTCCCAATGCTCGGTTTGCTCGGGTTTGCGTTGCAAGTCGTCGATGCCGAAAGTGTCCGGTTCGGATTTCATCAACCAATAGTTCATCTCGGTTCCTCGAGGCGGTGGCTAGCGTTGTCGGCATTGTCTCCGCTATTGGTCGTCGGGTGCAAGTACCTCGACGTGGTCGGCGTAAGTTTCGGCGATGCGATGAAATTGCGGTTCGAGTTCCTGGAAGGCCGCGACGATGTCGGGATCGAAGTGGCTGCCGTTACCTTCGACGATCAAGTTCATCGCTTCCTCGCGCGGCATCGGCGCTTTGTAAACCCGGCGGCTGGTCAGCGCGTCGTATACATCGACCAAGGCCAGGATTCGGGCGGACAGGGGAATGTCCTCGCCTCGCAAGCCCAGCGGATAACCGCTGCCGTCCCAGCGTTCGTGGTGGCCGTAGGCGACGTCCATGCCGCATTTGATGAAGCCCTGCGACGGATATTGCTCGTAAACCGAACGCAGCGTATCGCCGCCGATCGCCGCGTGGGTTTTCATGATCTGAAATTCTTCCGGCGTCAACCGACCGGGCTTTTTCAAAATCGCGTCGGGGATGCCGACCTTGCCGATGTCGTGCAGCGGCGACGAGCGCACCAGATCCTGAGTGAATTCGGCGGTCACGCTGGCGGCATAGCGCTCGGTGCAACTCATGTGGCGGCAAATCAGCTCGCAATATTTCTTCAGACGCAATAGGTGCGAGCCGGTTTCCGGATCGCGGTATTCGGACAGTTTAGCCAACGCGGTGATGATGGCGTCTTGAGCTTCGATAAAGGCTTCGCGGTGCCAGTGGCTTTGTAACGCGGTGGCGGTGACGTTCAGCATGCCGATCAATGTCGACAAGGTGTCGGCCGTCAGGGAAGGTCCGTCGCCGGCCAGTGTGACCAGGCCGATGACGCCGCGAGAACTGACCATCGGCAGACAGGCCAGCGGCTGGCCGGTAAACCAGGCGATGCCGCCGCCGTCCAGAGGAGAACCGAATTGCCAACGCCGGTTCTCGGCGATCGCGCGGCGAATCGCGCCCTCGGGCAGATCGGCGACGGCGAACTGGTTCGGTTCGCCGTTTTGCGGATGGAAGCAGCGAAACTGTTGATCGGCCCCCGGACTCAGCCACAAACCGATCGCATTGCTACCGATCAGCTCGGTCAACGCGGCGATCAGTGCCGATACCACGCCTCTTGAGTCGTTCAAGCGGGTCATGTTGGCCACGTAGCGATATTGCAAGGCGAGGGCGCGGGTTTTCTTGGCCACCAAGTCTTCGAGGTGCGCGTTGAGTTGGCCGAGTTGATGGTTGGCTCGCTGCAACTGGCTTTGCAGGATTTGCTCGGCCATTTTCAGGCGATATTGCTCCAGGCCGTCGTTCAAGGTCTCGCGCAGAATTTCCGGCGGACAGGGTTTGTTTAAAAAGCGGGCGATATGAGCGCTGTGTAGCGCGTTGACGGCGATGTCCAATTCGGCCCGCCCGGTCAACATGACCAAGACCGTATTGGGATACTGCCGGTACACCGCATTTAAAAAGGCGATGCCGTCCATATCCGGCATGTTGTAATCGGACACCACCACCGCGAACGGTCCCTGCTCGGCCAGGATGCGCAAGCCGGCCGCGCCGCCGTCGGCGACGGTCAGGTCGAAATCGCGGCGCAATTGGCGCTTGATGCCCTCCAACAGCAGGATTTCGTCGTCGACGAACAGGATTTTCCGGCTGATCTCGGGTAAGGCGGCCGGCTCGGCGGTCGGATTGCTGGGTAGGGTCATCGGCTGCCTCCGGCTTGTTCCGCGACTTTTTCCGCCAACGCCCGCCATTCCGCAAGACGTTCCCATTTGCCCAAACGCCGCAGATAGGCTTCGTCCAATTGCATTTCGAACAAATGGCTGTAGTCGTTCGGATTCGCCGGCTGCAACAGGCAAGCGGCGACGTGAACGGCGGTTAATGCGTTGACGCCGTCGTAATCGGTCTCGTTGGGGGTGTAATGCAACAAAATCGCTTCGATGATGCGCGGCGGGATTTTCCACAGGCTCAACACATAGGCCGCCGCCTGACAGCGATTGAAGCCGAAAATCTCGGTTTCCAAGGCCGTTATCGGTTGCTCGTGGCGTTTGGCGCGCGCCAACAATTCCAGAGTTTTGCCGCCGCCGCGCGACAGAAAAAGCAGCAAGCCCATATTGTGCAGCAAGCCGCCCAGGTAGGCTTGGTCCGGACGGTCTTCGCGCTGATGTTCGGCTAGCGCGATCAGGCGTGCCAACTCGCCGACCCGGCCGGCGTTTTGCCACAAATATTCCATTTTTCGCTCCAATTCCGGACTGGCGATCGGAAACGCAGTCTTCACATGTACCGACAAGACCAGATTGTTCAGGCGCTTGATGCCGATCAGATTGATGGCGTCGGTCAGGCTGGAGACCACCCGGTTCAGTCCGAAATAGGGCGAGTTGATCAGTTGCAGCAATCGGGCCGATAGCACCATGTCGCGGGCGAAAATGTCGGCGATGTCCTTGGTGGTGGTGTTTTCGTCGGCGATCGCCGCGTTCAACTCCCGGTAGATCGCGGGCAGGCTGGGCAGGGCGTTGGCATCCCCGAGCGTGCCAGCGATCAGCGGATCGTTGATGCAATCTTGGATTTTGAAGATTTGGCTCAGCGCTTCCCGCAAGGTTTCGGCGCTGCAAGGCTTGCTCAAATACTGGTGGGCGACTTCCAGGCTCTGTTTCAGGTTGTTTTCGTCGGTGTAGCCGCTCAACATGATTCTAACCACGCCGGGATAGCGCTCGGCGACGGTCTTCAGCAATTCGTAGCCGTGCATCGCCGGCATCATCATATCGCTAACCACCAAGTCGATTTTCTCCGCCGCCATGATGGCTAGGGCTTGCGCGCCACTCGTCGCGAAATACAGCCGCCATTGCTCGCGGTAGGGCCGCAATTGGCGTTGTATACCTTGAATAACCAATTCCTGGTCGTCGACAAACAGTATGTGCTTCTTAGTCATTTTCGGTAACCGGTGCCTGCGGGTCGAGCGGCAACAGTACGTGGAAGGTGGTGCCGAGTCCCGCCTCGGATTCGAAGTATAGTCTGCCTCGGTGTCGCTCCACGATAATGTTGTGGGCCAGGCTCAGCCCCTGGCCGGTGCCCTTGCCGACCGGTTTGGTCGTGAAAAACAGGTTGAAGACTTTCTCCCGAATCTCGGCCGGAATGCCCGCGCCGTTGTCGCGGATGCGGATTTCCACCATATCGCCGAGCTTGTGGGTGGCGATATGGATCACGCCGCGTTCGCCGCCTTTTTCTTCGATGGCATGGGCGGCGTTGATGATCAGGTTGAGCAGGACCTGGCTAAGTTCGTTGGCGTAGCAGGGCACGGCAGGCAAATCGGCGGCGAGGTCGGTTTCGACGTCGGCAATGTATTTGCAGGCGTTTCGGCTGATGGTGATCGCGCCGGCGACGGTGTCGTTCAGGTTGATCGCTTGCCGGGATTGGCTAGGTTCGACGTGCGAAAAAGTCTTCATGGCCTTGACGATTTCGGCGACCCTGGTCACGCCTTCCAGCGCTTGGCCGATGGCTTTGGGACTGTCGTCCAGAATATAGGCCAGATCGAATTGCTCGCCGAGATCGTCTAGCCGGGTTTTCGAGGCCGGGTCGGCTTGTTGGTAAACCGCCGACTGCCAGGCGCTCAGGTCGGCGAAGTAGTTTTGCAACGCGGCCAGGTTGTCGCCGATATATTGAATCGGCGTGTTGATTTCGTGAGCCACGCCGGACGCCAGTTGGCCGATGGCTTCCAGTTTTTGAGCTTGGGTCAGTTGGGTTTGCAGTGCCTTGGTTTCGCTGACGTCGTCGAGGATGCCGCAAAACAGCGTCTCGCCGTCGATTTCGATGGGGCTGATGTGCAATTGCACTGCAAAAATTTCGCCGGAGGCACGGCGGCCCTGGAACTCGCGGCGCTGGTTCATGGCGCGGCTTTCCCGTGTCGCGATGTAGTGCGCCAAATAACCGTCGTGTCGGCTTGCAATGTCGGCCGGCATCAGCCGTTTGACGTTTTCGCCCACCATTTGTCCGGCGGCGTAGCCGAAAATGCGTTCCGCGCCGCGATTGAAACTTCGGATCGCTCCGGTTTGATCGATGGTGATGATCGCGCTGGGCGCGGTATCCAGAATTGTGTTCAGTTGGCTGGTTTGCCGCTCCAAACTGCGCATTTTTTGTTGCAGTGTTTCGTTTTGACGGCCCAGCAGATAGCCGGCTAGGCCCAGAACCAGCGGAGCGCCCCAGATGACCCACAGTTCGGGGTGGAGCCGGTGCAAGGAGGCGAGAGTGGTCAGATCAAGCTGGAAGTCCTCGCCATTCAACAGAAAGGCGCTAGTACCCAGTGGGAACAACAGTCCCAGGCCCGCGGCCAGGATAGCGAATGAAAGTGAAGTGGGGATGCGCGATGGCTTGGTCATTCCGTAAGCTCGGTAGGTACGCGCCGTAAAGCGTTGCGATCACCGGTTTCCGGCGCGGGGAGGTTTGGTCGCCTACACGCCTGAAAAACCCGGAATGCCTTCAATCGCGGGAACGGACGCACGAAAAGCGCCGACCCGGGCCTAAACCCGCTTCCTGATGCGCCGCCGCTTGAAAGAGTATAGACCGCTTAATCGACCGCGACGGTATCGACCAGCAATAATCGGTCGCCGTCCAGCCGTAATGCCAGCGTTTTACAGAGCAGGTTGGTCTCGAAATCGCGATAGCGTTCGGAACTGACGATGCGGTCGCGGTCGCCGCAATGTTCTAGTGCCAACAGTTGAAAGAAATAAGGCCGCCATGACCAATTGAAGCCGATCTTGCGCGGATCGGTAAACCAGCGGTTGGCGCTGAAATTGAAGTCGGGGGAAATCTGGTCGCCCAGGTTGTTGCACAGATAAAAGCGGATTACGCCGCTTTCCGCGAAATTCCAACTGACCAGCTCGTTGAGATTGAAATCGTCCTGCAAAGCCTCCGCCAGCCGATAGGCCAAGCTCTTGAGGGTGTTGATGGCGTTGATTTTGCGTTCTTCGCGGACCAGGGTTTGTTTTAGAAACTTGCCGCGCAACGAGGCAATGTGTTGCTGATATTGCTGGGCCGGCTTGAAATCGGCCTCGGCCTTGCCGAACAAAAAACCCTGCATATATTGCGCGCCGCAGTCCAACCCGAACCAGAATTCCTCGTCGGTTTCGACGCCTTCGCAGGTCAGCCGGGCGCCGGTGCGCTTGCCCAGTCGCGACAACACTTGCATGATGTCGCCGGCGATGCCGCCCTTGGCGGCTTGCTTGAACAAGCGCATGTCGATCTTGATGATGTCGGGCTGGACCGCGATCAGCCGTTCGAGTTGCGACGAGCCGGCGCCGAAATCGCCGATCGCCACGCTCAGGCCGTGTTTGCGGTAGCGCTGGACGATTTGCTTGAGTTTTTGCGGATCGGCGGGGGCGTCGGAGATTTCGACGATGACTCGGCCGCGGTCGATATTCAGTTCTTCCAGCATCCGCACCGTCGGCACCGCGTTCAGCTGGCGCAGATTGTCTATCCAGGCCGCCGAGATATTGATGGCCAGAAAACTGTTGGGATCGGCGTGTTCGGCAAATTTTTGCAAGGCCTGCCAACGCACTTGGCGATCGAGTTCGGTTCGCTGCTTGGCGTCGATGTCGGCCGAGGAAAACCAAGCGCCGGCCGAAACCACGCGGCCGTTAGCGTCGTGCTGGCGGGCCAGCGCCTCGTAGCCGACGATCTGGCCGCTGGCGGTGGAAATGATAGGTTGAAAATACGGAAATAACTGTAGTTTGGCTTGCATCGTTCCCTGGTGGCTGCTCGCATGCGCGTTGTTAGTTCAGGTCGCTAGAAAAACCTTCAACTCGGGCAGGCAGGAACCGCAGCCGGTACCCGCCCCCAGGCAGGCGCCGATCTCGGCGACATTGCCGAGCTTGCGGTCGCGAACCGCTTGCCGAATGGTTTTCTCGCCTACATTGAAACACGAACAGACGATTCGGCCAATATCGGCTTCGCCGGCGGGCGGCGCGCCGCTCAACAGGCTCAGGCGTTCGCCCCGGCTCAAGGCCGTTTTGCCGAACAAGGTCGCGATCCAGCCGGGTTCCGGCAATTCCGGCCCGGCGCCGACGAATAAACAAGCTTGCAGGCCGGCTTCGGTGATCAGAGCAGTCCGAAAGTCGCCGGATGGCGGATCGCTGTATTCCAGCCAGTGGCGGTCCAACCGTTCGGCCGCATTGGCGGCCAGCCGGTGGCGACTCCAGACTCGCCAGTCCCGGCCGGTATGGCCGCCGGCCAGTTGGTAACGGTAAAAACCGTCGCCGCGCATCTCCACCCGGTATTCGCAGTCCGATAGCGGCAAGGCTTGCCGGGACAACAGTACGGCATGCCAGCCGGCCGGCCAGGATTCGATGGCGACCGGCGTTTGCTTGCTTTCCGGCTGACCGGACAAGGGATCGACCACCGGATTGACCAACGCGCCCATCCGGCCGTGGCTGCTGTTGACGCCGGTCCAGTGCATCGGCACGAACAAGCTGCCGGGCCGTTGTTCGGCGCTGATCGCGATCTTGGCGAGCATGCCGCCCCAGCGGCTGGTCAGTTTGGCGATGGCACCGGCCGGCAACCGCAGGCGGGCGGCGTCGTCCGGATGGATTTCGACGCAAGGTTCGACTTGGTGGGTGTTCAGTTTGGCGGCCAGGCCGGTGCGGGTCATCGTGTGCCACTGGTCGCGCAAACGGCCGGTATTCAGCGTGAACGGATAGTTGGCGTCGGGCACGTGGCGGGGAGGGCGGGGCGACACCGGCACGAAGTGGGCTTTGCCGTTGGCCGTGAAAAACCGGCCGTCGCCGAACAGCCGGGCAGTGCCGCCGGCCGCGCTCACCGGCCATTGCAGCGGTTGCAGGTCGGAATAGGCCGGATCGCTCAGCTCGGCCAGACCGGACAGATCGAAGTCGCGGCGACCGTGCCCGGCATCGTTTTCGAAGGCCGACAGCGCGGCGTGTTCGCGGAAAATCTCGGCGCTGGACCGGTAGGCGAAAGCCTCGCCAAAGCCCAGGCGTTGCGCCACCTGGCTGAAGATCCACCAGTCGTGGCGGGCCTCGCCGGACGGCGCGAACAACGCGCGTTGGCGGGAAATCCGCCGCTCCAGATTGGTGACGCTGCCGTCTTTTTCGCTCCAGCCGGTGGCCGGCAGCAGCACGTGCGCCAATCGAGTGGTGTCGGTATCGGCGATGCAATCGGACACCACCACGAAATCGCAAGCCTGCAACGCCTGCCTGACCCGGTCGGCGTCCGGCATCGACGCGACCGGATTGGTGGCGACGATCCAGATTGCCTTGATCTTGCCGGCGGCGACCGCGTCGAACAGTTCCAGCGCTTTCAGGCCCTGGCGGTCGGCGACCCGCTGGCTACCCCAAAATCGGCCGACTCGTTCCACATGGGCCGGATTGTCCAAATCCATGTGCGCGGCCAACATGTTGGCGAGGCCGCCGACCTCGCGGCCGCCCATCGCGTTGGGTTGGCCGGTGAACGAAAACGGCCCCATGCCCGGCCGGCCGATGCGGCCGGTGGCCAGATGACAGTTGATGATGGCGTTGCATTTGTCCGAACCAGAACTGGATTGGTTGATGCCTTGCGAGTACACCGTGACGGTTTTTTCGGTCGCGGCGAACCAGTCGAACAGCAAACCGACGTCGGCGGCGGCCAGACCGCAATTCGCGGCGGTGGCGGCGATGTCCGGCGCGGCGCTTCGCGCTTGCGCCAAGGCCGCCTCGAAGCCTTCGGTATAAGCCGTAATATAGGCGGCGTCGGTGGCGCCGGTCGCCGCCAAATGACCGAGCAGGCCGTCGAACAGCAGCCCGTCCATGCCGGGTTGAATCGGCAGATGCAGGTCGGCGATGTCGCAACTGGCGGTGCGGCGCGGATCGACCACGACGATTTTCAACGCCGGATTGCGTTCCTTGGCCTTGCGGATGCGCTGGAAGGCGACCGGGTGACACCAAGCCGCGTTGGAGCCGACCAGCACGATCAAATCGGCCAGTTCCAGGTCTTCGTAATTGCACGGCACCGCGTCGGCGCCGAAGGCCCGCTTATAGCCGACCACCGCCGACGACATGCACAGCCGCGAGTTGGTATCGATATTGGCCGAGCCGATGAAGCCCTTCATCAATTTGTTGGCGACGTAGTAATCCTCGGTCAGCAATTGGCCGGATACATAGAAGGCCACCGAATCCGGGCCGTGCTCGGCGATCGCGGCTCGGAAACGCTCGGCGACCAGATCCAGCGCGCTGTCCCAATCGGCGCGGGCACCGCCGATACGCGGATAGAGCAGGCGGTTTTCCAAAGACACGGTGTCGGCCAGTGCGGCGCCCTTGGAACATAACCGGCCGAAATTGGCCGGATGCTCCGGATCGCCGGCGATCCGGACGCGGTGGCCGGCGGCATCCTCGATTTCTGCCGAGATGCCGCAGCCGACACCGCAGTAAGGGCAAGTGGTCTTGACGATGGTGGTTGGACTCATGGTGCTATTGTCTCAGGCGGCCTCGGCGGTTGTCGCGCCGCCAAACAGTAAGCGCCGGCGTCTGTCGCTCACCGGCACGCCGTCGCGGACCAAGCGCAGATAGCCATTGGCATCGCCGGTATCGCCGTACAGAATCACGCCGATCGGCACGTCGCCGCGCAGTACCACTTTTTTATAGATGCCGAGGCCATAATCGACGAAGCGCAGGGTTTCGCTGTCGGCATCGCCGTCGAAGTCGCCAACCGAAAATAAATCGATGCCGGTGACTTTCAACATGGTCGCGGCGAAACCGGTCCGATAGCTGCCCGTGCCGCCGGCCAGTTGGTCGGCGCAGATTCTGGCTTGTTCGTAGACCGGCGCCACCAAGCCGAACAATTCGCCGCGATGTTCGATGCATTCGCCGACCGAGTACACGGCCGGATCGCTGGTTTGCATCGCATCGTCGACAACGATGCCGCGCCGGCATTCCAGGCCGGCGGCCTCGGCCAGCCCGATATTCGGCCGAATGCCGGTAGCCATCACCAGCAAATCGGCGGGTAGTTTTTGGCCGTTGTCCAGTTCGACCTCGACGACGTGGCCGGCGCGGCTGGCAATCGCCGCGATCGTGGCGCCGAGTTGGAATTCCATGCCGGTTTCGGCCAGGTGCCGGCGCAGGAATTCGCCGGCCTGGGCGTCGAGTTGCCGGTTCAGCAAGTGGTCGGCGCGGTTGACCACGGTGACTTGCATGCCGCGTTTTAACAAGCCGTTGGCCGCTTCCAGTCCCAGCAGGCCGCCGCCCAGCACCACCGCGTGACGGCGCCGGGCCGATTTGGCGATCATTGTCTCGACGTCGGCGATGTCGCGAAAGCCCATCACGCCGTCGCAGTCGCGGCCCGGAATGTCCAGCAGCAGCGGCAGCGAACCGGTGGCGATTAGCAGTTTATCGTAGTCCGCCGTCGTGCCGTCGCGCGCTATGACTTGGCGTCGCGTCCGGTCGATGGCGACCACGGCTTTGGCGGGGCCGCAGTGTAGCGTGATGGCGCGGCTCCGGTACCAGTCGAAGTCGTGGATCACGATATCGGCGAAATTTTTCGCGCCGTACAGCACCGGCGTCAGCATGATGCGGTTGTAGTTGCCGTGCGGTTCGGCGCCGAATACGGTGATGTCGTAAAGGTCGGGGGCGATTTGCAGCAGTTGTTCGACGGTCCGCATGCCGGCCATGCCGTTGCCGACGACGACGAGTTTCGGTTTCATGTTCTTGCCTCGATAACGTTGCGCCACGGGAGCCGGCCGCTACCGGCCGGCTCCTGTGCTAAGTCGTTAAAAACTGACGTTGGCCTGCAGCCAGATTTTCTGGGTATCGGTAAACGCGGCGTTTTCGGTGTTGAAATTGGCGTACTTGGCCAGCAGCGAGTAGTGCTTGCCGAATTTTTTCAAAATCGAGAAATCCCACTCGCTGCCGTATTCGACGCCGCCGGTGTCGTCGTAGAAATCGTGATACATGCCGGTGACGATCAACGTATCGTTCATCGCCTTATAGCTGGCGGTGGCGAACACGTCGCGGATACCCTGGCCCAAGGTGGCGTTGCTCAGCGGATTGATGAACAAATCGGCCCAGCCCTGGAAGGCGTGGTTGGTGCCCAACGGCGTGTTGAAGGTCTTGTTCAATCCGTAACCGTTCAGCTGTTCCATCGCGCCTTGCAAGGTCAGGTTGAAAGCCGATAGACCGCCCATCAGGTTGATGCGGTCGGCCTGGTAATGGTTGGGGTTGTCGGCGTAATTGGATTGCTTGCCCCATTCGGCGGTGTACAGAAAATTCACGGTATCGAAGAACTGCGGCGATTTGCCGTCGAAGCGCAGGCCGTAGGTTTGCGAGGATTTGGCGTAATTGGCGCGTTCGCGGAAGTCCAGCCAATAGCCGTAGCCGATCAGGTTGCCCCAATCGCCGACTTTGTAATTCAGATTCAGCACCGGCGCGTTCAAGGTGTCGGTTTCGCCGAAAATGTTTTGCACGTGGTCCAGGTAACCGGCGTTGACGGTCAGCCCGAACAGGGTTTGGTTGTTGTGAGTAACCAGCACCGAGTCGTAGGTCGACTCCATTTGCCGCCAGCCGACGTTGCCGATGAAGCGGTCGTCGTCGAATTTGATGCGTTGCCGGCCGACCTTGATCAAGGTGTCGGCGATGCCCTTGTAACTGAGCCAGAACTGGTTGAGCTCGCTACGGTCAGGGTCGGCGATCAGCGAGTAGTCGCGGTGACGGTTCAACGTCGTCCCGCCCTGATCGTAGTCCTCCTGTAGCGCGTAATTGCCTTCGTATTCGGCGTAGGCTTGGAAATCGTAGAAAGTTGGCGACAGCAGGCCCAAGCGCAAGCGGGCGGTATTGGCGTTGGCGGTTTCCACCCGTTTCGGCGCCTTGCCGGGGATGATGGGGCCGTTATCCTGATCGACGTTTTCCCAGCGGTAGTTCAAATCCATTTTGACGGCGCCGTTACTGCCGTAGTGGTAAAAATTCAGCGCGTCCTCCACCTCCTTGGTGATGTCGGCTTGGGCCGGCGTGCCGGCTCCGGCGATCGCCAGCACGCCGGCCGGCAAGATGTGTGTGGATTTGAACATGATGTCTCCTGGTCTGTGGTCGGTCGAAAGTCGGTTTGCCATCCGCCTAAGCCTGCAAGGCGGGAATTTCGGCACAAAGCGTCCTAGGGTACGCAGCGCGTACCTGGTTGAATTCGGTTTGTTCATGGCTTGAAAAGGTACGGGATGCGTACCCAACAATATCTAATGGGTGTGGTCGCACTCCGCCAGAAAGGTCAGCAGGCTTTCCCGGTAACGGTAGTAGTCCGGATGCTCCAGCAGCGCCTTGCGGCTGCGCGGCCGCGGTAGATCGATGTCTTGTATTTTGCCGATCTTGGCGTGCGGTCCGTTGGTCATCATCACCACCCGGTCGGCCAGCAGAATCGCTTCGTCGACGTCATGGGTGACGACGATGGCGGTGACGTGGGTGCGTTCCCACACTTCCATCAACACCTCCTGCAATTCCCAGCGGGTTAGCGAATCCAGCATGCCGAAGGGTTCGTCGAGCAACAGCAGTTTCGGCGACAGCGCGAAGGCCCTGGCAATGCCGACTCGTTGGCGCATGCCGTTGGACAGGTCGGCGGCTTTCTTGAACATCGAGTCGGCCAGGCCCACTCGGGTTAAGTAGTATTCGACGATGTCGTCGCGCTCGTCCTGGCTGGCGTGCGGATAAACCTTATCGACGCCGAGCATGACGTTGTCGAACGCGGTCAGCCACGGAAACAAACTCGGCGCCTGAAACACCACGCCGCGATCCGGGCCGGCGCCGTCGATTTCGCGGTTATCCAGAATGATGCCGCCTTCGGAAATATCGTTGAGGCCGGCGGTCATCGACAACACTGTGGATTTACCGCAACCGGAATGGCCGATGATGGACACGAACTCGCCTTTTTTCATCCGCAAGTCAAAACCGTCGACCACCTTGACGGTGCTGTTGCCGTCCGGGGTCGGATAGATTTTCGACAGGTTGGCGAACTCCAGATAGCGGGCCTTACCCAGATCGGTTTGGCTGGGCTTGAGCGCCGAGGTATCGAGTTTCCAGTCGTTGCTGGTGTTCGGACGCACGTCCGGCAGCTTGACCCGGTCGCCGACTTCGGCTTGGGCTTTTTGCAGGCCGATGTCCATCAGATAGCGGGTGATTTCGGCACGCAGACGTTTGAACTCCGGATCGTGGTTCAACGCGGCGCGATCGCGCGGCCGTTCCAGATCGATGACGAAATCCGGGCCGAAGGTGGCGTCAGGGCCGGGTTTCAGCGGGATCACCCGGTCGGCCATGTAGATGGCTTCGTCGACGTCGTTGGTGATCAGAATGACGGTCTTCTTGTCCTGCTCCCAGATTTGCAGAATCTCGTCCTGCAAGTTGCCGCGCGTCAGAGCGTCCAGCGCGCTGAGCGGTTCGTCCAGCAATAAAATATCGGGGTTGGCTGCCAAGGCGCGGGCGACATTGACCCGTTGGCGCATGCCGCCGGACAGTTCGGCCGGGCGCTTGTCCATGGCTCGGCCCAGATTGACCATCTTGACGTATTTTTCGGCGTGGGCGCGGCGTTGCGCCGGCGTCCAGTCCTTGAAGATCGCATCGACGGCCAACGCCACGTTTTCGTAAACGGTCAGCCACGGCATCAGCGAATAGTTTTGAAACACCACGCCCCGGTCCGGTCCGGGTTCGCGGATCGCCGCGCCGTTTTTCAGCAACTCGCCGGCGTCGGCCTGAATCAGGCCGGCGATCAGCGACACCAACGTGGTTTTGCCGCTGCCGGAAAAGCCGACGATGGCGATGAATTCGCCTTCTTGTATGTCCAGATTGATGTCTTTCAGGATCGAGGTCTTGCTCCGGCCCTCGCCGTAGGATTTACAGACATTTTTCAATTCGACCAGCGGCGCGCGCGCGTCGTTGGCGGGTTGGTTGGTCGCGGTTTTTTGCATGGAAAGTTCGATGATTTTGGCGGGGGCATTCATGGCGGCGGCCTTACACTTTTTGGAAAGAGAATAGGTTTTGCAACGAGTGCATGATGCGGTCCAGCGCGAAGCCGATGAAGCCGATCGTGAACACCGCCACCATGATGCGGCTTAGCGAATTGGAACTGCCGTTTTGGAACTCGTCCCAAACGAACTTACCCAGACCCGGATTCTGCGCCAGCATTTCGGCGGCGATCAGCACCATCCAGCCCACGCCCAGCGACAAGCGCATGCCGGTGAAAATGAAGGGTAGGGCCGACGGCAGAATGATGCGCTTGATCTGGGTCATCCAGTCCAGCCGCAATACCTTGCCGACGTTGACCAGGTCACGATCGATGGACGACACGCCGACGGCGGTGTTGATCAGCGTCGGCCATAGCGAGCATAAGGTCACGGTAATCGCCGAGGTGATGAAGGATTTCTCGAACCAGGAGTCGTCGGTCGTCACGTAGGCGGCGCTGACCACCAGCGTGACGATGGGCAGCCAGGCCAGCGGCGACACCGGTTTGAAAATCTGGATCAACGGATTGAAGGCGGTATTGAGCACCGGACTCATGCCGCACAGGATACCGATCGGCACCGCGATCAAGGTCGCGATCACAAATCCGGCGAACACGGTGCGCAGACTGGTCAGGATTTTGTCGAGATAGGTCGGTTTGCCGGTGTAAGGCCGGGTTTTAATGTCGGCTTTGGGGTCTTCGGCCAGCTTTTCCTTATTGCGCTGGGCTTGGCGCTGGTAGAACTCGGCCTTCTTGGTTTGTTCGGCGGTGTGTTCGGCGATCAGACCGCCGACTTCGTCCCACACCGCGACCGGACCTGGAATCGTGCCCAGGCTGGTATTGACACCGGAGGCCGACACGCTCCACAGTCCCAGAAACAGCGCGAAGGCAATCATCGGCACGCCCATTACCAAGAACAGTTGCCGCAGTTGTTGGGCCGGATTTTCGCCGGCGGCTATTTTTACCAGCGGCACGAACCAGGTCAGGCCGGTGATGTTGAAGAATTTGATGAGTTTGTTAGTCATCTGGATACCTCTGTATGTGATGTCGTAGATACGCACCGCGTACCTTTTTTCGGTCTTGACAATCGGATCGGCTGGCAAGGTACGCGGTGCGTACCCTGCGCTTGCTGCAAAATTTCGGTTGGTAAAAAAGATGCCTCCCTGCATCAAATCGCGTCCCTGCTTTTGAGCACCCACCAAAGGTTCTTAGTCGACGACCTTGCCGCCGGAAACTGTTTGTTTGCCTTTCAAGCCGATCGCGAACTTGGCCAGATAATCGTTGGGCTTATTGGCATCGAACGGTACTTTGTCGATGAAGAAGTTTTGCGAAGGCTTGATGGCGGTGTCGGCCGGAAAGTCCTCGGCCTTGGCCTTGCCTTCGGCGACGAGCTCCTTCGCCGCGGCCAGATAAATGTCGGGGCGGTAGACATTTTTCGCGGTTTCCAGATACCAGTTGTCCGGTTTGGCTTCGTTGATCATGCCCCAGCGGCGCAATTGGGTCAGATACCAGACCGCGCTGCCGTAGGATGGATAGCTGGCGCCGTGGCGGAAAAAGGTGTTGAAGTCGGGTAGCGAACGCTTGTCCCCTTTCTCGTACTCGAAGCTGCCGTTCATGCTGGCCGCCAGTACCTCGACGTCGGCGCCGACGTATTGTTTTTGCGACAGCATTTCGATGGCTTCCTTGCGGTTTTTGTTGTTCTCGGCGTCCAGCCAGATTGAGGCGCGGATCAGCGCCTTGGTCACCGCCAGATAGGTGTTTGGGTATTTATCGGCCCAGGTCTTGGTGACGCCGAAGACTTTTTCCGGCGTGTCTTTCCACAGTTCCTCGTCGGTGATCACCGGCACGCCAATCCCTTTGAATACCGCTTGCTGATTCCATGGTTCGCCGACGCAATAGCCGAAGATGGTGCCGGATTCCAGCGTGGCCGGCATTTGCGGCGGCGGCGTTACCGACAGCAGTGCGTCGGCGTTGACCTGACCGGAAATATCCTGCGGCGGCGCGTAGTAACCGGGATGGATGCCGCCGGCCGCCAGCCAGTAGCGCAGTTTCAAATTGTGCGAGCCGGCCGGGAAGGTCATCGCCATGTTGAACGGCTTGCCTTCGGCCTTGTATTTGTCCACGACCGGTTTTAACGCGTCGGCTTTGATCGGGTGAACCGGTTTGCCGCCGTCCATCGGCACGTTGGGCTTCATTTGCTTCCAGATGTCGTTGGAAATGGTGATGGCGTTGCCGTTAAAACCCATGCTGAAGGCAGTCACGATGTCGGCCTTGGTGCCGAAGCCGATGCTGGCCGCCAGCGGCGCCGGCGCCAGCATGTGCGAACCGTCCAGTTCACCGTTGACGACCCGGTCCATTACCACTTTCCAATTGGCTTGGGCTTCCAGTTGCACGAACAGGCCTTCGTCCTCGAAAAAGCCTTTCTCGGCGGCGACGGCCAACGGCGCCATGTCGGTCAGTTTAATGAAGCCGAATTTCAAGTCTTCTTTTTCCGGCTTGCCGGCCGCCCAGGCCGAACCGGCCAGGCCGGCGGCGATCAGCGTAGCCAAGGCCGCGATCAGAGATTTCGGAGCGAATGTCGTGCGATAAGTCATGGCGGATTCCCGTGGGTTTGAAAAAGTCAGGCCAAAAAAAAGGCGTCTACCCCGTTTCGTTACCGAAACGAGAGTTAGACGCCTTTGTCTGTCGGCTCTACGTCGAGCCTAAATTCAGTCGGCTCCTATCGCGGAGCCACGTTAGCCCGAAAGCAATTCGGATGCCAAAACCGATATTTCTGAGTCGCTTTTCGATAATTTAATTAAAAATCAATAATATGACTTGAGTTCGGTCGGTCGCGGTTGTCGGTGTGGCTTGTCGGTGTGTGGCCAAGTGGGATCAAAGTTGCACTCAATCGGTACGGTTTACGACATTTTGCACGCTTGTGGTGCGGAACGATAGCGCGATGCGGCGAAACCGCTACACTGGTAGTCAGCCAATTCACTTTCGAGGATGCAGCCATGGGCAAAAAGAAATCCGAACGACCGAATTACAAGGACGTGCTGCGGCAGTTGCAGGTAGAACTGGTCAAACTGCAAAGCCATATCATCAAGCACGGCGATAAGATTTTGATCCTGTTCGAGGGCCGGGACGCCGGCGGCAAGGACGGCACCATCAAGCGCATCATTCAGCATCTGAGCCCGCGCGAGACTCGAGTGGTGGCCTTGGGCAAACCGTCGGATCGCGACCTGGGGAGCTGGTATTTTCAGCGCTATACCGAGCATCTGCCGGCCGCGCAAGAAATGGTGCTGTTCAACCGCAGTTGGTACAACCGGGCCGGCGTGGAAAGGGTCATGGGATTTTGCAGCGACGCCGATTACCACGAGTTCATCGAAACCGTCGCGCATTACGAGCAATTGCTGGTGCGTTCCGGCATCAAGCTATTTAAGTACTATCTGGATATCAGTAAGGAAGAGCAAAAAAAGCGTCTGAAGGCGCGGCTGGACGATCCGCTGAAACAATGGAAGATCAGCCCGATCGACAAAGCCGCCCAAAAGCATTGGCGCCAATACAGCGAGGCGCGCAACATCATGTTCGCCCGGACCCATCATCTATCGGCACCCTGGACCGTGGTGCGCGCCGACGACAAGCAGGCGGCGCGCGTCAACATTATCAAGGATTTATTGTCGCGACTGGATTACAAGGGCCGCGACGAGGAACTGATCTTGCCGGACGGTAATGTCGTTTTCAACTACGAAGAAAGCTATTTGCATAACGGCATGATCGCGCCTTAGCCGGCGACCGCCGAGACGGCCGCCTGCCGCCCTTTACTTGGCGGGTTTCGCGGCCGGTTTCGCGGCTTCCGGCGCGGGCGTTGGGGTTGCCGGCCCTGGCGGTGCAATAGGCCCGTTCGCCGGCGCCGGTGCGGTCGCCGGAGTTTCTCCAGCGGTCGGCGGGGCGGTAGCGGGTCCGATATAGCCTTGTCGCCAAGCCCAGCCGGCGCCGGCCAGCAACGCGAGCAGCAACAACAGCGCGGGCCAGCGGCTGGGTTTTTCGCCAAACGGATCGGCCAGATGGGTTTCGGCGTCCTTGGGTAGTTTGGCGACGTCGGTCAGCAAATGGCCGAACGGAATGTTGATGTAGGCCTTGGCGTTGACAGCCCAGCCGCAGGCATCCAGCAGCGGTGCCAGATTGCGTTGGCGCAGTTTTAGAAAGGCGATGAACATCGATGGTCCGGAAACCGCCATCATGATGCCGGCGATCACCGGCGGCATTTGCCACCATTGCAAGGCCAAAAAGCCGCTAAATACCGAAGCCAGCGCGGTGCCGATCGCGCCGATCGCCAGACCTATGGCCGCGAAGATCCCGGCGAACTTGCCGACATCGAAGGCGGTCGCGGCCGGCGGCGCCTTGCCTTCGCCGGCCTGAGCGCCGGCTTCGTTGATGCCTTTGAATGCGCCTTCGTGGGCTGCCTTGTCGCGGGCGCTGGCACTTTTTTCCAATTGTTCGTTAATCATCCGTGCCACCCGTTTATAGGGAGCCCAGAAGGCTTGCTGGATGCTGATCGGGTTTTCGATAATCTTAACGACGGTCGCGTCCCAGTCCTGGCCGGCGCGGTCGTAAAACACGCCGTTGCGGCCGACCCGCAAATTGTCGCTGTCGCCGTCGGTGAACGCGGCGGCAATCGTCAGTTTCTCGCTGCTGCCCTGGCGTCGGCATTCGCAGTACGCCAGAAATATCTTGCTCAGTTCGGCCAGTTTGCCGTGGGTGGCGACGTCGTCGACCTTAACGCACAGACGGCAAGCCCGGCCGTCCAGATACAAGGTACCGGCCTGAAAGATCGCGTGCGGCTCGGCGGTGTAAAAATCGCGGAAGGAGACGAAGTTGTTCAGCAGCCGGTACAGGTCGCGGTGATAGTGCAGCAAGCGGCTCAGGCCGTCGATCGCGTCGGCTTCGGCCTTCAGGGCTAGATCCTGTTCGATCAACGCCGCCAGCTTGGCTTGGGTGCCGCTTTCCAGATAGGTTTTGACGCTGGCGATCGGCAGGCCGGCGGCCGCGCTGGCCGGCTTTTGCGCCAGCCAGGCCCGGTAGTCGGCAAACCGGCCGAGTACGTCCCGCCATTGGGCGTAGCTCAAACTTTCCAGCGTGCCGAGTAAGGGCGTCAGCACGTCGGCGCGCAATTGCGCCAACGCATCGCTCCAGGCTGGATTGAGCCCGCCGCCCAGCGGCAGATCGCGGTCGGGCCCGATGGTGGCCAACGGCAGTTGCGCCACCGCTTCCAGCTCAGGCGCCAGATCGAATCCGGCCAGTTGTTCGTAGCGGGCGTCGCTGGGATTCAGTGCCGTGGCGGCGCGTTCGTCGAAGGCCGCCAGCCGGCAGCGGGTGAAATAATCGTCGATCTTGGCCTTGATTTTGTCCAGCGAGGCTGCCGCCGATTCCGGATCGGCGATGTTGCCGCGCACCTGGGCGGCTTCCCGGTCGCATTCCCGCCACCAGTCGTAATAGACCTGGGCGTCCGCGAAGAATTGCGTCAGTTTTTCGGCGTCGATGCCGGGTTCGCCGCAACGGTCGATCAACTCGCCTTGGCAGGCCATGATGTCGCTAATAGCCGCTTGGCCGGTTTCGTCGGCGGCGGCTTTGGCCGGGACGATGCCGTCGCCGTTAAAACGGGTTTCGGCAAAGATTTTCGCCATGTCGGCCAAATCTTCGTCGGTGATTTCGCTGGCTTGCGGTTTGCCCAGATTTTTCAGTACTTCCTTGGCGCAAGCCAGCAGCTGCTTGCCTTCCTCATCGTGGTCGTTGATCGCCGCGAGCGGCAGGCTGGCTTTTTGTTGCAGCAAATCGGACGGGTTTTTCAAGACCTTGCCGACCCAGCGTACCGCCGCCAGCACCTCCGGCACCCGAATCCGGCCGTCGCCGTCGCTGTCGAGCAGTTGCAGCGTGCGTTCGTCGAAGTACAGACCGTGGGTCGGACAACTCAGCGCCGCCCACAATTTCTGATCGAGTTCCGGCAGCGCCAGTAAATCGCTGGCGCGCTTCAGTTCCACTTGGTCGAAACCGCCGAGTTTGGCGAAACGCCATTTTTCGGCGGGTTGGCGTGGATAGGCTTGATTCATCGGAGGGTCTCCCTGCTTGGTGGCGTACGATTGCAAATACTAACTGAAAACCGGAAATTCGCCGTCTCTGTCCCGGAAACGGCCGAACCTTGACATCGACAGGCGGGGGCGAGCCGCGAGCCGCCGGACTGGCGGCAAGCCTGAATCGGCTGGACGCGGCAGAGCTTAAGCCACTCGAAAACGGAGTGCAAATATCGGCCTCATATAAAAAGCCGTGTTCGTCTGTAAAGCGACCGCGGCTACCCAGGGATGGGCGACAACGAGCGATCGGCGCGAGGTCGGCGATATTTTTGCTTCGGGCCTATTAATCCGGCGATTCATTCGAACGCGCCCAGCAATCCTTCCGAGTTGGCGTCTCGTTCGCCGAGCGGCGGCAGGCCGAAGCGGGTTTCGATCAGCTTTAGGATGGCCGTCGTGTCGTAGCGAGTGTGGTCGATGTAGTGTTTTTTCGCGAACGGCGAAACCACGACGGCCGGAATCCGCGTACCGGGTCCCCAACGGTCGCCCTCGGGTGGGGCGACGTGATCCCACAAACCGCCGTATTCGTCGTAGGTGATGACGATGGCGGTGGAGGACCAGATCGGGCTGGCGCGAATTGCTTCGACCACGTCGCGAACATCCCGGTCGGCTTCCAGGATGCTGGAGTAGCCGGGGTGTTGGTTGCTGCGCCCGACCGGCTTGTAAAACGCGACTTGCGGAAAGCCGGTTTTCAGGTCCGCGAACAGGCGCTGTTTGTCGCGCAAATGCTCGGCGCGGGCGGCGCTGTTCGGCGCGTAGTTGGCGTAGTAGATAAAGGGTTGGTGGTGGTACTGAAAGTTGTCGCCAAGGTCGCGGCCGGCCACGGCGTCGTCCCAACCGCCGGCATACCAGGCCCAACTCACGCCCTTGTCCGACAGGCGATCGCCGATGGTTGGCGCGGTTTGTATCGGCAGACGCCGTTCGGGGTGCTTGTCGTCGTGCGGTGGGAAAAACGGTTGTATCGTGCCGACCGCGTAGCCGTCCAAGGTGACGCTGGGATCGCCGACCGGCTTGCCGGTGGCCGGGTCCGCCTGCCAGTGCAGCATGTCGTCCGGCGCATTGTTGAAACGCGGCGTGCAGGCGCAGATCAGCCATTGATGATTTAAAAACGAGCCGCCGTAAGCCGCCTGGAAAAAATGGTCGGCCAGCGTGAACTCCTTGGCATATTGCCACAGCGCCGTGCCGGCCAGATTGTAGTAGCCTTGGGTCAGTCCGCCGGCCGACGATAATTGCGCGAAACGGTCGTTACGGCCGGCGTTGATTTGCATCTGGTGGATGAAAAACCGGTGAGTCAGATCCGGGTGACGTTGGTTGGGGTTGATGTAACGGCCTATGTCGAATGGGGCGTTGGCGAGATCGGCCGGGAAGCGCTCGTCGTTTTTGCCGTCGCTGCGAATCGGCGGCAGCGTGCCGTAGGGCCTACCGAATTCGTCGATTTGCGGCGGCGCCGATTGGGCGTTGCTGAGGCCGTCGGCGCCGGGGAACAGGCCGAACACATTGTCGAAACTGCGATTTTCCAGATAGATCACCAGGATGTGCTCGATGCGCGATAAATCGGCGGACGATGCCACCGTGGACAGCAGCGCGCCGGTCGCTAACATAGTGATCTGCAAACATTTCATCGATGAACTCCGGGATGTGAGGCGTAATAATAAGAAAACGATTAAATTCGGCAATTGCCGGCGGATTGGATTAGAATTCGACGCAACGATGGCACAACGCCCTCGCTCCGTAAAGATCTGGAGGCCCCCATGGACATCAATACCCAATACTCGCAATCCAGCGCCCTGACCACTCAGGCAACCCGCGATCTTAAAGCACCCAAAAGCGCCGAATCGGCGGAACCCAAATCGGTTACGACGCCGGATCGCGATTCCGATAGCGACAATCAGGCCGTTGGCGATACCGTGAGCTTTTCCCAAGCCTCGTTGCGCTTGGCGCAAAGTCAATCGAAGACCGACGCGCAACCGGCGCTGAATTCCAGCGCCGAAGCGCGCCGGGCCGCCGAGGATCTGGTGAGCTCCAGCGCGGCCAACCCGGCGGCTTTCTACGCCGCTCAAGGCAACGGCACGCGCATCAACGTTGGCGGTTTGTTAGGCTAATATCAGCTGCATATATCAGCTGCATATATAGGTATCTTACGACGGCCGCGGGCGTCATGCCCGCGGCCGTTTTTTTTGTCCGGCGGATTGAGATACCCACTCGCTTAACTCGTCACACCGGCATTCCAGGCCTGGGAGACGTAAGCTATTCGTGTTTTATAGGGGCGTTCGTTTAGAAGTGTTTCCCAACCCATGTCGTTTGGGCGCCTAAATTCCTTTGTGGCTTAAGTTTCTCCTCGCCCCCAAATCCGCTAGACGGATGTAGGGCATGGCCAGGGTGGGTGTCCTCGGCTGGGTAAAGCGATGCGGCGATCCCAAAAGGTCGGCATGCGCAAATAAGGCGCGCCCAACGTTTCACCTCGCCAGCCCAGAGACAAGCCGTACACTCGGCAGTCCGGATGTCGGCCCGACCGCCGGCGCCCATCAATTCGGCAGGCCGCTGCGCCGATTGCGGCCAAGTTGTCCGCGCCGCCGCGGTTCGTGAGCGTTCGGAACCGACTGGGCGGATTTTGTCGGCCACGGGCGGTTCGATCATCAGGCTGGCCTGTTGAGATATACCAATTCCGTCACACACCAAGCAATTGACGCAGGCCGTTTTCCTGAACGGCTAGCCAGACAGTATCGATCCAACACAGAACGCTGGGGCAATGACGGTTGGGGCGATGCCCGACATGTCGATTGATTCCGGTGTGAAGTAGTCGTGATCTGGGAAGACTTGCTGTGACAGTAGTCGACTGAGACCACGCCGCGTTGTTGCCGAAACAGCAGTCGTCCAGCAATCGCCGATCCTGCAGCAACAATCCGCCGACATTCGACGGCCGGGTTCGGCGTTACCTCCAGGTCCCGATCGTATTCTCGTCACGGTCTATTACGGAGTGTCAAACCTAGGTTCGACGCTCCGGATTCAAAGCGCGACCGAGCAAAGACGCCGGGTTGGACTATTCAGGGATCATCGCATGGCGCGGTAGCAACCGCTGCTTTTCCGTCCGGATCGCACGCCATTACAGCGCATGGCATAAGTTTTGCCCTGTGACGGAGCATCGGCATCGCCATTCATCCGACATCTGACCAGGAGTCATCATGCGCATTTCCTTCAACGCCGCCAGCCTCGGTACCGCTCTGGCCGGCCGCGCGGGTTTATCCCAAGATAAGGTTAAACTGACCAGCGAATCGGCCGGTGTCGCTCTGATAAAGGCATCGAATGTTCCGGTGTCGGCCGTTGGTTTCAGTTCGTGCAGGTACCCGCGCCGGATTTGTCTAGACCTCCGGTCGCGGTTGACAGCTTTAATTACGATACCAGCATCAGGGTGCGGATCGCCCGCGGCCAGATGGTCGAGCCGGGCGGTACTTCCCGGCCAGGGACGGCGAATTGATGGACTGTAGCCAGTTCGCCGAGCGGTATTGCCTCGCCACCCACAAACTGAAGAGTTGTTGCTGGCATGCCGTGCAAGCCGCTGCCATACCTTTTGCTAACCCAATATGAGTTGGCTCTCCAAGCCACTGGCCGAGGCGGGAACTAAATCGCCGCTGTCGACCTAAGGTTCGTGAAACAATGTTTGCCAAAGGGAAATACCAAACGATGGCCAAGCCGCGGCTTCAACTCCGTTAGCAGGCTAACCGCCGCGACGCCGTCGTCAGTGTCCAGGTTCCAGCGATTAATCGTTACCGCTTGAAGCCCGGCCGGCTCGCCTTGCAATGCAACCGTTTTTCGACTCTCGGCGGAACCGGCGGCCGCTTCGCACGCCTAATAACGACAATACCTTGGCAACCTTATATCCTCATATAGAATCCCTTGCATGACTAACCCAACCCCCATCGATGCTTCTATCCGGCGCCGCTCTCGCTGGTATTGGCGCGGCGCACTTTCTACCCTCGGCGTGATCGGTATTCTGGTCTATCTGCAATTCGGTCAGGCCGCGCCCGATACTAAAGCCGAGCGCGGCTCCAAAAACCGGCCGCCGTTCGGCGAGCGGCCGGACGCACCGGCTGTCGTGGCCATCCAATCCGCCGATAGCGGCGATTTTCCGGTGTATTTGCACGCGCTAGGCACTGTCACCGCGCTACGCACCGTCACCGTCAAGTCGCGCGTTGACGGCGAACTGGTGAAAGTGAACTTCAGCGAAGGGCAAATGGTTAAAGCCGGCGATCTGTTGGCCGAAATCGACCCGCGTCCGTTTCAAGTACAATTGCAGCAAGCCCAGGGCCAGCTGACCCGCGACCAGGCCTTGCTGCAAAACGCCGAACTGGACCGGGCCCGCTATCAAACCTTGCTGGAACAGGATTCGATTGCCGCCCAACAAACCGTCACCCAAGAATCCCAGGTCAAACAATATCGAGGGAATGTCGAGATGGACCAGGCCCTGGTCGATAATGCCAAACTGCAACTCGGTTACGCCAAACTGACCGCGCCGATTTCCGGCCGGGTCGGCTTGCGGCAAGTGGACCAAGGCAACCTCGTCAGAGCCGGCGATGCCAACGGCTTGGTGGTGATTACCCAACTGCAACCGATCAGCGTGGTGTTTACCTTGCCGGAAGACAAGCTGCCGGACGTGGTAAAACGCTATCGCGAAGGCAAGGAGATTGGCATCGAAGCTTACGACCGCGCCGGCAAAATCAAACTGGCCGACGGCAAACTGATCGCGCTGGACAATCAAATCGATCCGACCACCGGCACCCTAAAATTGAAGGCCCAATTCGACAACCGCGAGCAAACCCTGTTCGCCAACCAGTTCGTCAATATCCGCATGCATCTGGACACCTTGCGCGGCGTCACTCAAATACCGAGCGCCGCGCTGCAGCACGACAGTCAGGGCGCCTTTGTCTACGTGGTCGATGCCGAAAACATCGCTCATCTGCGCCGGGTGGAACCGGGGCCCAGCGAAGGCGAAAAGGTCGCGATCGAGAAGCGGATTGCGCCGGGCGAAACCTTGATCGTTACCGGCATCGACCGGGTCAAGGATGGTGGAGTGGTCGATGTCGCCGAAAAAGACGGTCAGGCAGTGGCGGCAAGGCCCGAACTACAGCCCAAGCCGGCAGACGAATCCGGCCAACGTCGGCGGCGCGGTTAAGCCATGAGTTTCAGCGATCCCGGCAAGGCGGGCTTCAATCCGTCTCGACTGTTCATTCTGCGGCCGGTTGCCACCTCGTTGCTGATGGTGGCGCTGTTGCTGGTCGGCGTGTTGGCCTACCGGCTGCTGCCGGTCTCGGCGCTGCCGCAGGTCGATTATCCGACCATCCAGGTCACCACGCTGTATCCCGGCGCCAGTCCGGAGGTGATGACCGCGATTGTCACCGCGCCGCTGGAACGGCAATTCGGGCAAATGCCGGGCCTGACGCAAATGACCTCGATCAGTTCCGGCGGCGCCTCGGTCATCACACTGCAATTCAACTTGAGCCTAGACCTGGACGTGGCCGAACAAAGCGTACAGGCCGCGATCAATGCCGCCAACAATTTCCTGCCCAGCGACCTGCCGCAAGCGCCGATCTACAGCAAGGTCAATCCAGCCGACACGCCGATCATGACCTTGGCGGTCAGCGCCGAATCCATGCCTTTGTTCAAAGTAGAAGACCTGGTCGATACGCGTCTGGCGCAAAAAATCGCCCAATTGCCGGGCGTCGGCATGGTCAGCATTAGCGGTGGCCAGCGACCGGCGGTGCGAATTCAGGCCAACCACAAGGCCTTGGCGGCCTACGGCATCAGCCTGGAAGACGTACGCACCGCCATCGCCGCCGCCAACGTCAGCCAGCCCAAGGGCTCGATCAACGGCCCAACCCGCGCCGCGACCATAGACAGCAACGATCAACTGCGCTCGGCCGCCGAGTACCGCGACCTGGTGGTGGCTTACAAAAACAGCGCACCGGTCAAATTGACCGATGTCGCCACCGTAATCGACGGCGCCGAGAACGCCCGGCTGGCGGCCTGGGCCAACGACAAGGCCGCCATCATCGTCAACATCCAACGCCAACCGGGTGCCAACGTCATTGAGGTGGTGGATCGTATCCAGACCTTGCTGCCCAAGCTGCAAGCCTCGTTGCCGAGCGGCGTCGAAGTGAACGCACTCACCGATCGTACCGTAACAATCCGGGCCTCGGTACGCGACGTGCAATTCGAATTGCTGCTGGCCGTGGCCCTGGTGGTGATGGTGATTTTTCTGTTCCTGCGCAACGTGCCGGCCACCATCATCCCCGGCGTCGCGGTCCCGCTATCGCTGGTGGGCACCTTCGCGGCGATGTATCTGGCCGAATTCAGCATCAATAATTTAACCCTGATGGCATTGACCATCGCCACCGGCTTTGTGGTTGATGACGCGATTGTGGTCATCGAAAACATCTCGCGCTATATCGAGCGCGGCGAATCGCCTCTCAAAGCCGCCTTGAAAGGCTCGGAGCAAATTGGCTTTACGATTATTTCGCTGACGTTTTCGCTTGTCGCGGTGCTGATTCCGCTGCTGTTCATGTCCGACGTGGTCGGTCGCTTGTTTCGGGAATTCGCCATCACGCTGGCGGTGGCGATTCTGATTTCCGCCGTGGTGTCGTTAACGCTGACGCCGATGATGTGCGCCAAGCTGTTACAGCCCGGCGCAGGCCATCAACACCAAAATAAAATCAGCGACGACTGGTTTGAGCGGCTGATTAAACTCTACGGGCGCAGCCTGAGCTGGGTAATGCAACGCCAAGCGGCGACTTTGGCGGTATTTTTCGCCACCGTGGTCCTGACCGCCGCGCTGTACGTCTGGATACCCAAAGGCTTTTTCCCCAGTCAGGACACCGGCATTATTCAAGGTTTTTCCGAAGCGCCGCAGACCGTGTCGTTTCAAGCCCTGGCCGAACAACAACGCAAGCTGGCGCAACGCATCCTGAAAGACCCGGCGGTCGAGAATTTGTCGTCGTTTATCGGCGTCGACGGCATCAACGCCACCCCGAACAGCGGCCGGTTTTTGATTAATCTAAAACCCCACGACCAACGCCCGCCGGCCCGCGAAATTATCGCCCGTCTGAAAGACCGGCTGGCCGATTTGCCCGGTATACAACTGTATTTGCAACCGGTGCAGGATTTGACGATGGAAAACCGCGTCACCCGCACCCAATATCAATTTACGTTGGAAGGCGCCGATCTGGACGAATTGAACCGCTGGACCGGCAAATTGGTAGACCAGCTGCAAGGCCGCCCTGAATTCGCCGACGTGGTCAGCGACGTACTCGACCAAGGCCGGCAGGTGTTCGTCAACATCGACCGAGCCACCGCCAGCCGCTTGGGCGTCAGCACCGCCGCGATCGACAATGCGCTGTACAGCGCTTACGGCCAGCGCTTGGTTTCGACGATATTCACCCAGGCGAACCAATACCGGGTCGTGTTGGAAGTCGATCCGGCCGAACAAACCAGCCCGGCGGCGCTGAACGAATTGCGGGTGCCGTCGACCAACGGCAGCCAGGTGCCGCTATCGGCCATCGCCGAGTTGTCCGAGCGGCCGACCACGTTGGCGATCAACCACCTCGATCAGTATCCGGTGGCCACGGTATCGTTCAACCTAGCGCCCGGCTATGCCTTGGGCGATGCGGTGACCGCCGTCGAAGCGGCCAAGAGCCAAATCGACTTACCGCTGGCGATTCGCAGCGAATACCAGGGCGCCGCCCAGGCCTTCAAGGCTTCACTCAACAACACGTTGTTGCTGATCCTGGCGGCGATCGTGACCGTGTACATCGTGCTGGGCGTGCTGTACGAAAGCTACATTCATCCGCTGACGATATTGTCCACGCTGCCCTCGGCCGGGGTCGGCGCTTTGCTGGCCCTGCAGCTGTCCGACGGCGATCTGGGGATTATCGGCATCATCGGCATTATTTTGCTGATCGGCATCGTCAAGAAAAACGCCATCATGATGATCGACTTTGCGCTGGAAGCCGAGCGCCATCAGGGGCTGCCGCCGGACCAGGCGATTTACCAAGCCTGCTTGCTGCGCTTCCGGCCGATTCTGATGACCACGCTGGCCGCGCTGCTGGGTGCCTTGCCGTTAATGCTGGGCAGCGGCGTCGGTTCGGAATTGCGCCACCCGCTGGGTATTACGATGGTCGGCGGCCTGCTGCTCAGCCAATTGCTGACCTTATACACCACCCCGGTGATTTATCTGGCGATGGATAATCTGGCGCGGCGGGTCAAAACCGCTCTAGGAGTCGAGTCCGGCGACGCCGTCGAACAGGACCTGCATTGAGATGAATCTGTCCGCGCTATTCATCCGCCGCCCGGTCGCCACCACCTTGCTGACCGTCGCCATCAGCCTGTGCGGGGTTTTAGCGTTTTTGAATCTGCCGGTTTCGTCGCTGCCGCAGGTGGATTTTCCGACCGTTGCGGTGCAGGCGCAATTGCCCGGCGCCAACGCCGAAACCATGGCCGCGACGGTCGCCACGCCGCTGGAGCGTGCGTTGGGACGCATCGCCGGCGTCACCGAAATGACCTCCAACAGTTCGCAAGGCTCGACTTCGATTACGCTGCAGTTTGATTTAAACCGCGACATCGACGGCGCCTGCCGCGACGTGCAGGCCGCGATCAACGCCGCCGCCAGCATGCTGCCCAGCGGCATGCCCAACCGGCCCAGTTATCGGCGAGACAATCCGTCCGATTCGCCGATTCTGATCCTGGCGCTGACCTCGGACAGCTTCACGCGCGGCCAGCTGTACGATTCCGCGTCGACGATTTTGCTGCAAAAAATTTCGCAAATTCCCGGTATCGGCCAAGTGCAAATCGGCGGCGCGACCCTACCGGCGGTGCGGGTGGAACTGAATCCCAATGCCTTGAGCAAATACGGCATCGGTTTGGACGACGTGCGCAACACCATCGCCCAAACCAACATCACCCGGCCCAAAGGCGTGTTGGAAAGTGCAGACACCCGCTGGCAAATCCAGGCTAACGATCAGGCCCGCGCCGCCGCCGAATATCTGCCGCTGATCGTTGCTTACCGTAACGGCGCGCCAGTGCGCATCGCCGACCTGGGCGAAGCGGTCGATTCGGTCGAGGATTTGCGCAATGTCGGCCTGAAAAACGGCAAACCCTCGGTGTTGCTGATCATCCGCAAACAACCCTTGGCCAATGTGATCCAAACCGTCGATCAAGTGCTGGCGGTGTTGCCGCAACTTAAGGCCGCTTTGCCCAGCAATATCGAACTGTCGGTGGTGGTGGATAGATCGTTGTCGATTCGGGCGTCTATCCGGGAAGTCGAGCACGGCTTGTTCGTCGCGGTGGTCCTGGTGATTTTGGTGGTGCTGGTATTTCTGCGTAATCCGCGTTCGGCGGCGGTGCCGATCGTCGCGGTACCGGCTTCGCTGCTGGGTTCCTGCGCGGTGATGTACTTCTGCGGTTTTAGCGTCAACAACTTGACCTTGATGGCCTTGACCATCGCCACCGGCTTTGTCGTGGACGATGCGATTGTGGTGGTCGAAAACACCAACCGGCATATCGAGGCCGGCATCGCACCGTTCAAGGCCGCGCTGCTGGCCGCCAAGGAAGTGAGCTTCACGGTGTTGGCGATGAGCGTGTCGCTGGTCGCGGTGTTTCTGCCGATTCTATTGATGGGCGGCGTGCCGGGCCGGCTGTTTCGGGAATTCGCGGTGACCTTGTCTGCGGCGGTGCTGGTTTCGCTGCTGATTTCGTTGACTACCACGCCGATGTTGTGCGCGCGCTGGCTGGGCAAGGAGCCAACGGAACACGGACCGATCTATCGCGGTATCGGCGCGGCCTTCGATTGGGTGCAGGACAATTATCGCATCAGCCTAAGTTGGGCCTTGCGTCATGGTCGGATCATGCTGAGCCTGTTGCTGGCGACGATAGGCTTGAATTTTTATTTATACGGCGCTATCGACAAAGGCTTTTTCCCGACCCAGGACGGCGGCCGTTTGTTGGGCGAGATACAAACCGACCAAAACACCTCGTTCCAGACCTTGCAAAAGCAGTTTGGGCAAATCTCCGAGATTTTGCTGAAAGACCCGGCGGTCACCAATGTCGCCGGCTTTGCCGGTAGTTCGCAAAGCAGCAATAGCGCGCGGGTGTTTATCACGTTGAAGCCGCACGGGGAGCGCGAAGCTATCGAGATCGTGATGGACCGGCTGCGCAAGGCGGCCGGCCGAATCCCCGGCGCTAATTTGCATATGTTTCCGGCCCAGGAGCTGCGCATCGGCGGGCGGATGTCCTTCGGTTTAATCGACTATACCTTGCAAGCCGACGATCTGGCCTTGTTGAAAGAATGGACGCCCAAGGTCCAGGCCGCCTTGGCCCGCTTGCCCGAACTGACCGATGTTAACAGCAGTCAGCAGGACAAGGGCGAACAAATCGGCTTGACCGTCAACCGCGATCTGGCCGCGCGTTACGGCGTCAGCCAGGCCCTGATCGACAACAGCTTGAACAGCGCCTTCGGTCAGCGGCAAGTGTCGGTGATTTACAATCCGCTCAACCAATACCGGGTGATCATGGAATTGGCGCCGCAATATTGGCAATCGACGGACAGTCTGAAACAACTGTATATCAGCGCGCCGGCCCAGAGCGGCATTGCCGGCACCGGTCAGCCGCGCCAAATTCCGCTGTCGGCGTTGGCCAGTTTCGCGCCGAGCAACGCGCCGCTGTCGGTACGCCATCAAGGCCAGTTCGCGGTCAGCGAGCTGTCGTTCAATCTAAAACCCGGCGTGGCAATGTCCGGCGCCAGCGCGGCGATCGATCAAGCCTTACGCGACATCGGCTTGCCGGCGGCCGTTACCGGCAGTTTTCAAGGTTCCGGCAAAGCCTTTCAGGACGCGTTGCGCAATCAACCCTGGCTCATTTTGGCGGCGCTGATCAGCATTTACATTGTGCTCGGTGTGCTTTACGAAAGCCTGGTGCATCCGTTGACAATACTGTCCACGCTGCCGTCGGCCGGCGTCGGCGCGTTGTTGGCTCTGATGGTTTGCGGTAAGGAGTTCAGCATCGTTGCGCTGATCGGCGTGATCCTGTTGATCGGCATCGTCAAGAAAAACGCGATCATGATGATCGATTTTGCGTTGCTGGCCGAGCGCGAGCGCGGGCTGGATTCGCGCGAGGCGATCTTTCAAGCGTGCATGCTACGCTTCAGACCGATCCTGATGACGACGTTGGCCGCGCTGTTCGGCGCATTGCCCTTGGTCTTAGGTAGCGGTTACGGCGCGGAACTGCGCCAGCCGCTGGGCATCGCTATCGTCGGCGGCTTGATATTCAGCCAACTATTGACCTTATACACGACGCCGGTGGTTTATTTATATCTGGATCGGTTTCGGCTCCGGATGCTACGGCTCGGCGCAACGCCATTGCCAGCCTGACGCACACGGGGCCGCGTGACTTGACTTGGTCGCCCGCGCGCGACTCAGAGATCAAGGTCATGCCGATAGCCGGACATTTCCAGCGTTTTGCCCCGGCCGGCCGCTCCGACCAAGCTAAATCGGCCCGGCGCCGCCACCCGCCTCTGCTCGGAGGAGAGGCGCGGCGTTTTGATGGAACGCATTTAGATCGTTTCGCCGAGTTGCATGCCGCCGAACCGCTAGGGAAAGGGTGCGCATGAGGCCGTCAACGTCGAGTTAACACCGCCGGCTTCGGCGGAGCACAGGCGATTTAACGTGACGCGGAAACGGCGCGAAGCGGCGCACCAGCCATTTACGCAATTCCTCGCAGATTAGCAGGCCCAGCGCGAACGGCAGCGTGAACAGCCAGACTTCGTGGCCGAGCGGCGCGGTGCCGAACAACAGATTGCCCCACGGCGTGTAGACGATGGCGAGGATCAGCGCAATCTCCACGCCGACGCCGGCCAGTATTAGCCGGTTGTCCAGCAGGGGCGTGGCCAGCAGGCCGCGCTGGCGTTGCTTGCAGAGGAAGACGTTGGCGATCTGCATCACAATGATCGCGGTCAGGCAGGCGGTCGTGGCCCGCAGGTACAGCGGATCGTGGCGCGGCAGGCTGGCGCCGTAGTCCCAGCCGGCAGCGTTCAGCACGAAGAAAAACGCCGCCATTGCCGCCGCGGCTTCCAGCAAGCCGAGAAATCCGTAAGCTCGGGCCAGCAGGCGCCAGTCGATCAATGACTCCTGGCTCGAGCGCGGCGGCTTGCGCATTGCCGCCGCATCGGGTTTCTCGACGCCCAGCCCCAAGGCCGGCAGCATGTCGGTGCCCAGATCGACCGCCAGAATTTGCAGGATGGTCAACGGCAGCGGAATCTTGAACAGCACGAAGGCCAGGTAGGGAATCACTTCCGGGACGTTGGAGGTGAGGATGTAGGTCAAGAATTTGCGAATGTTGTCGAACACCGCGCGGCCTTCTTCGATCGCGGCGACGATGCTGGCGAAATTGTCGTCCAGCAAAATCATGTCGGCGGCCTCCTTGGCGACGTCGGTGCTCGCCAGTCCCATCGCGATGCCGATGTCGGCCTTCTTCAAGGCCGGCGCGTCGTTGACGCCGTCACCGGTCACCGCGACCACTTGCCGCTTACGCTGCAACGCTTCGACGATGTGCATTTTCTGATCGGCGCCTACCCTGGCGAACACAATTTCCGGCGCATCCAAGGCCAATTGCAATTGGCTGGGCGTGAGTTTTTTCAGCCGGTCGCCGGTGATGACTTTGGGATGGTCGGATTGCACCAGACCGATTTGGCGGGCGATCGCGACCGCCGTGTGCGGATGGTCGCCGGTGACCATGATGACTTTGATCCCGGCGATCCGGCATTGGGTTATGGCGTCGGCGACTTCCGGGCGCGGCGGATCTTCCAAGCCGACCAGGCCGCTGAAGATCATCGCCGCTTCAGGGTCGGCGCCAACGCTGTCGGTCAGTGGGCGGTGGGCTAGGGCCAGTACCCGCAAGCCTTGATCGGCCATGGTCTGCAGGGCGTCCTGGAGTGTGCGGCGGCCGGCGTCGTCCAGCGGCAGAATCTGATCGGCGACGGCGATTTGCGAGCACAGCGGTAGCACCATTTCCAGCGCGCCCTTGCAATACAGCCGCTTGCCGGCCGGGGTATCGTGCAGGGTGGACATGCGCTTGCGGTCGGTGTCGAACGGCACTTCGCCGATTTTGGGATAGGCCACGCGCATGCCTTGGTCGTGAGCCAAATTGACCAGCGCCACTTCCATCGGGTCGCCGAGCAAGTGCTGGCCTTCGACGCGTTTCAGATCGTGACATAGGGCCGCGCAGGCCAGGAACTCGGCATGGTGTCGCAGGCTGTCGCGGCCCAATTCGTCCGGCCGACAGTGGCGATTGTCCAGAAATAGTTGTTTGACCGCCATTCGGTTCTGGGTCAGCGTGCCGGTTTTATCGGTGCAGATGACCGTGGTCGAGCCCAGGGTTTCCACCGACGGCAAATTGCGGATCAAGGCGTTGCGCTTGGCCATGCGCTGGGTGGCCATTGCCAAGGCCAGTGTCACGGTCGGCAGTAGGCCTTCCGGTACGTTGGCGACGATGATGCCGATCGCGAACATGAAATTTTCCCAGAAGCTCAGGCCGATGGCCTGGCCGATCAGAAAAAATGCCGCGCCCAGCAACAGCGCCAGTAGCGCGACGAAGCGGCTCAGCCGAGCGATCTGGCGTTGCAACGGCGATTGGCCCTTGATCGTGGTTTTCAGTGTGTGGGCGATTTTGCCGAATTCGGTGTGCATGCCGGTGGCGAACACCACGGCCTTGGCCTCGCCGGCGACCACCGATGTGCCGGCCAGCAGAATGTTACGACTTTGCGCCAGGTCTTCGGCCGCCGACGGTAGAGCGTCGCGGCCCTTGGGTAGGGATTCGCCGGTGATGGTCGAGTTATTCACCCGCAGGTTGAAAGCCTCCAGCAGTCGGCAATCGGCCGGGACGTTGTCGCCCTCCTGCAAGACCAGCAGGTCGCCGGGCACCAGTTCGTCCGCGAGAATTCGGCACAGCGCGCCGTCGCGCACTACCTTGACTTGGTTCGGCAATAATTTGCGTAGCGCGGCAATGGCCTGCTCGGCCTGGACGCGCTGCCAAAACGAGAAGCAGCCGTTGATCGCGATCACGCCCAATATTGCGTAACCCAGCGTCGCCATGCCTTCGCCGGGTTGTTGGGACTCGGCGAAGAAGGCCAGACCGGCCGCCAGCCAGAGTATCAGCGCGAAGAAGTGTAAAAACTCCCCTGCAAACAACAGCCACTGCGATTTTTTTCGGGTTTCTTCGAGACGGTTGAAACCAAACTCGCGCAAGCGGCCTTCAATTGTCGTATCGGCCAGGCCGTTGGGGCCCGAACCGAGACTGTCGAGGGCTTCCTCGGGCGTTAGGTGGTGAATTTTCATGGTAGCTTCGTGCGGTCGGCTAGCGTGTCGTTTAGTTTAGCGGTGGCCGAGTGATTCCGGATGGTAAATGTCGGCGACGACGCTGCTCGGGATCGGGCATTGCTGATAAAATGAACGGTCTGAGAGTGCGAGTTCGCGGTAGGATGACGTTTTGAGGAAGCAAACATGTGGAGCGGCTACGGGATGACCGGCGGGAGCAGGGCGTTGGCGGCGGGGTTGGCGTTGAGCTTGGCGGGATGCGTTTCGCCGCCGGCCCTGGATAGGGCCGTCATCGAGTACGATAAGGCCACTAACGACGTGTTGGCGAAGCAGTTACTGCTAAACATCGCCCGCGCCCATCAACACCAACCGCTGCATTTCACTGGCGTATCCAATATCGCCGCCACCTTCAATTTCCAGCTTAATGCCGGCGCCACGCCGGCGCTGACCGGACCGACCGGCTCGCTGTTGACGCCGGTGTTCGGCGGCAGCCTGTCCGAGAATCCGACCATTAGTATCGTACCGATCGAAGGCGAGGAATTCACCCGCCGCTTGTTGACGCCGTTTCAGGAAAGCAAGCTGACGATGTTGCTCAGGCAAGGCGTGGACGTGGATTTGTTACTGCGCCTGTTGGCCGGCGAGCTGCGCTTGTCCGGCGGCGATCAAGCCGGCATCCACCGCAACTTGCCTGCGGACGCCGATGGTTACCGGGTATTTCGCCAGGCCGTGTTGCATTTATCGTCGATTCAGGACCGCCACCGCTTGTTCGTCGAGCCGTTGTTGTTCGAACGTAGTTGGACTTTGCCGGCCGATGCGTTGCCGGCCGACCAACTGGCGGCGCTCGAAAAAAACTACCAAGTGACTTTCGATCCGGCGCGTAAACAACTGACATTGACCAAGCGCGAGGTCGGCCGGATCGTGCTGACCAATTACGATCCGGCTACCTTAAGCAACGAGGAACGGATGCGTTTGCAGCAGGAAGCCGAGCAGGGCGCCGACAACGATGTGAGTGTCGATATTCGCCCCGGATTTCCAGGTGGCGAGTGGCCGTTGCACGGCGTGTTCCGCTTGCGCAGTTTTCACAACGTATTGAATTTCGTCGGCCAAACCTTGGGCGATATGCCCGAATATTCGGTGGCCCGCCATCCGGCCACGCCGGAAGTTCGCGAAAATCCCGTGGAAACGCTGGCCTTGACGGTCGGCGACGAGCCCGACGACGATCCGAGCGTGCGCTTGGGCGACCGTTACTATTCGCTTCGCCCTGAAACCGGCTATCAATGGAACCGGGAAGGCTTTCGGTTGCTCTGTCAGATTTTTCAAATGACGATGACCCAGTTCGCCCAATCCGGGGCTCCCGTCATCACGATTTCCAAATAAGGGGAAGCCTTTGGCCGAATCCATCGATAGCAGCATGATTATGAAATGCGTGGCCTACCGGCACGGCATTGGTATCGGCGAAGTGTCGATTCCGGACATCAGCGAAGTGATCCGGCAGGATCAGACCTTCGTGTGGTTGGGCTTGCGAGAAACTAATTCGGCCTTGTTGGCCGAGTTGCAACAAGAATTCGGTTTGCACGATTTGGCAATCGAAGATGCGTGCGCCGCTCATCAACGACCGAAAATCGAGGAATACGCCGATTCGTTGTTCATCGTGCTGCACACCGCTAGACTGGTCGACGACAAAGTGGAGTTCGGTGAAACCCACTTGTTCATGGGGGCGAAGTTTTTGGTAACGGTACGACACGGTTCGTCGCTGAGTCACGCCAAGGTACGCGAGCGTTGCGAGGCGATGCCGCAGCAATTGGCGAAGGGACCGGGGTTTGCGCTGTATTCGATCATGGATTTTATCGTCGATAACTATGTCCCGGTGATCGACGGCTTGCAACAGCGCTTCGAGGTGCTGGAGTCGGCGATTTTCGAGCAACGGCCCAGTCGGCAGACCATGGAAGGCTTGTACGAACTAAAGCGCGAGCTGTTGATGCTGGAAGCGGCGATCACGCCGGTGATCGACATCTGCAACGAATTGATGCGCTTTCATAACGGCTTGATACCGAAGGACGTGCGGTTTTATTTTCGCGACATCGCCGACCACATCAAGCGAATAGACCGATCGATTCAAGGCATGCGCGAGATGCTGATCGCGGCGATGCAGGTTCACCTGACCTTCGAAACCGTGCGCCAGAACGAAGTGGTCAAAGGTCTGGCCGGTTGGGGGGCGATTCTGGCGATCCCGACGATGGTGTTCAGTTGGTACGGTATGAACTTCCGCCACATGCCGGAGCTGGAGTGGACCTTTAGTTACCCGTTGGTGCTGGGCGGCGTGGCCTTGAGTAGCTTGCTGCTGTATTGGCGCTTGAAGCGGTCCGGCTGGTTGTGAGTCGTGTTCGTAAGGACCAAATTATAGAGATGATGGATAGCCGATGCCCTAATTGAATGTTTGTTTTTAAATCCCTCAACTGTTTCAACCATCAAAAACCGGCGAATGGCGCCACGGAAACACCATACAATGAAGTTTAGCGTTTTAGTTAGAAGACTTTCCCACCCCCAAGTCAGACGCCGCTTGAAGATCGGCTTGTCGATCTGGGCAATCGCGATAGCCGTGAGTGTTGTCGCCAAACTGGCCTATGACATCGGCTATTTCAAGGCGCAGTCGATGATAGACGAAAAAAATGCGGCGGCCCCGGCCACTCGCTCGGTATTGACGCTGGAATACGCACAGCGGATCGTATCCGGCGCGTTGAACGAAGACCCGAATAATCCGAAAACTGTCGTAAGCCAAGTAGTCGATAATAACCCCAGGCTGGCGACGATTGTCGTGGAAAACAATAAGCAAAAGAAAATCGCCTGGATATTTGAGATGCGTTTGTTTTTTGCCGGCGATTTGCTCAACGACCAGGGTTATAACCTGACCGAAGCCATCGAACGTCAGCAGGATATGTACCGGAATAATCGCTGATCGGCGCGGCTTGCGGGCAATCAACACGCCTGGACGGCGAGTGTTGGAGCCCGTGCAGACGGATAGCCCAAACCCCTATCAGCGAGCGTGAATGCCGAGGGCCGTTGGCGGAGCGGCGTCTTTCGGCGCTGAACGACAGTCTCACGGAATTCGAAGTGGAATAGGGCATTTTCTCGGCGTAAACGCTATCGGACACCGTTCTTGTATGGCGAGGCGGCAGCGTTCGTGATTCGGGCGAAAAGATTATCGCAATCGTCGAACGCGGCGGCTTTTAAAATCGCGAATCGGAACTACGCTTCATTTTCTAAACCGGTTCCAAGATCCAGGCTAGCCGAATCGGCCGCGTTGGGCTATAACCTGTCTGTCGTCAAATTTCCCTATAACCGGTGTGCCAGAGACACTCGAATTTGAGTAGGCTAGCTAGCCAAGAATCGACGGCGTTAACTCAATAATCTTTTTACTGCTCCAAGTCGCGCGAGGTTTATTGCCAAGCTTCTAATGCAAATTCCGGATCACCAGGGATATGCGTTTCGATAGTTCAGCTTAAAACAAACACATACTCCCTACTGGCGGTCAGCTTTTTCGATTAATTTTTGCCGCAAGGATTTTGGTCTTGATGCGCCGCGTGATTCGCACTCATCGACTGGATCTTGCTCATACTTTGGAAGTCGATTATGAATACAAAACTATTTGTTGCCACGGCCGCTCTCACGACTATTGTAGGGTGTGCCGTCACTCCCGACCAGACCGCTCAGACGGAAGGCGACGTGAGCCAGTCGTATCCGCCCGCCGGTACCGGTAGTCTCTTGAAAGAGACACTGTATTTCTCTAATCAGGACGATGCGGCTAAAGCTTTGGTCGGCTACAACTATGTCTTGACTTTGCTTTCGAATGGCCGAGTACAGGCCATCGTCACCGGTTTGAACGGTTCCGGTCTCGAAAATCCGTTGAGCGTGGTTAAGGCGAACTCGCAAAAGTCGTTGGCCAACATTGGCGATTTGCCGTCGTCGGACGAAACCGAATCGCCGTTTCCGCAAATCTCGTTGAAGGAGAAGCTCAACGGCCAGGCCGCCGTCGACGCCCTAGGTGACAATCTGGCCTTGGTGGCCAAGGCCTATGGGATGTCCGCCGAACGCTTGGAGAATATTTTAAAAAGCGACCAGACCGCTTGGATCGATCAAGGCGGCCGCTTGCTATACATAGAGTCGGATATCCAGCCCGACCCCAAGCAGGGTGCCGGCGAGACCGCGACCGCCGATAGCGCCGACGCGGCGACGGCGGAGGGAAGCGGCAGTACTTACGCCGCGATCGCCGCCTCGACGACCGATCCGTTCACGCTGCACAGCAAACCCGATTCCAATCGCGTCATTTACCTGGATTTCAACGGTCATCAGGCCATCAACACCACTTGGTACAACGGTACGTTGACTGCTCAGGCCTATGATACGGATGGCAATCCCAACGGATTCAGCACCACGGAGTTGAACAACATCCGCGAAATCTGGCAACGCGTGGCGGAAGACTACGCGCCGTTCGACGTGGATGTGACGACGCAAGAGCCGGCGGCCGATGCGATGCAACGCCTTACCAGTAGCGACACTCAATACGGCACCCGCGCGGTCATCACTCGATCGATGCCGGAACTGTGCGGTCAGGTCTGCGGTGGCGTTGCTTATGTCAACGTCTTTTCGTCTTATTCGTCCACTTCGCCCAACCGCTATCAACCGGCTTGGGCTTTCTTCGATAAATTGGGTAACGGCAACCCCAAATATGTGGCCGAGGCGGTATCTCACGAAGTTGGCCACAATCTGAGTCTCTACCACGACGGCACCGCCAGTGTCGGTTACTATTCGGGGCACGGCAGCGGCGCCACCGGTTGGGCGCCGCTGATGGGGGTCGGTTATTACAAACCCGTTTCGCAATGGAGTAAGGGCGAATACCCTGGGGCCAATAACGCTCAGGACGACCTTGCGGTCATTAGTGCGGCGGGTGCTCCGATCCGAGTCGACGATTTTCCGGACAGCATGGCCTCGGCCGCGCCTTTGTCGGGCGATCCCACCTCGGTGGTTCAAACCGGCATTATCGAACGCAATACCGACCTGGACGTCTTCACTTTTTACACTGATGGCGGCGACGTTCAGTTCAATGCGGCCTCGGGTTCGGTGGCGGGTAATCTGGATATTGCTCTGAAATTGTTCGATGCTTCCGGTAAGTCGGTCAGCGAGGTAAATCCGGTCGATAGTCTGTCGGCGTCGCTGAGCGCCAACTTGAACGCGGGTCAATATTTCCTGCAAATCGATGGCGTCGGTAAAGGCGACTTGACGACCGGCTATTCGGATTACGCCAGCCTTGGTCAGTACCAGATTACCGGTAGCTATCCGAAGAACGTCGTGAAACTGATCCCGCCGACGGCCGTTATTTCAGCATTACCGACCGCGAGCGATGCGCCGTCCAAGGTAACATTCAATGGTACGGGCTCTAGCGACCCGGACGGCACCATCGTCGGTTATGATTGGAATTACGGCGACGGAAGTACGAATGGCAGTACCGCCAGTGTCGATCATACCTACGGAACTCCGGGCAACTATACTGCCACGCTGACGGTGACCGATAACGTCGGCTTAAAAAACAGCGCCACGCAATCGATCAATGTCGCTCAGGCGCCGGTAAACGTCAGCATGAAAGTCTCGAGCACCGCGATAATCCGCAGATTGTTGACGGG
>NZ_LUUK01000170.1 GCF_001644025.1 Methylomonas koyamae
TCCTTCAAAGATCGCTTACTATTCACAGTGGCATTACTTACACCGGTTCCCTTTTTGGCGTCCTTGATCCCATCCAGCATGTCCTTTGATATATCGCTTAGTTTCTGATCGAACAGGTAAGGATGTACCCAGCGCAGATGCTTTTTATCATCTTCAATACTGGCTTTCTCAGCCTGTTCGACCAGCCATTTCTTCACGGCTTCTTGCCAAACGTAAGCGGGTTTCTCATTCAGCGTTTGAATCCGCCACGCCTCGGCTTTTAACCGGTCGTGGAGTTCTTGCGCCGCTTGCTTGGATGTAGTCCTAGCAGATTGCTGTACTCTTCGTCCATCAGGCGTGGTGAACCGAATCCACCACGTTTCGCCTCTTTTCGATAGTGACATAACTTCACCTCTCTCGTTGTCGTTCCATCAACAACTTGCGGCATTCGCTCGACAGCAGAATAACGGCCCGAAATAAAATCGGCAAGATGTTCCTTGACGAAGACCCATTTTCGGCCCGCCTTGCGGCCAGGAATCTCGCCCAGTTTGGCTTTGCGCCGCAGGACTTCCGGATTCATGTGTAAGAAGCTGGCAGCCTCTTGAAGCAATAAGGTTTCCATTAATCACCATCCCGAGCCTTCCTATATGCTTCTGCTTTGGCCTGTTTGATTTTTTCGTTGACCGCTTCACCCACACCAGGAAAGGCGACATTAAACTGTCTGGCTTTGGCAGCGGCTTTTTCCAGCACATAATCAGTAAAGCTCTTGCCGTTGTAATCGCTCTGCATATTGTGAAAGTAACGCGCGGCATTCTTGAACGCTTCAAAACCTTCCTCGGGATCGCGAATCCCTTCCCGCGCCATAAACGAGGTCAACGCCGCCAAGCCATTGATGAACAGGTAACGATCAGAAGGAACAGCCGAAGCCTTGGCTCGAATATCGATACCGACCAGCGGCGTGTTCCATTCCACCGCCAGCAGAGCCTCCCAGACCGGATGTAAAGGCCAACGGGCTTTGGTGTTGTCGGCAGGATTCGGGACGGTCAGCTTTAGCCATGCGCTCAGCGAGTAACGCCATAAGGCGCTAATTTTCGCTAATAAGGATTCAACTGAACCGGCGTCCAGCTCTACCAATACCGAGCGCTTGAACTGAAATTCCAAACGCCAGACCGTGGCCTCTCCATCCCAACCCTTATCGGCCCAGAGCTTTTTCAAATAGTCTTTTTTAGACTCTTCAAGCTCTTTGGTTTTGTCATACAACCGAGCCGATAAATCGCCGCCTAGGCCGAACGAATAACCGGTAAAGGCGCGGCTAATGGTATGCGTCGAAATTCGCTTAGCCCGACTCACCCAGGCCTCTATCGGAATCTCGGCAAACGGATAAGCACACACGAAATCGACGAACACATCTGCCCGGCTGACATTGGCTTGAATCTGTATCTCATCGAAGCAACCGAATTGCTCGATAATCACATCTAGCTCGGCACCGCATCCAAAACACCGCGATGAACCAGCCAATCACTTTTGATCTGCACATAAGCCAACGGGGTTTGCTTAGCGCCCATCCCCGAAAGGCTAATCCGGAAAGCATTGTCGGACAGGATGTAAGAGAATAGGCCCGAACCCTTGCTGTGAACCTCGAAGATATGCCCAGGCATTTTATAAACCGCCTCGGCTTGCTCCAATTCAATCGCAGAACGGGCTTGCTCTTTGAGTATGTTCAGCTCCAAGGACTTGCTGAAACTCAGTTCGCCGGGATAAGACAAATACAGGCTATCAATCCCGGAGCGAAGCACAAGAACGGGATAATCATCCCCGGTAATGCAGTTTGCGGGTGCTGTGTTACTAGGGGGCGCACCCGAACCCCTGGCGACCTCAACGGTTATACCGGCTTCAGTGTTGCCACCGCCGAGCGCGGTTTGCGGCTGACCGCCGCAATCCCGCATCTCGCCGGCGGCTACATTTATAAGGCTTTCTGGATTGGATAGGACGCCGACAATGTTAGCGACTTCCTGTTGGGTTAAATCGGTTTTCTTGCTCATGGATTGCACCTCGTGCAGCAGTTAATGACGAGGCGTAGAATGGCAAGCAGCGAGGCGAAAAAATATTCCGGTTTGGCCCGAAAAAGGGGTTTTATGTCCCTGTTTAGCAAAACAGGGGCTTTTATGTTATTGATATTAAATGGAAAGAAGAATCTAGGGCCGAAGGCTTAAAAAACCAAGGCAGATGATCAATCCTTAGCCAAACCGCCATTTTCCAGATCGATCAGGTAGGGGATTTTACGAGGACGGCCATCCCCTCGACTGTCACGATGCGGATCAACCTCCTTAATCCAGTTCTTTGGTGTTTCGTATTCGCCGTCCTTATTCTTATATAAACGGCCATTACCATATTCTAAAATGGCCCAGCTTTTTGCCATATGTGCCGGATGAATATTTGGGTCTATATCCCATAGTGTTCGCGCAATGGATTGGCAAAGTTGTTTGTCCTGGTCCTGATTGACGTGACGCCCAATGAGCTGTTTAGCTTGAAAACTTTCATTGGCTGGTTTGGCGGTATCCTCTATCCAAAACTCAGGCAAATTCGTGAAATCCTCTTTGCACCATTTAAGGAGGTCAGCACGTTTTATAAAAAGACCGCCAAAAATAGATTTTGGATAGTGTTTCTGTTTAAAACACTTTCTGAGCAATTTTCGAGTTTGGTTGAGGAATAAAAGATCAATTAGATCATTTCTTGAGTCGTAGACAGCTTGTCCAGTGGAATCTCGAAGTTGTAATTGTTCTTCTCGGAATGCCCAAATTAGTTTTTCAATTTTCTTTTTAACACCATCGGGGATGCTCGACAGATCATTGTCAGGTGGTTGCAATCCTTCCCACCGATAGGATATTTCCCAAATACTTTTAAACTCCTCTAAATCGAGCATGGTTTATTCGGATATGTGTTTACGTTTTTTACAAATGAATAGAAAGAAGGTTAACTCGATGCATTCGGCCGGTTTGCGACACTCAGGCCTACCGAAAATGGTGGGAATTGTGATGAATTAAATGCATCTGGCAATAAAAAACCCGCAGAAGCGGGTTTCTAGATTGATTATCATTTATTGCTTAGGATTTGCATAAAGGTCAGGATCAACGCTAACTCGTAACTTTGGTCCTTCGAGTGTTTCGGATTCCGTTTCAACACTGACTGTAAAATATTTACAGCTATCAGGAAGCTCAACCCCACTAAGGCTTATACCGAACATTAGTACAAAATTTTTTGCGTCTTCATGCTGTGGAAACTGACTCATGTTTTGGTCAAGGTTGTCGGCATTAAGTTGAGCAACAAGAAAGCCATCGTCGCGTGTGATTTTCACTATAGCTTTTTCGAATGGATGCTCAATAGCTGTCGTTACCCACACATAAACTGAAAGCCTTGGCAATAAAGTTGGTAGCAACGGAACCGTTATGCCGCCAACGTAAGCTCCCATAAAAGATGGCTTATTACCGATCTCCTGGCGAATATCATCGCACCACAATGCGTGCACATAACGCTCAGTCATGAATGTCCTCTGCTTGACTTATCTTTCTGGAATTACTCCAGGCTTCGTAAAATGTTTCGAGATTGACTCCTAGTGCATTTGCCATCGTTGCTGAAACACTCAAAGATGGTTCATGTTTTCCCGCTTCATATCTTGAAACATGAGACTGTTCTATTCCACATACAGCACCAAGCTGTCGCTGAGATAGTCCGCAAGAAAGCCTTAATGACGATAATGTATTTTCATTGTCGTAAAACGTATCTGCAACCCACTTTCTGGCTTCACTTAACTTTGTTGATGTTTCAGGATTTTCTTCTAAAGATTTGACCAATTTATCAAATTTTGAAAATGATGTTCTAGGTGCCTTATTTGGAACCAAATCAAATATTTCGCAAGTTTTTGTAGAGCTGAATTGATTTATGTTTGGAATTACAAGCGCATAATTCTTTCCATTGCCATCCGTTGACAGCCCTACGCTAAATTCCGGGGAATTCATTTTGGATGCGTTTTGTGACGCGTATTCTGATTTCATTGTATTTGTCGTCATAATCTAAATCACTCCTATGGACAACAGCCATAATGTAGTAATTCCTATCCATCCAGTTGAAAAAATAAATCAACCGATAATTTAGACCTTGTTTTTCAAGGTCCCAGGCCCTGAGCCGCCAAACAGGAAGGTGTTCAAGCTTATGAACGCTTCCCCATTTTTTTACAGATATGGGCCCCTGTCTATTTTCTCCAAAGCCATTCTCAAGCAGTTTTGCTATCAGTCTCTGATCGGTGCAGAGCTGTTCAATAAATGAAACTAGCTTAAGCGAATCCGACATGTTGATTTGTGAAATACCTTCTATGTCATCTACAGCGTCGTCGTGGACTTCAATCATCATATATCAAATTTGGTATAAATCAAGGAGGTGGCGCGATGCTAAACAAAATTTGATCACGCTTTCCCATAAATGATGACTATGTCACACCCACCTTTATGATTTTTCTACAAAAATTAAGCCACGTAGTGGCGGGGAGACGCATCACATCTGCAAAGCTTAGCATATTGATCTGGATAGCGAAAAAGACCTAAGGGCCCACTATCCTAAAGACTGTCGCGCCGAATCAAAAACTGCAACTACAAAAGATGTTCAAGACTGTACCAATTTTGTACCAGGGCAGGTTATTTGAACACTGCAATTCAAGTATAAGTGAAGTAGGTTTGGTATAAGCGAAGCCGGCAAGTCATTGATATACAAGGTTATCGCCTTTAATGTCAGGCTTTGTAATCAGCCGGTCGCGGGTTCGAGTCCCATCGCCAGCTCCATATATCAAAGGCTTAGGTGTTCCTCACCTAGGCCTTTTTTATTGCTTGGGACACTGATCGGACAATTCGAAATAAAAATCGCAACACTCCACAAAACAATGGGCCGGATTTTTTCCAAAAAATGCGCCTAATCCGCACCAACAAAACCGTATTGGTCGCAAGGTGTTGATAGATGCCGACAGCTTCGAGGCTTGGATAGCACAGCATTAAGGCGTGGTTTCGGATTTGTTGGAACTAACCAATTAGGTTAATATCTCAGGCATGGAGAAACAAACACCCCATTGTAAACTGTCGGTTATCAAGGCACTAATTGCCGACGGTAAGATTAGAACGACTAAAAGCGCACGAGAAGGCGCGGCGGCTTTGGGATTTGATTTTGATGACATGCTGGCGGTAATCCTGGAGTTAACTGGAGCGGATTTTTACCAAAGCATGAGCACCCATGCCGACCATAAGGTTTGGCAGGATGTTTACCGGCCTAAAACTGTGGCCGGCGATGTTTATTTGAAATTAACTGTCGTTGATGATGTGTTGGTCGTTTCGTTTAAGGAGTTGTGATTATGAAATGTCCGTCTTGCGGCGCTGCCGAGCTGGTGGGGGATACCCGAGACATGCCTTACATCTACAAAGGCGAGTCTACGATGATTCCCGACGTAACCGGCGAATTTTGCCCGGCCTGCGATGAAGTGATTACCGATGCCGACGAATCCCGGCGCACGATGGCTTTGATGATTGAATTCAACAAGCAGGTCAATGCGTCGATTGTTGACCCCAGCTTTATTGCCAGCGTCCGCAAAAAATTGGCACTCGACCAAAAGGAAGCATCGGAGATTTTCGGTGGCGGTATCAATGCCTTTTCCCGCTACGAGAACGGCAAAACCAAGCCACCGCTGGCGCTGGTCAAACTTCTAAAAGTCCTAGACCGACACCCGGATTTGTTGGACGAAGTTCGGACTGCTTAGCCTAGTTTTGGGCGTTGTCCCGTGGGACACCGGCGGGGCACTCAGAGATAAAAAGCCGCAGTCATTGAGCATAAGCGTTGCTCTTAGATGCCTGTAACATCGTCAACAGCTATTTAATCTCGTCCAGGCTCAAATACTTCAGCTCGAATTCGTCAATTTTAAGCCTCTTGACCTTGCCGATAGGATTAGGCTCCAACCAGTCGCCCAAGCGGCCCAGCCGTTAAAAATCGCGTTTAGATAAGTCTGCTCGTGATTGATCGTATTGGCCGACACGCCGGCCGCTAATCGCTCTTTGCGATATACTAAAAACAAATCCGCGTCGATCTCGATGGCTCTTGGATTCTACAACCGGCCGCACATGTTCTGGATCATCAACAGCCGGTTTTCGCCGTCCTTCAAATGCCGGCCTTAAGACTGATACCACGTGTCAATCTACTCCGACAAACGCCGGCTATCCTTCGGTTGCTGCTCCCCATCCGGTCGATGGATCTTGCTCGCCTTAACCCAAGCCTTCCAACGCAATGCCTCCGCCTTCGTCGGAAAGCTCTTCCGATACTGCTTACCGCTAATCCCGTTCGGACGAATATCGGCAAACCATTCGCTCGAATCCTGTTTCCTAATACTCGTCGTGTAAGAAGGTTTCCCAATCCAACTTAAAGCAAGCCGACTAAGTTGCCATACTCCGAACTGGCAATGATTTGTTGCGCGCCTTTTTTATACACGTCGACATGATCGGTATCGTCCAGGTCGTAATCTTCGGGGCTCTCATAATCCAGGCGGAACAATTGAATATTCGGCAGCTTTTTGCAGATATACCTCGCAGCCATCTCCTGAACCGTGGTCGATTCGTCGCGCGCTTGATTTGCGATAAATTTAATCGCTTGGCCAATGTCAGAAATGTCTTTCGATTGGCTATAAGGCGTGAATTTGGTTTTGCTTCCAGTACCGAGCGAAATAATAACAACGTCGTCGTGCTCCCAGCCTTGCGCTAGAATTTCCGCTAACACAAAGTCCAGCGTGCAATTCTGTGTGCCTTGTCCGCCGTCTTGAAACGATGCGCCTGCTTCCGGATAACTGTTGGGCGGAGTGCTGTTGTCTAAACGTGTCCAGGTGTAATTTGGTACATTGATCTTGCCGAAATAATAAGCGGCCGAAAGTGCCGACCATGCCACTGCATCGGCAAGCCGAATGGCTTGATCGTTTGGGTCATAAGACTTAATGAAGTGTGTTCGATGGCTGGAGAGGTTATAAGCCGTCGTCATCAGCCTCAAAGTGTTGGGCAACTGGCCTAGCGTAACATTGGCATTCTGAGATGCCGAAAAGCTTTGCAAAATGGCATTCAACTTATTGATGAAAGGCTGCCGTTGAAACTTTGGCTTTAAAAATCGGGTGTAAATCGGATTTTTGCTATTATTGAAAAGATCGACACCGTCAATCGAATAAAACTTATCGATATTCGCCGCATCGACCCCAGCAGCCACAAAACCCGCCATAATCGCGCCGGTGCTCGTGCCGCAGCACAAAGTCAGCATGTCCCGCAGCAGAAAATGATTATTGCCGTGTTTCGCTCTTAAATCGGTTTCCAGTCGATGTAAAACTATGGCGGGCGTAATCCCCAAAATGCCGCCACCGTCAACTTGCAAAATTACTCTTTTAGCCATGACCCACTCCCCTTATTAGTGTTGTTGGAAATTAGAATAAATTTATTTTGCGAGGCTTGCCTTATTGATTTTTGAATCAAATAAGATTTCCGGTCTCTATCATGAAGACTTGTTCGACAGCAATCACTAAAGAAGCCGGCAGTTATCGCTCAGCCGTTTCTAATACGTCCATTTTAATCAAGCGAGTGTTACGCAATTATGACTAATATAAATCCTTCCATTTAACGCCAACCGCGCCTCGTACCACTTATACATTAACTCCGAAAGCCGCCGACTATCCTTAGGCGTTGATTCCCAATCCGGCCGTTGCGTCTTGTTCGCCTTAACCCAAGCCTCCCAACGCAACGCCTGCGCTTTGGTTAGGATACCGCTTTCCGCCAACGCCGTTCGGCCGAATATCGGCAAACCATTCGCCGGATTCCTGCTTTTTAATGCTCATAATTAGATAATAAGTTAAAAGTCGGTCATTAGCTTATTTGTTATGGATGTAAAGAAATTTATTTGTGCATTGAAATAGCTTTTTGCTCCGCCTAGAATAAAATAATCTTCGTCATGCTAATCGCAATATTTTAATAGCGCCATTCTTGCAGTCTCACTGTGAGCTTTTTCTCTTGCTCCATTGCTGTCGCATAGGTGAGCATTAAAATATCGTTCTATTATGGCTATTTCCTTATCTTTCAGGTTTTGGAAAAGTGGTTTGAATATCCCATGATGGATGGCTTCTAACATCTTAGTGGCACAGCTTTCTTGTGCATATGAAGCTCCTAATACGATCGGTTCTATTCTTGAACCGTATAACCGTAACTGATTTTCTCTAAATTGTCTCGATTCCTGTATTATTAGTGGTGATTCTAATAAATCATTCATAGATATTTCGCCGAGTCTGAATACCTTGCTTCTGACAATATTTATTGAATCAAGTAATAAAGTTAAGTGGTTATGCTCCTTGTCACTCCGGCCGATTTCATCCGTTAAATTTTCGAGTAATATTTTTTTTGCTATGGTGATGTTCGGTGGGTATGAGCTGAGTAGGCATGTGATTACTGAACTTACTGCGGCAGGTGTACTTAAAGTTCTATAAAAATAGTTTGCAGAAAACATCTTGAATTGTCTTTCGGAGATATTTATATTTTTTATTGATTCTATATATTTAAATGAAAGTAGAATATTGCGTTTGTAATCACTATATAGTTCTTTTAGATTTTCTTCTAAATATTTATTGTTTCTTTTGGGAGTTGTGCTCGTAGGCATTTTGATCATGTTTTTTCAGGTTGCGAGCATGAATTATTTTCCAATTTTGGTATCCTAACAAGCCTTTTTTCTTGTCCCTTTATGAAATCCGCATTTTTTATTCGATGATGCGATATAGTCCCATTGCTCCGGATTGTTCTTAGGATCGCTATCATCGCTATTTGTAGGTAAAGGGTTGAGGAGCGCTTCACCAACAGCAATATTTAACGAATTCGATGTTGGTTCTTTGATTCTCGGAGCGTCCGGGTATTTTTTATAATAAAGCCGATTCGCGTCTGAAATATTCTGTTGCTATTTCAAGCGTTGCATAACCCGTTTTTGTGCATTATTGCTACGTTCTTCAATTATTTTGCTGACGATTCGCTCGTTTGAGTTCTCGGCTTTGGCTAAAGGCGTGTTGATTGTCAGAAGGGTAAATAATGCGATTAGGTTTACACGTGATATCCGCATGGACATTTCCCGTTTATTGTTTTACACGCATTGTGATCTTGCATTGACGATAATTCGCGCAACCCCAAAATCCACCACTGGCGTTTTTTCCTGATTTGGCGGTACGTTTAACCATCTTTTTGCCACATCTGACGCAAGTCGGAATATGGTAGTCGCCAGCGCAATAGGTTGAGTAAGCGTCGGTTAATTAATTGTGGAGTTAGTCTTTAATTTTTGCCCTTAATTGCTCTACCTTTTTTGTTTGGTCAATGTACGTGTATATCAGTTTAATCATTTTTTCAGATATTCCGTCTAATGCGACTGTATTTGGGGTTTTCTTGTTTTGACTAAATAGTGCAATAGCGAATGATCTATATAGGGGGTCAACGAAGGAATAAATTCCGGTTTGACTTTCAAGCTTTATAATCTGATCGTCTTTGATTTTACATAGTTTATCTAGGAACAAAGTTAAATTTCCCTGCGGATACTCACGTTCGTTTTTCGATATTTGTTGAAAAATCTGAGCTCTTGTTGCTCCTTCCTGCGGTAGTTCTGACAATGCTTGAATGATGATTTTTGCATTATTAAATTTCTTAGCTCGTTCCTGCTTAAACGCTCTTTCGAAGGTTTTTTTTAAGCGTATCTGATGCTTCTTCTAAATATAGTTTTACCGCGCCATCAAGTTCACTTCCTGTTATCTCTCGACGAACGTCTAATGTATTATTAATGTCCTGTGTGGTACAAATATTTAGACACAAGTGGTGGCAAACTGATGCTAAACCGTTGGCGTAATTGCTAATATCTGTTTTGAGTTTTTTTTCGAATTCTAAGTTTAGGAGTTGGCATCCGCGTGTTATTATTTCTTCAATTTCGTCACTATTCATAAGCGGAACGTGTATCTCGGAAACTCTGTTTCTCATTTCTGAGTCGTACTCTATAACTTGTCGAGCGGTATCAACTGCGCCTATAGCTATAACTTTTAATGTTGAATATTCATCAGCCATATCCATAAATATTTTCATTATTTGTGATAGCTTTGTTCTTTCACATTCGTCAATCTTGTGGAAATCTTCAAGCACCCAGCAACATTTTGCTTTTCCCATGAATCTAGCTAAAGATTGAGGGGTTAGCTGTGGGGGCAGTATTCTTTGAGCTTTTACCGAGTTGTCTTGGTTGTTTATTAGTCTGATTTGTCCCTTGATAACTGAATAATCGCTACTTAATTTTATATCAATTCCGTTTTTTTTAATTTCACCTGTTTCTGAAGTGTAGAAAGGAGCAAGTTGATCGAATGCATCTAACACTAGTTGTTCGAAAGTCAGTCCTTGCATACAACGCGAAGTTATATGATCCTCGTATAGTTGATGTAGTTTATTTACTAGTAAAGTTGTTTTTCCTGATCCAGAGTATCCATACACTACTATTTGCTTTCCTGGAGTTCTAAGTGCATTAACTAGTTTTTGGTTAATTGTTTCCCTCTCCACGAAAGCTAATCTAGCAGGTATTGTGGGTGTAAATACTTCGTTTGTGTAGTATTTTGTCATGTCTTATCCCTATTGCCAGCACTATAGCGTTTGTCTTTTCCCAGAGTGAATTCACTGGTAATTTCAATCCTTGGCTGAATAACAGCAATTCCATTTCGCTAAAGCCTTAATCGCCGTTATCCAGCCTAACTTAGTTTTTGCATGGTTTCCTCCAGTTCCGGGCTGATTTGTCCGGCTTCTGGGTTGGTCTGTTCTATTGCTCTATCCATAATGCGTATTCAAGCCATAGCTTGAATACTGATTCCAAATGTTCTTCGGCGGCTCAAATTGGGTTTTTGCGCTTGATGTTTGACCACTTTGCACGGGCAACGCCTGCCGTCTCTTCTAAAGATTTTGAAGCTTCCCTTTTAAAGTCAATTGCCTTTAAAAGTCGTTCGCGCAAGGTTTTCATGGTGGCGTACAAACATAGTCACCATGTTTTGCCTGTAACCCAACCAGCACTAATACTAACTCAAATGCCCGAAAACATGGAACAAGCCCAACAATGGCCCTTGCCGGCCGTCGTCCCGGTTATGCATCGGGAACGCTTCCGCGAGCTAACCGGCATCTCCACCGGCGTCCTCGAAGGCTGGGTGAATCGCGGTTATATCCCGATTGTCGCGCTTGGCAAACACAAGCTGAACAATATGCTAGAGCTAACCCAAACCAGCAAATTTCGATTCGTGCCCAACGCCTATGATGCAATCCATGACCCAGTTGGTTTTGGCCGCGCTGGTGCCGTTCGACGGCGAGCGACCTTGGCCGCGCAGTTCGGCGACGATGGCGGCGATTAGGTGGAATTGGATGTTTTCCGGATTCGGCGGCAGGTAGCGTTGGGTGCCAGTAGGAGTTTCCAGCTCGATCGGCGTGAAGGCGAAAGTCGAGAAGCGGATCGTGCCGGCAGTGCCCAGAATTTCGACGCTGTCGCTTCGGCCGGCGTCCGTGGCGGCGAAAGTCCAGAAACCCGTGCCCAGTGCGCCGCTTGCGAATTTAAAAGATGCCGCGACGGTGTCTTCCGCCGGATAAAGTCCGCCGCGATTTTCGGCGCAGCCTTGGGCGTCGACGATAGCGCCTAGTAAAAAGTCCAGTAAGTCCAAGCTATGGCAGGCCAAATCGAAGAAGTAACCGCCGCCGGCCACGGCCGGGTTTACCCGCCACGGTAAGCTGTTTGGATTGCGGTCGGCCGGGCGCGGCGATTGCACCAGGCGCACGTTGACCGCCAATATCGAGCCGATCGAGGCGGCATCCAATAGCGCTTTGACTTGCAAAAAATACGGTAAGGCTCGCCGGTAATAGGCTACGAATAGCGGCAAGCCGGCGGCGCTGGCGGCTTGGTTCATGGCCTGGCATTCGGCGTAGCGGCAGGCCATCGGTTTTTCGACGTAGACCGGTTTACCGGCTTGCAAGGCCAGCACTGCGTATTCGGCGTGGCTGGACGGTGGCGTCGCGACATAAATGGCATTGACCTCCGGATCGGCCATCAGCGCCTCCGCATCGGCATACCATCGCGGGACACCGTGGCGCGCCGCGTAATCGGCCGCCTTGCCGGCATCGCGGCCCATCACCGCCACCAGCCGCGAATGCTCGATCTTATTGAAGGCCGGCGCGCTTTTGCGTTCGGTCACCGCGCCGCAGCCGATCATGCCCCAGCGTACCTCGTCGAGAACGATCCCCATTGCCGCGAGAACTAAACCGCCGGATGGCTTTTACACCGGATATTCGGCGTAACGCGGCAGATCGTCGCCGTCGCAAGACCAATCGGCGCGCGAATCCCAGAATATCCGCGCTTGCGGCTGGATCGGCGCGGCATCGTCCAGTGCGCCGGCTGGAATTACCACGCCGTTCAATTCCGGTACGAAGCGAGCCACCGCCGCGCCGCATTCGCTGCAAAACTGGCGGGCAAAGCGTTGGGCGTCCGGCACTTTATAGCGCTTCAGCAAGTTTTCGCCTTGAGTAAAACTCAGCGCTGCGTCGCCGATGATCAGATTGCTGGCATGGCCGGTGCCGCTGGCCTTGCGACAGCGGCGGCAGTGGCAGTGGTAAAAACGTTGCGGCTCGCCGCGCACTTGAAATTGCACGGCGCCGCACAGGCAACCGCCGTTTAACGTGACTTCGGACATTGGACCTCCGGAAAATGGCGACGGCCGGGCGGCGAATTCGCCCGGTCGTCGCAGTTGGACTGACAATCAGAATGCACTTTTGATCACGCCGCCGTCAACCCGCAGCGCGGCGCCGGTGGTCGCCGCGGCCAGCGGACTGGTCAGATAGCAGACCAGCGAGGCGACTTCGTCGGTCGTCGCGAAGCGTTTGATCAACGAAGTCGGGCGGACGGTTTCGAAAAATTGTTGCTCGAAGGCCTCGAAGCTGATGCCTTGTTGCTCGGCCAGTTGGTTGACGAAATCGCCAACGCCGCGCGAGCGGGTCGGGCCGGGCAACACCGAATTGACGGTGATGCCGGTGCCGGCCACGTGTTCGGCCAAGCCGCGCGCCACCGCGATCTGCGCAGCCTTGGTCATGCCGTAATGAATCATTTCCGCCGGGATTTGCACGCCGCTTTCGCTGGAGATGAACACAATCCGGCCCCAGTCGGCGGCGCGCATCGCCGGCAGATACAGTCGGGCTAGGCGCACGCCGCTCAGCACGTTGACTTCGAACAACCGGCGCCAGTCGGCGTCAGGAATGTCTTCGAAGGCCACCGGTTCGAAGATGCCGAGGTTGTTGATCAAAATATCCACCTGGGGATGGGCGGCCAGCAAGGCCACCGCCGTGTCGGCCTGAGCTAAATCGCCGGCAAAGCCGAACAACTGGTTAGCGGCGCAGGGCGTTAGCGCTTCGATCGCCTGCGCCACCGACGCCGTCGAGCGGCCGTTGACGATGACGTTCGCGCCTTCGCCGGCCAGCGCCTTGGCAATGGCGAAGCCGATGCCGGCGGTGCTGCCGGTCACCAACGCGGTTTTGTCGTGTAATTGCAAATCCATGAAGACTCCTGATCGATTGTGCTGATGGTTCTGACTGGCCGAGACTAGCCGATTAATATTGCAAGCAGGGGAAATCGATATAGCCGGTGGCGCCGCCCGGTGTGTACCAGTGGGCGACATCGGCTTCCGGATTCAATGCCGCGTTCCGGGCAAAGCGTTCCACCAGGTCCGGATTGCTGATGAACGGCCGGCCGAACGCGATCAGGTCGGCCGCGCCGGAAGCGATGGCTTGCTCGGCGCTGGCTTGATCGTAGCCGGAGTTGCCCATCAGCGGCCCGTGGAAATACTCGCGGAATTCGCTTAAGGTCATCGCGCTGCCGAGTTGGTGAAATCCAAAGCCCAGGCCGTCCATCACGTGCAAATAGGCCAGGCCGAGTCGGTCGAGTTGTTGAGCGACGTAAGCGAACTGCTCGCGGTAATCGGCCGACCCCATGTCGTTGAAGGCGCCGTTGGGCGACAGTCTAACGCCGATGCGGTGCGCCGGCCAGACCGTCGCGATCGCGGCAAACACTTCGCCGAGCAGGCGATAGCGGTTGGCGATGCTGCCGCCGTAGGCGTCGTCGCGGTGATTGGTTTTGGATTGCAGAAATTCGTCCAACAAATAGCCGTTGGCGGCATGGATTTCGACGCCGTCGAAGCCGGCTAGCAAGGCGCGTTCGGCGGCGCGGCGATAATCCTCGACGACGCCGGCCAATTCGGCGGTTTCCAGCGCGCGTGGCGTTTCGTAAGGCTGTTTGCCTAGCGGCGTGTGAATGTAATCGCCGTTTAGTTTTATCGCGGACGGTGCGACGGCCGGTTGTCCGCCGTGAAAGCTGCTGTGCGAAGCCCGGCCGCAATGCCACAGTTGCATGAAAATCCTGCCGCCCCGGCTGTGTACCGCGTCGGTCACCTGACGCCAGGCTTGCGCCATCGCATCGCTGTAAATACCGGGCGTATTCACCCAGCCCAAGCCTTGTTCGGAAATCGACGTCGCTTCGCTGATCAGCAAGCCGGCGGAGGCGCGTTGCCGGTAATATTCGGCCATCATGACATTGGCCAGCCGTTCCTGGCCGGCCCTGGCGCGAGTCAACGGTGCCAGCACCACGCGGTTGCTCAGCGTTAAATCGTGCAATTGAAAGGACGTTAATAGTTGCTTGGACATGGCTTACTCCTGGCTTAGATTGTGTTTGTCGTTGAAAGCGGTTGTTGGGTTTAATTCAGTCCGCCGTTGGCGCGCAGGACTTGGCCGTTGATCCAGCCGCCGTCCGGGCCGGCCAGAAACGCGACGACGGCGGCAATGTCGTCCGGCGTTGCCAGGCGTTCCAGCGGTGGCAACTTGCGTAAGCGTTCGACTTGCTCGGCGGTCTTGCCGTGAAAGAACAATTCGGTATCGGTCGGTCCCGGCGCGACGCAATTCACGGTAATATTGCGGCCGCGCAATTCGTTGGCAAAGGTGCGGGACAGGGCTTCCACCCCGGCCTTGGCGGCGTTGTAGATCGCATAGCCTGGCAGAGCCAGGCCGATCGCGCTGGTCGAAAAGTTGACGATGCGGCCGGCGTCGTTCAAGTCTGTCGCCGCCAGGCGCAGCGTGTTGAACGTGCCTTTCAAATTGACCGCGACGATGTCGTCGAAGCTGGCGTCGTCGGTTTCCGCCAGCATTTGCAATTTCATGATGCCGGCGTTGTTGACCAGCACGTCGATGCGCCCCAGCGCTCGCTCGGCGTTGGCGAATAACTCGGCGACTTGCGCCGGATTGCTGACGTCGGCGGGCAAAGCCACCGCTTGCCGGCCGATCAGGCGAATTTGCGCGGCGACCTCCTCGGCGGCCTGGGCGTTCGCGGCGTAATTGACCGCGACGTCGAAGCCGTCTTGTGCCAGACGCAGCGCGACGGCCTTGCCGATGCCGCGCGACGCGCCGGTGATTAAAGCGATTTTTGCCATCCGAACCTCCGTTTTGCGGCGCCAGCGCGCCGGTTGCAATAGACGGAATTCAGTATATTTTTAGGATTTCATCGGATAAACGGGCAAATGCCGATAACACTGTTCAAAATTTCTAACTATTCATACGGCGTTGCCCAATCGTTTTTTCAGGAAACCAGTCCTCCAAGATGAATCAACTCGACGCGATCAAAATCTTCGTTCGGGTCGCCGAAGCGGCCAGTTTTACGCAGGCCGCGGCGGATTTAGGCCTGCCCAAGGCCTCGACCTCGTTGGCCGTGCAATGGCTGGAAAACCAAACCGGCATTCGCTTGCTACACCGCACCACCCGGCGGGTGCAAATGACTCAGGATGGCCAGGTGTTTTATCAACGCTGCCTGGAATGGCTGGCCGATGCCGAGGAATTGCAAGACATGTTCCGTATCGATCCGGCCGACGTGCGCGGCCGGCTGCGGGTGGATATGTCGGTCGGCGCGGTGGCCGGCATTGTGATGGCGCGCTTGCCGGAATTCATGGCCCGCTATCCGAACGTCGAAGTCGAACTCGGCGCCACCGACCACTTAGTCGATATCGTCGCCGAAGGCTTCGATTGCGTGATGCGGGCCGGCACCATCTCCGACTCGCGCTTGGTGGCTCGCCGCTTGGGCGCCTATCGGCAATTGAATTGCGTCAGTCCCGCGTACGCCGCCGCCTACGGCATCCCGCAAACCCTGGCCGATTTGGCCGAACATCGTTTGGTACATTACGCCTTGAGCCTGGGCAGCAAACCCGCCGGCTTCGAATACGTCGATGCCGCCAGCGGCGAGGTCCGCAACCTGCCTATGGCCGGCAATTTGACCGTCAACAGCTCCATCGCCTATTTTTCCGCCTGTCTGGCCGGTTTGGGTATGATTCAGGGACCGGAACCCAACCTGGAACCCTACCTGCAGCGCGGCGAGCTGATCGAAGTCTTGCCGGACTACCGGGCCGAACCGCTGCCGGTCACGCTGCTATACAGCAACCGCCGCCACCTGTCCCGGCGCGTGCAGGTCTTCATGTGTTGGCTTGAAGGCGTTATGACACCGCATTTGCAAGCGCTCGCGCCCTCGCGGCCCTAACGATGGCGGGATTGCCGGCGCCGGACTCGTTCGATCGGCGCTTGGCCGAAGCCGATGCGTTGCTTGGGCGTGTTGCAGCTTTCGGCGCAATGGTTACTAAGCAGGCGCAATCCATGGACTTGGGCGGCGAGCAACCCGGTTAAGTTACGGATTAACCGTTTGTCCCGAGCACGGTCGACGGGCGAAGGGTTAAACCGTCCGCAGTTCGACAAGCTCACCACGAACGGTTTAACTTATCGGCATATGGGCGACTATTTCGGCTATGTCACCGGCTTAGACGGTTTTCTCTGGGAGGGGAGGGCGCCAACTATCCGGACTTCCCTGATCGCTAAGCGGACGTCAAGCCAGCCATCGAGACGGCCGGCTGCGGTGAAGCCGCGTAACGCGGTCCGCCGCTAACCTTATTGAGCCGGCCCTTAAAAGTTCGAACCGTGCGTGCTTATCGAAAGATTGGCCGTCTTGCCAGAGGCGAACGGCCGTTTAGACTTCGCGAGGCCGGAATAACAAACACCCAGGAGACCTTATGACTGTTAAACGTATGGACAATGTCGGCATCGTCGTGGCCGATCTCGATGCCGCCGTTGAATTTTTCTTGGAACTCGGCCTGGTCCTGGAAGGGCGTATGAACATCGACGACGAATGGGCCGGGCGCGTCACCGGCTTGCGCGGCCAGCGCGTCGAGATCGCCATGCTGCGTACGCCGGACGGCCACGGCCGCATCGAGCTGGCGCGTTTCGACGCCCCAGCCGTGGCTTCCGATCACCGTACCGCCCCGGTCAATGCGCTGGGTTACCAGCGCGTCATGTTTGCCGTGGACAACCTCGACGACACGCTGACCCGGCTTGGTCTGCTCGGCGCGACCGTGGTCGACGAGGTCGTCAACTATCAAAACAGCTACCGGCTCTGCTACATTCGGGGTCCCGAAGGCATACTGCTTGGCTTGGCCCAGCAACTTGGGCAACAGACCGATCGAGAGAATCCGCTGGCGGATAGCGGTTGAGCTGGCAATCCGCCGATTGGCGAAATACCATCGGGGAAAAGGGACAGAACGCCAATGATGCGACCGTTCATTGGACCAAGCACTTTGCGGAATCTGCGAGTCCTGCGGTGGAAGGGAGGCAGAATGCGATCCACGGGAGGCAATCCTGCAGGGCTTATCCAATGACCGGGGGCGAGTCAATTGCCGACAGTAGGATGGGTAGAGCGAAGCGAAACCCATCAAACGAAATACCCCGATAAACCCGATATGACAGAATATCGCCGACATCGCCTCAAAGGCGGTTGTTATTTTTTCACAGTCAATTTGGCGGAACGACACCGGACTTTACTGACCGACAGGATTGAATTGCTTCGCGAATCTTTTCGTAACGTAAAAGATCAACACCCGTTTAATATCGACGCGATTGTTGTGTTACCGGAACATCTCCATACCATTTGGACCTTGCCGGAAGATGACGATGATTTTAGTTGTC
>NZ_LUUK01000171.1 GCF_001644025.1 Methylomonas koyamae
AATAGGCGGGCTTTTTTTGTCTTGCTCGATTAGTAACTGTCTATTTGGCGACTTATCTTGAACGATAGCCCATCGCTCGTTCCAACGCCCTTGAGCGCAAGGTGAAATAAGCTTCAAGCCGCGCTACTAGATTTTTATAAGGTGTGGCTAGGTATTCGGTTGGGAATGCTTCGTTAAGACGCAGATGGCACAACAACAAGCGAATTCAAACCAGATCCAAAAAGACTGAAATAATGTCCATCTACCGGCCAAAAATGCTTTTCTTGCGATTTCCACCGAACATATGCCAAGAATACCAGAATAAGAGCGATTTCATGTATGTATTGCTGTATGGACTTTAGAAGCGGTCTGACCGCTACCAACTGGGCGTTTTCATTTGCCAATTTGCCAACAGAGCGATGCGTTAAGTATCCAAATTTATGGTCGGAGAGCTAAACCAGATTCGACGATGCGGCTGAACGTAATATGCTGTTTAGGCGGGCGCAAGCACTTATTGTAGGAAACGATGAATTGACTTGACAAGGATTTGCAAGATGGTAGACTGCCTCGCACCTCAAGGGAGGGGGTGTCTTCTTAATTTAGAAGGCTTGAATTCAGGAAAAACAAAGAACTCCCGATATGATCGGGGATTTAGACAATCTTTTAGGAGGTAGAAATGGCTGCTACAACTGAATCAGTTAAGGCTGATGCTGCGGAAGCACCGCTTTTAAATCAAAAAAACCTGTGGGCAGGCATCGCACTGTACTTGGGTTTTTATTCATTCATTCGTTGGTACGAAGGCGTTTACGGCTGGTCAGCTGGTCTGGACTCATTCGCGCCTGAGTTCGAAACATACTGGATGAATATGCTGTACATCGAGATCGTAGTCGAAGTTATCCTGTTCGCAGGTATCAACGGCTATATCTGGAAAACTCGTGACCGTAAAGTAATGTCGATCACTCCACGTGAAGAGCTGCGTCGTCACTTTACTCACTGGACTTGGTTGGTTTGCTACGGTTGGGCAATCTACTGGGGTGCTTCTTACTTCACCGAGCAAGATGGCACATGGCACCAAACCATCGTTCGTGATACCGACTTTACCCCAAGTCACATCATCGAGTTCTATCTGTCTTACCCAATCTACATCATTACTGGTTCTGCTTCTTTCATGTACGCAAAAACCAGACTGCCTACCTATCAAGAAGGTTTGCACCTGATGTATTTGATCGCAGTTATCGGTCCATTCATGATTCTGCCAAACGTTGGTTTGAATGAATGGGGTCACACATTCTGGTTTATGGAAGAGTTGTTCGTTGCGCCTTTGCACTACGGTTTCGTATTCTTTGGTTGGGCTGCTCTGGCTATAATGGGTGTTGTGAACACCGAAGTAATGGCAATTACCAAATTGCTGAAAAAAGACCTGGCTTAATTCAGGCTTTTAAAAGTAAAAACTATCTCCTTTCTTGCTCCGGTCCGCCATTGGTCGGAGCAGGATAAGAGAGTGGTAAAAAATATAATTTTAATTCTTTAGGAGGTAAGCTAATGAGCGCATCTCAATCAGCTGTACGTTCTCGTGCGGAAGCGGTACAAGTTTCCCGTACGTTTGACTGGATGATTCTTTTTACACTGTTCACAGCGGTTCTGGGCGGTTATCACATTCACTACATGTTGACCGGTGGTGACTGGGACTTCTGGACCGACTGGAAAGATAGACGTCTGTGGGTAACCGTGGCGCCTATCGTTTCTATTACTTTCCCTGCGGCCGTTCAAGCATGCTTGTGGTGGAGATACCGTTTGCCAGTCGGCGCAACTCTGTCTGTTGTTGCTCTGATGATTGGTGAGTGGATTAACCGTTACATGAACTTCTGGGGTTGGACATACTTCCCAGTCAACATCTGCTTCCCTTCAAACCTGATTCCTGGCGCAATCGTGCTGGATACAATCCTGATGTTGGGCAACAGCATGACTTTGACTGCGGTAGTTGGTGGCCTTGCTTATGGTCTGTTGTTCTACCCAGGTAACTGGCCAGTAATCGCACCTCTGCACGTTCCTGTAGAGTACAACGGTATGATGATGACTTTGGCTGACTTGCAAGGTTATCACTATGTTCGTACCGGTACTCCTGAGTACATCCGGATGGTTGAGAAAGGTACTTTAAGAACTTTCGGTAAAGACGTTGCTCCTGTATCAGCGTTCTTCTCCGGTTTCGTTTCTATCATCATCTACTTCTTGTGGCATTTCTTCGGCAGATGGTTTGCTAAAACCGATTTCATCGCTGACGACGCTTCTTAATTAGAACGGTTCGATAAAAATGAAGCTGGCAATTTAATTACACATAGATTGCCAGAAAGTCTTAATTTAAATTCTCTAGTGATAGAGGAGGAAATATGAAAATAATAAAAGACAAAGTTGCAAAACTGTCCTTTGTCGCACTGTTGGTCGCAATGACAGCAGCGATGTTTTACGCTCCAACGGCATCTGCTCATGGTGAAAAGTCACAGGCTGCGTTTATGCGGATGCGGACTATTCACTGGTTTGACTTGAACTGGTCAAAAGAAGAAGTACCTGTTAACGAAACGATGACCATTTCTGGTAAGTTCCTGGTATTCGCAGGTTGGCCTGAAACCGTTGATAAACCAGAAGTTTCGTTCTTGAACGTTGGTATTCCTGGTCCAGTATTTATTCGTGCTGGTTCTTGGATTGGTGGTCAACTGGTTCCTCGTTCAGTTTCCTTGGAATTGGGTGAAGTATACGAATTTAAAGTTCTGCTGAAAGCTCGTCGTCCTGGCGACTGGCACGTTCATTCCATGATGAACGTACAAGGCGGTGGTCCTATCATCGGTCCTGGTAAATGGGTAACCATTACCGGTTCAATGAAAGAATTCGTAAACCCTGTTACCACTCTGACCGGCCAAACCATAGACCTGGAACACTACGCTCTGGATAACGTCTATTTCTGGCACGCAGTATGGTTCGTAATTGCGTTCGCTTGGTTGCTGTTCTGGATCAAACGTCCTCTGTTCGTTCCACGTCATATCGCTGTAAGCACCGGTAAAGCAGATTCTTTGATCTCAGCTGGTGACAAAAAAGTTGGTATGCTGTTCGCAGTTGGTACTATGGTTATCGTTGCCGCCTCAATGGGCACAACCAACGAAAAATACCCTGTAACAACTCCGCTGCAAGCTGGTTTGTTGCGTGGTATGAAAACTTATCAAATGCCAGAAGCTACTGTTTCTGTAAAAGTTGATGACGCTTCTTACCGTGTACCTGGTCGTGCGATGCAAATGACCTTGACTATCACCAACAACGGTGATTCTCCTGTTCGTTTGGGCGAGTTCAACACAGCGGGTGTTCGCTTCCTGGATCCTGCGGTTCATGAAGACGATACAGCTTATCCTGACGACTTGTTGGCTGAAGAAGGCCTGACTGTTAGCGATAACAGCCCTCTGGCTCCAGGCGAAACCCGCACTGTCGAAGTTACAGCTTCTGACGCTGCTTGGGAAGTATACCGTCTGGCCGACTTGATCTACGATCCAGACAGCCGCTTCGCTGGTCTGTTGTTCTTCTGGGATGCTAACGGCAGCCGTCAATTGGTAACTATTGACGCTCCGCTGATCCCGACTTTCATCTAATTAATGAAAGTCTAAGCGTAAAAGCTTAGAGGATTGAAAGCCCTCGCTATTGAAAAATAGCGGGGGTTTTTTTTTAATCTGTGTCTTTAATTTGCCAGGCAACGCAATGCCCAAGGCTTAAATGTGTAGCACGGATTGAGGTTGTAACAGGATTATTTAAGAGCAAGGCATGAAAAAAATCTTATTAATTGTACTGTCAGTAACTATCTTGGCAGGATGTTCGGAAAAAGAAGACTATAAACTAGCCGTATTAGAACAAATGAAAGCAGATAAGGACATACAGGATTACAGAATATCACCGGAGATTATGACTAATTGCGTAGTAGCTTCAACGTCAAGCAATATGCCTGGATTGTTCTTATTAGATCCAGTACGTCGAGTAGCCTACAAAAATTACACAAAAATGTTGAGCTTGAATAAATCTCCTGATCCTAAAAAAACGCTATCGGAATTGAGAAGCGACTTTGGTGATCCAAAAAAACTTGCGGATGCACATTCAAATTACACCGAGAGCGTAGTTGAATGTATGTCGAATCAGGTGACCGGCACCGAAGAGAGTAATCCGCAAAAATAAGATTTGCCGATAACTCAGTAGCCAAGCTTGTATCTGGTTAATACGTATCGCACAGGGGATAAAATGTGCACTACACTTTACGACGCAGAAAAATGAAGAACAAACCTTCGGCTATGTTTCGAAGCAAGCCGTCGTTCACAATTTGGATATTTTGTCAAAGTTAGGTAAACGCAAACTTTATGAACCTCACTCTGCAAGTGCTGACTTATAAAGGGGTGCCTATTGCTCAACCGCTGAACGCGGAATTCGATGAGAAAGGCGGGACGATAGGCAGAAAGCCGGGAAATACGTTAGTCTTGGTTGATCCAGAGAGCTTTATATCCGGTCACCACGCGAATATCTCTTTTCAAGCCAACTGCTTTTATATCCAAGATGCCAGTAAAAACGGCACACACTTGGTCAATGAGGGACTAACGTTAAATAATGAATTACACTTATTGCCTGATAATTCCTTAATACGTATCGGTGAGTACGAGCTTATCGCTAACTATCGAGTTAGCGAGCCAATTACTTCGCCGGTAACTGAAAACACAAGCGGAGCGTTTGAGTTTTCAATACCGGGCCCTTTCAGTGCGGATAACTCTCCGTTTGCCGCTGTGCAAGATGACATTGCTCCGTTTCAAAAAAATGCGTTCGCCGAAGAGCTAATATCTTCTTCCTTTAATGATAGCTTTACACCTCCTCCGGCATTAAGTGTTGGAGATGCGCCTAAGGATATTGGAGATTTATTGAAGGGACTCGATGCGCTGGCAAAAAGTAGTGACGAATCGGAACTATCACCCTTTCAGAGTGCCCCTGATTTCTGTATTGATGCACCAAGGGAGATACCTGAGATTAAGCAGTTTGAGGTAGAGGCACCGAAATCCAGTGTGGCGCAACCTTCGCCTTCTTTCCCCGAGGCTCCAAAACCGTTTACCGTAGCAAAGTCTTCAGATGAAGATGCGGTATCCGGAACGGCAACCGACACGAAACACCTACTCTCATGTTTTTTGGAAGGCGCAGGTGTGCACGAAGCGGCGTTTTCATCGCCCGAGCAATGGCCCGAAGTTATGCGGACAGCTGGGATATTATTCCGGAGTTTAACTGTAGGCCTAATGGACGTGTTAAGGGCCCGGGCAGAAATGAAAAGCGAATTCAGAGTTTCGGTGACGACTATCAAATCATTCGACAACAACCCGTTAAAATTTAACCCGGATGTCGAAAGCGTGCTGAAACTCATGTTAATGCCTGGAAATCCAGCGTTTATCGACCCGAAATCAGCGGTGGATGAGGCGTATAACGACATTAGTTCGCATCAAATGGCCATGACTGCCGGAATACAGGCATCGCTTGTCGCGATATTAAAACGTTTCGATCCAGATTTATTCGAAAAGTCACTCGGTGAAGGTATCGTGTTTCAAAAGAAAGCGAAATGTTGGGATCAATACTGCGAAGCCTATCCGCATTTGACAAAATCGGCACAAGAGGATTTCTTCGGTGAAGAATTCGCTAACGCGTATGAAATGCAAATGAAATTGCTCATGCGCCGGTAAAAGGCCGGGAGCGGAGCGCTAAACGACTTCCCTGTAACTAGCAAAATGTTTGACTAAATATGTCTAATAACAACAGGATCGTTTGGTCCGAGGGTATGTTTCTTCGCCCGCAACATTTCCAGCAGCATGATCGCTATTTGGAAGCGCGGATAGACGGACGCTGCCATGGCATTCGTGCATTCGATTGGGGTTATTCTGCCCTGGAAATTGATCACGGATCATTGGCGATTGGAAAAATCTGCCTGTTAAGGGCAAGGGGAATCTTCCAAGACGGTACACCATATAATCTGCCTACGGAAGACGAATTACCGTTACCACTGGATATACCATCAGGGACTACTGACGAACGGGTCTATTTAGCCTTGCCTATGCGTCGGTCAGAAGCTGCGGAAACCGATGACGAGCATACGCCCGATTCATTGGCTCGTTACCGGATAGCAACTAGGGATGTGAGAGATAGCAATGCTGGGAATGATGGACGCTACCCGGTTCAAATTGGGGTTATTCGCCCGCGCTTAATGTTGGAAAGCGAGGAGCGCTCGGGTTTTTTGTGTTTGGGCGTTGCTCGAATAATTGAAGTTCGCGCGGATAAAACTGTGCTACTGGATGAAAACTATATACCCCCTGTTTTAAAGGCGGGTGCGTGCGGCTTATTATCCGGCTTTTTACGAGAACTGAACGGTTTGTTACACACTCGTGGGGAAGCTTTGGCCTCGCGAGTATCCGGCGCATCGCAAGGTGCCGGGGTTGCGGAAGTCGCCGATTTCATGTTGCTGCAAACTATCAATCGCTACCAACCACTGCTTCAGCACTTAGCCAACGAAACGAGTCTCCACCCGGAAAGCATGTTTAGTCTAAGCTTGCAAATCATGGGAGACCTCTCAACTTTTTACAGGCAGAATAAGCGTCCGGCGAAAATGCCGGACTACCAGCATGACGATTTACGGTTAAGCTTCATTCCGTTGATCGAAGAATTACGTCGGTTACTGAGTATGGTGCTTGAGCAGAACGCCATCCAGATTCCGCTAAACAAACATAGTCAATCCGTTTACTACTCCGGTCGTCCAGACGTCAAACTGTTGGATAGTGCGATATACGTGTTGGCGGCAGGCGCGCAGATTTCGTCGGAAATGCTACGTACTCACTTTCCGCCACAAGTCAAAATAGGTCCCGTCGAAGAAATCACTCAACTAGTGACAGCGGCGCTACCTGGAATCTCTATTCACCCACTACCGGTCGCCCCAAGACAGCTGCCCTATCACGCCGGCTATTCATATTTCGAACTCGACAAACATAGTCCGTACTGGAAGAAGATGGCGGATTCAGGTGGTTTCGCTTTCCATATCGGCGGTAATTTTCCAGGCTTGGAATTGGAATTTTGGGCCATCAAAAAAGGGTGATGATTATGGTGCAAGGTGGACCTTTCGGTGACGACGACAAAACCGTACTTCGGCCCATGCCTGGCGGGCGATCACCGGATGTCGGCGCCAGCCGGCCAGCCGCTCAGATTCAGCCCCCCCTAAATATTCAGGCGCCTGTCAACTTGATAGAGGCCTTGCCGTTTAGGCAATCCGGCTCCTTGGTCGATTTGGCTGCGGGCTTGTTGTCACTAGCGTCCAGATTGAAACAAACGGTAAGCTACCCTGCGGTTGATGAACTCAAGCAGAAATTGGGAAAGGAGGTGCGCGAGTTCGAAAACCGCACCTTGGCCGCCGGCATTCCGACTGAACAAGGCCGAATGGCCAGCTATTGTTTATGTACGTTTCTGGATGAAATCATTCAAAACACCCCTTGGGGCAGTCAAAGTAACTGGGGGCACCAGAGCTTGTTAATCGTGTTTCATAAGGAGGCCTGGGGTGGAGAGCGTTTTTTTCAAATCGTCGATTATCTGGTCAAGCAGCCGGCGCAAAGCTTGTCATTATTGGAGTTTTGCTATGTATTAATGAGTTTTGGGTTCGAAGGGAAATACCGAGTTATTCCGAATGGTTTAAACGATATAGAGCGCCAGCGCTTGGAGTTATATCAGCTCATCCAACGAGTTCGGGGCGACTTTGAACCGGAGTTGTCGCCACGCTGGCGCGGCCAAAATACTGGAAAAAGCAACTTGATGAAGCAGGTTCCCCTCTGGATATTCGGAGCGGTGGCGGCGGGTTTGCTGATACTGTGCTATCTAGGGTTTGCCTATTGGATCAATTCGACTTCAGACCCGGTATACCGAGATTTATTAACGTTGACCGCCGCGCCAGCCCAAACTACCGTTGATACGTCCGCGGCGCAATCTGCTCAAACGCAAGTAAAAGCCGTGCCGCATCTGGAGAGGTTCAAGCCGCTGCTGAAGGACGAAATCGCCGCGAATATGGTAGAAGTTGTCGATGATAGCGTCATTCGCGTCCGTAATTCGTTTCCATCCGGTAGCGATCAGGTGAAACCCGAGTTTCTGCCAATGCTCAAGAAAATCGCCAAGGAGCTGGAAAATGGTCAGGAGAGTATATTAGTAACCGGCCACACCGATGATAAGCCCATTGTGTCGGCCAAATTCCCGTCCAATTGGAGTCTGTCCACCGCTAGGGCAAAAAACGTATTGACTATTTTGCAACAGTCGGCCCAATTGGCAGGCACTGCCCGAGCCGAAGGCCGGGCTGACGGAGAGCCGCTGGAGCCTAACGATAGCCCGGAACACCGGGCGTTCAATCGTCGTGTCGATATTTTGGTGAAGTGAGATAGCCGCGTGGGACGGATTATGGTTTTCTTGAAAACAAAATGGGTGCTGGAACTGCTTGGCGTGCTTGCCGTTGCGCTGCTGATCTGGTTTATCGGTCCGTTGATTGCGATAGCCGGAGCAGTTCCGTTGGAGTCCGAATGGGCTCGCTGGTTGGCGATAGGGATTTTGGTCGCTGTCTGGTTGGCATATCGTATGCTGCATAAGGTACTCTCGACCAACCGCGAGAAAAAACTGATCGCGGACTTAGCGACGGCCGATGCCAACGACGCGGCTTCCGCCAGCGAAGCGGAATTGGACGTGCTGCGGCGCGGTTTTGAGGATGCCCTACAGCTATTAAAAACGCCGACCGGTAAATCGCGCGGTAGCCAGTATTTGTACGAGCTACCCTGGTACGCCATCATCGGTGCGCCGGGCTCCGGTAAAACTACCGCACTAATCAACTCCGGCTTGCATTTTCCTCTGGCCGAGCGCTTGGGCAAACATGCGATTAAAGGCGTCAGCGGGACCCGAGATTGTGATTGGTGGTTTAGCGACGAAGCGGTGCTGTTAGATACCGCCGGTCGATACACAACCCAAGATAGCCATCAGCAGGTCGATGCATCGGCTTGGCACGGCTTTTTGCAGTTGTTAAAAAAATACCGGCCGCGTAGGCCGTTAAACGGGGTTTTCGTCGCCGTCAGCGTCGGCGATTTAATGCGGCAAACCGAGGAAGAAATTCGCCAGCATGCCACGGCTGTGCGCCAGCGTATCATGGAACTAAACGGCCAATTGGGCGTGCAGTTGCCCGTTTATGTATTGTTCACCAAAACTGATTTGCTGGCCGGGTTTACCGACTTTTATGCCAATCTGAGCGAGGACGAGCGTGGACAGGTATGGGGTGAAACTTTTGCGCCGGGAGCGGGCGTTCAAGACCTGCCGCAGCACCTCGATCAATTTCGGCTCGCGTACGACGAATTGGTGGACCGCTTGCTGCAGCGCCGCCTGAAGCGCATGCAAGAAGAGCGCGACCTACAACGCCGTGCGGCGATATTCGATTTTCCGCAGCAAATGATGTTGTTGAAATCGTCAGCTTTGCAATTTCTCGAAACTACGTTTGCGGTTAGCCGATACGAGGAGCCGTTTTTACTACGCGGGGTTTATTTCAGTAGCGGTACTCAAGAAGGCACGCCTATCGACCGGGTGTTGTCAGCCTTGGCGAGCAGCTTTCGCTTGGAACGTCAGGCCGTGCCGATGATGAGCGGACGCGGCAAGAGTTTCTTTCTCGGCAAATTGCTCAAACAGGTCGTATTCCCGGAAGCCGATTTGGTGGGTGTCGATCCGAAGATCGAACGCCGCTATCGATTGTTGTCGCTTGGCGCTTACGCCGCCACGGCGGGCGTCGTCGCTATTGCCGTGGTTTGCTGGTTTGTTAGTCTGACAGCAAATAAACTGGCGCTGGCTGAAGTCGAGAAACATGTAGCCGCGTTTCGCGCCAGCAATGCGGTCGGCACGGACACCCGTAGTGGATTTGTCGCGTTGTTGCCCAAACTCAATGCTCTTACCGATGCACGAGAGGTTTATCGCCAAGTGGGTTGGAGTGGGGGTTTCGGCCTGTACCAGGGCGACAAGATCGAAGCCGGTGTCAATGTGGCCTACGAAAAACTGCTGAGGGATAACTTCTTGCCGTTAGTTGTCGTGCGCTTAAAGGAACGTATGCAGGGCGACGAAGGCGCTAATCTGGATGTGTTATATCAGTTGTTGCGCGTATACCTGATGTTCGGCGATCCGAAGCGCATGGATATCAAGGTCGCGCAACCCTGGGTTAAGCTGGATTGGGAGCATCAGTTTTCCACGGACCCCGAAACGCAGGCCCAGTTGCTGACTCACTTGGACAATTTGCTGGCGCTCGACTTGGATTCGGCAACCATCGATAACAGCTTCGTCACGTCGGTTCGTAATAAACTCACCCAAGTACCGCTGGTCAACCAAGTTTATAGCCGCTTCAAAAGCGAAGCCCTATTCGATCACGATCACGATGTCATATTGGCCGGCCAATTGGCGCCGAACGGCGATCGCGTATTTTCCGCCGCCAATGGCAAGGGCCTGGATAGTCTGATTGTGCCCGGTTTGTTTACCGGGTACGGCTATACTGACTGGTTTTTAAAGAAAGGCATGGATTACGTCAAGGAAGCCGCCTCGCAAAATTGGGTGCTGGGTGTCAGTGCCACCGATACGGTGTTGGAATTGGATCGCCTGTACGGCGACTTCAAACGCCTGTATCTGGCCGATTATCAAAAGACGTGGGATGGCGTGCTGACGGCGGTCAAGTTTCGACCGCAACCGAGCACGACGCAACTGGTCGATACCTTGGATCTGCTGTCCCGACCCGATTCGCCGTTAAAACTGCTGCTGGAGTTGGTCGAGAAAAATACCTCGTTGAGCAAGCTGTCGGCCAATCTGGCGGATAGTTTGACCAAAGCGGCCGGCGGCGGGTTAGCCGTTCCGGAAGCGGCAACCCAAAAGTTGCTAGCCATGGCCAAGCAAGGCGACAGCGGTATTGATCCGGTTAAAGCTTTGGAGGCTTATTTCGAGCCCTTCAACTTACAAGTGCGCGGCGCGGCCGATAGGCCTGCGCCGATAGCATCTACCCTGACCAGTCTGAAGAATTTGCACGACTATCTGATGCAGATCGGCGCGGCCAGTAATGCCGGAGGCCAGGCACTGTCCACCGAGGCCGCCAAAGCCGCCGGCGGCGGCATCGATCCCATCCAAGCCGCCAAAATGGAGTTCGCGCGTTTGCCAGGTCCGATCGCCGCGTCGTTGAACGCATTGACCGCGACTGGCGGCCAGCAAATCAAGACGGGCGCCAAGGGCCAGTTGAACGATTTGTTGAAGACTTCGGTCAGTTTGCCGTGCAAAGCCGCATTGACCGGTCGCTACCCGTTCGCAAAAAACACTCCGCAAGACGTGTTGATGGCCGACTTCGGCAAGGTCTTTGCCGCAAACGGCGTGGTAGATCAATTTTTCAACACCAATCTGAAGGCCTTTGTCGATACCGCGCAGGTGCAATGGCGGGAGTTGGCCTCCGATAACGCACTGGGCTTGGCGCCGGCGAGCATCCGCCAATTCCAAATTGCCGCCAAAATTCGCGACGCGTTTTTCCCGAACGGCGGGGCGGTGCCGCAAGTGCAATTCGAGTTAAAACCGTTGACCCTGGACGACCGGATCGGGACTTTTCGGCTGAATGTCGAAGGCCAGGAGCTGGTCTACCGCCATGGTCCGGAGCAGTTGACCAAATTCCAATGGCCCGGCACCAACAACAGTGCCGGGGTTCGGGTCGTGTTCGAAGCCTTGGACGGCAAGCAAGTCAGTCGAACTAAGGAAGGGGCATGGGCTTTATTTCGGATGCTGGACGAATTCAATATCGAGCCGACTAGTCTGCCGGACCGCTTCAATTTGACCGTGCAATTGGAGGGTTATAGCGCCCGTTTCGAGCTGCGTGCCGCTAGCGTCAATAACCCGTTCGGCATCAGCGAGTACCAAACTTTTCGTTGTCCGGAGTCGTTGTGAGCGTTCCGGAAAATCACCGCGTCGGTTTTTTCGGCAAAGTGCCGGCGCTGGGCGATTTTGTCAGTCGGCGCTTGCCCAGACAGTTTATCGATCCCTGGGATCAATGGCTGCAAGGATCGTTGCGTGCCAGCCAGGAAATGTTGGGCGACCAGTGGCTTTCGCTATTTCTGGTCAGCCCGATTTGGCGCTTCACACTTAGTCCCGGCCTTTGCGGGCCGTCGGCTTGGGCTGGCGTGATGATGCCCAGCGTCGACCGAGTGGGGCGTTATTATCCGCTGACCTTGGCGCAGGCGGTCGGTGCCAATGCCGTTTCAGCTTTGTTTTTGCCGGAGTCCGATTGGTTTTCCCGTTTGGAGGAGGCGGCTTTGGCCGGCTTGGCCGAACAGTTTGATCTGGATGGCTTTGATCACGAGATTCTGGCGATCGATGCGGCGTCGGCCGGTCAGTTCGCGCTGGATTCCACGGGAGAACGCGTAGGTGCCGCTAAGCAAGCGGTTCGCTTCGACCTGGACTCATTGGCGCAGGTGGGCAACGTGTTTCCGCGCTTGAGTCAGGTGTTGCTTGACCGCTATTTGGGCAATTACAGCCTATGGGCTTGTCATGGCACTCAACAGGGCCGGCCGAATTTTTTGTATTGCGAAGGTTTGCCGCCACTCGATGCCTACGCTGGTTTCCTACAAGGCGCGCCGCGCCACAGCAATGCTTGGCAGTGCCAGGTTTTCAGTCTTGCGACGCCGCCGGTTTCCGAGGCCGTCGGTGGCGTGAATTCGGAGCCGCCGCCGCCGCCGCCGCTGCCACCGCTGCCACCGCTGCCGGAGTTATCCGGCGTTGTGCCGAGTTTGGCTTGGAATTCTCACGGGATTACCGTGGTGGGCAACAAGCGTAAACACAACGAGGACGCGATGCTGTGTCGACCAGGCCAGGGTTTATGGGTGGTGGCCGACGGTATGGGCGGCCACCAGTCCGGCGATTTGGCTAGCCGCCTGTTGGTAGACAGTCTCGCGGAAATGCCTGAATTGGCCGACTTGGATGCGGAAATTGCCTGGGTCGGTAGTCGTTTGATTAAGGTCAACGACGATTTGTGCCGCTTTGCGCTAAGTTTGCAGCAAGGTGCGGTGATCGGTACCACCGTGGTAGTGCTGCTGGCCAGGGGGAGCCAGTGCGCGGCGGTCTGGGCCGGGGACAGCCGCTTGTACCGGTTTCGGGCCGGCCGGATAGAGCAGGTCACCCGCGACCACACATTATTGGACGAATTGATGGAAACCGGTTTGATGAGCCGAGAAGACGCCTTGCAGCAAGTCGGCGCCAACGTAATTACTCGGGCAGTCGGCGGTCAGAGCAAGTTGGAACTGGATACACTGCGCTTCGTTGCCGAAGCCGGTGACCGTTATCTGTTATGTAGCGACGGATTGGATAAGGAGCTGGCTGACGATGAAATTGCCGACATGTTGGCCGGTGCCAGCTGCCAAACGGTTGCGGAAGCCTTGATCAATGCCGCGCTAAATCGCACGGGTCGGGACAATATTACCGTCGTCGTCGCCGAGTGGGCATGACTGCGGTTGAGTGGCTTCGCGAGCGGTGATAGTTTTATACTCATTTTTTGGAAAGCAGGGGGAAGGCCATGAACAATAACGCCAGTTGGTTGGGTTTAACGGTAATTGCCGGATTGCTGGCTACCGAGGTCTGGGCCGAAGACAAAAACTTCGGTAAGGCTACTCCCAATCCCAACGAGATTATCGAACATTTCAAGGAACCGGCGGCGCAGCCGGCACCGGCGGATGCCGACGATTACCAGGACGTACCCGAGTCCGAGTTAGAGAATGTCAGGGGGCTGAAGAAAATCAGCAATATCGACAAAGCCACCGGTCGTAAGGTGCAGTTACCGACGACGGTGGCCGAGAAGGCTATTTCGATGGAGATTTTGTTCGACTATAACTCAGCGACCCTGAATGCCCAGGCCAAGACTCAGTTGGAGCCGGTCGGTAAGGCCTTGGCTTCCGGCGAACTGGAAGGGATCAAATATCGGATCGAAGGTCATACGGATGTTGTCGGGGGTGATCAATTCAATATCGAATTGTCGAGGCGGCGCGCGGAGGCGGTTAAGGCGTATTTGATCGATAAATTCGGTATTGCCGGCAATGCGATTCAGATTGAAGGGCGCGGAAGACAGGAATTGGCCGACGCCAAAAATCCAACCGCCGAGGCGAATCGACGGGTACGTATCGTCAGTCTGGGTAAGCAATAGCCACGATTTCGGCGGGACGAGAAGAGAATTCACTTGAGCGTAAGCAATCTGCCCGCTACTGATGCCGTGCCGGTCGAAATGACAGCCGTTGACGGAGAGCGTCCGTGACGCCTGCTGAAGACGACGACAAAACTCACTTGTTTACCGCAAGCGCGGGTCAGGGCGTGCCAGTCGCCGATGCGCCTAATTCCGACGCCACGGTATTGGCCAACGAGGCCACCGAACTCGCCAACGACAGGCTACCTCCGGCGTTTCAGCAAATCGCCCGCCCCCCGGCTATCGGCGATTTGCTGAAAGACCGTTTCGAGCTCATTCAAAGTTTGGGCGAGGGCGGTATGGGTATGGTGTTCAAGGCCGTTGATCGACGCAAAGTTGAAGCCAGGTCGAAAAACCCCTATGTCGCGATCAAGGTATTGAATCCCGCACTGGCGCTGAACGAAATGCTGGTGGCAGGTTTACAGCGCGAATGCGAAAAGGCCCAGGAACTCTCGCATCCCAACATCATCACGGTCTACGATTTCGATAGAGACGGCGATCACGTGTTCATGTCCATGGAATACCTGGCTGGTCGGTCTTTAAGCCAGTTGATCCGCGACGCCTCGGCGTCCGGTGGTGTTGCATTAAAGAGGGCCTGGCCGTTGATATTGAGCATGGGCGAGGCCTTGGCCTACGCGCATCGCAAGGGAATCGTGCATAGCGACTTCAAGCCGGCCAACGTGTTCGTCACCGAGGGCGGTGACGTCAAGGTGCTGGATTTCGGCATCGCTACCCGCACCAAACAAAGCGGCGATCCGGACGCAACGGTTTTCAATGCCCGGGTCGAAGGCGGGCACACGCCACCCTACGCCAGTTTCGAGATGATGAACGGTGCCCAGGCCGATCCGCGCGACGACATCTACGCTTTTGGGTTAGTGGTTTACGAATTATTAACCGGCCGGCATCCCTACGGCCGCAAACCAGCGTCTACCGTGTTCATCGGGCAGCAACGCGGGGAGAAGCTCGCGCCGGCGCCGGTCAAGGGCTTGAATCGCCGCCAATGGCAATTGTTGAAATCGACCATCGAAATACTGCAGGAGCGTCGGCCCAAGGCGCTGGAAGAGTGGCTGGAACAATTCGATCCGGAAGCAGGTTGGTCACCGCAATTGGTCGGTGGCAGCGTCGCGATCGCTTTGGTTTTGGCGGGCGGACTCGCCAATTGGTGGTTGACCCGGCAGTCGCCGGAACCGTTGCCCGCCTCCGACGCCCAACGTTGGCAGATCGCCGCTCCGCCTCAGGTTGCGGCGCCGCCTTCGGCCGATGCCGGCGCCGATCGGCAAGCGACCGTCGGCGACAGCGTCAAACTTGACGCTAGTGCTTCCAGATCCGGCGACGGGCAGCCGCTGACTTATAACTGGAAACTGGCGCAAATGCCGGATGGCAGTGCCGTTTCTTTGCAAAATGCGGATACAGCGCATCCCGAGTTGACTCCCGACAAAGCCGGCGATTACCGCGTGGAGTTGACGGTCATGGACGGCCATACCCGTTCAGCCGTCGATGTTGTCGAAGTCAGGGCAGAGGCTGTTAAGGCCGCAGAACCGAAGCATCAGGCGGCTAGTGCCGACGGCGTTCTCAGTTTGGCATCCAGTAAACCGCAGTATCGGATCGGAGAGGAGCTGAAGCTGACGCTCTATACGGCCAAGTCCGGCTATCTGCGCGTGGCTTACATCGGTGCGACCGGCGAAATCAGCGAGCTGTTGCCCAACCAATACCAGAATGGCAAAGTCAAGGCGGACACCGAATACCGAATTCCGCCGCGGCCCGACAAATTCAAGCTGGAAATCACCGGCCCGGTCGGTACCGACAACATCGTCGCCGTTTTCAGCGAGCAAGCCTTGCCAAATGTCGAGAGTATCGCCAATAGCGATGGTTCGTTAGTCCCGGCGATGCAGGTCCCAGGCATTACATGGGTCCGGATTCAATACGAAGTCGCCAAGCGAAAATAGCCACCAGTGGATGCATTGTTTAAGTGGGTTGATGCGTGTCTTGGAGACATAACTTAGATTGACCGGATTCGTGCTTTTGGATAAAGTTACCTAAAGTTTTTTTCAAAAATGTGAGCTAATTAATAAAAGAGGGTTCGGTTGGGGATGGATGCCGTGTTTGCGTCAGTTCTGCCGACCGGGCGTTAAACCCGCATTCCCGAGCCGAAAAACTAAGGTTCCGCAACACTTTTATTAAACCTTAGGTGAGGCGCCGGCAACTTTTAATCCCAATGAGGTGTTTCGTTGTGGCAATCCATCGTAAGCACCCCGCGGATTTGGGTCTCGTTGCTGGGCTAGCGCTGGTGTGGTATGGCGTGGATGCTTACGCGGTCGGGGAAGTGGTTGTCGATTCGACGCTGAGAGCCGGACATACCCTCACGCCGAGCTCAGGCGTGACGACCATTACTGGTGAAACGGATGGTGTCAAATCCGGATCCAATCTGTTCTTCAGTTTTTCTAAGTTCAATCTCCCCGCAAATACCGATGAGGCGCGTTTCGTTTGTTCCGGCGCCAATTGCGGTGCCGGTTCAATTGTGGATAACGTTATTGCCCGCGTAAATTTTGACGGCACTAATGGGGCATCCACGATCAACGGTATTGTTAGTTTTGGCAATCAACTGACCAATGCTAACTTTTGGTTGTTCAATCCCGAAGGAGTCGTGATTGGTGCGGGCGCTTCGATAAACGTGCCCGGATCGTTTCACGTTGGTAATGCCACGCAGGTTAGTTTTTCATCTAGCGAATTTAGTCTGGCCACGACGGATGTTAGTTCATTGAGCATCGCTCCTACCGGGTTCGGTTTCACGAGTGTTGATCCCGACGGCGCAGGGGTCAAGTCGAGTGTTTCCCCTTCCGGAAGCGTCAGTCTTAGCGGCGGTGCGATTAATACCGCCTCAGGATCGGTGGATATTCAAGGCTCCCAGGTTCTTTTAAATGGTTCGACGGTGACGGCGGGCGGTGCCGGTACTATTTCGATTTCAGGCACGAATTTATTAATTCAAGACGGATCGACGACGACATTGACGGGAGGAGGCGCGACACTTGTTAGTTCTAGCGGCGCGATCCAAATCGGGAGCGACACCAACCTGCAAGCCGACAGCGTGACGGCCGGCACGAGCTTGAGCAATGCCGGCACGCTCAACGGTTCCGCCACGGCCGGCACCGACCTGACCAACACCGGCGACATCAGCGGCAACGCCAGTGCCGGCACGGTGCTGACCAATAGCGGCACCATCAACGGCAACGCGACGGGCGGTACCTCGGCCGTTGGCGTCGCGGGCCTGAGCGCCGACGGCAACGGCAAGATTTACACCGTGGTGAACCAATTCGGCGGGACATTGGGCAATGCCGACGGCGATACCGTCAGCAGCCAGAACGGCACGGATATTCAAAACTTCGGCGTGACCGGCGGCGCGGTGACAGCGGCGCGCTATCTGGACAACAGCGGCACGATCGGCGGCCTGGCCCGCGCCAACAACGGC
>NZ_LUUK01000172.1 GCF_001644025.1 Methylomonas koyamae
TCCTTCAAAGATCGCTTACGTTAGACGTCACTTTGCGTTGGCAGGCAAGAGTTGCTTGAAGGCCGATTGAAGGATGTTCAGGCGCGATTCAATCAAGGGCTTGATTTCAAGAGCCATTCTTGGATCCCCATGAATTCTGCTGACAAAAGTTGGTAGCGTAACCGACAAGAGGTCGCCGTCTGTGCCATATCTCTTGAGCGCAGCTGTAGCGACTTGTATAAGTGAGGAGGTTCCGTATACTGCACGCATCTCCGGTGGAAGCTCTTCGCTTGACTCTGCTTCAAAGGTCTTCACGTATACCTTCTCGGCTGCCAATATGGCCTTGTCCAGAAGTTCCGGACGAACTTCGTTTCGAATAATGTCTCGACAGATGCTTCCCATGAGAAATGACAGCTCACAGGTTACTGCATTGTTTGGAAGGTCGGTCTTCCTAAAGTCCGATGCGACTTCCCAGTTCTTATCCGGATCGGTTGCCATGAACATCAGATTTCCGGCCAGTTCTTCCAAGGGCAGGGAGTCTTGCTTCTTCTTGCGCCAGAACATGTGAGTAGTCCTCTTGGTTAACGGGTCTGAAGGGTGGACTTGTGACGCCTAACTAGTTATTAGAAAGTTTCCGTATATCCACCGAAGGCAAATAGGTAGTACCGGCCAACATCACATTGCCGACATTGAATCAGATCAGGCGATAGACCGCAATGGGGCTGCGCCTGACCTAAAAGCTGCGACAATCAGTCACTCGCAAGCTTAGAAACTTAGCTAGCGCTGCTGCGTCACCCGATTTCCGCCCGAACCGCAGGTTTTTCATCAATGCCGATAGCGGTCGAAAAACTGCAAAGCAGGAAAATTTTGCTATGTAAGACAACCTAAGGCTCATAATACCGAGCCAAATTTTGCGCCAACGAATCAGGAGCCGCCATGAGTATTGCCGTCACCGATATAGTGCCGCTTTCCGAAGCCTGGACTCAGTTATCCGCTTGGGCGAGCGAGGCGCAAACCGGCAAGAAAAAAAACGGCGAAAGCGTAGCGGCGTTGATCGGCGCGGAACGCTTGGATCGTTACCATCGCCTGGAACGGGCGCATATCCACTTATTGTTATTGCATGAAATCGAACGCGGATTGGCCGATGTAGCGGCGGGGTGCCACCAGGATGCCCGCGAAGCCTTGAAGCAAATCAAACAAGCTCGGGCAAATTCGGCATCCGTTTGAACCGCTCTGTAGGTTTTGCCGATCACTTTCTCGCCAATTTGCAAGACATCAACAGCAAATTGTACCGGCCGACGCATGTATCCGCTCGCTATTAAACACCACCAACAACTCGGCTATGACTTGGCTGGCTTGTGGCTAAATCGTTAAACCTTTATCGCTATGGCTAAAAAAACCAAATCCGCCTACGTCTGCACCGAGTGCGGCGCCGATTATCCCGGCTGGTCCGGGCAATGCAATCAGTGCGGGGCGTGGAACAGCATCAAGGAGGTGCAGTTGGGTGGCGGCAAGACCGCGCGCGACAAATCCGGTTACGCCGGCGCGCGCAGCGAGGTGCGTTTGCTGTCCGAGGTCAATTTGGCCCAGGCCGAGCGGATTTCCAGCGGCCTGGCCGAGTTCGATCGGGTGCTGGGCGGCGGTATCGTCACCGGTAGCGTGGTGTTGATCGGCGGCGCGCCGGGGGCCGGCAAGAGCACCATTCTGTTGCAGGCCATCGCCCATATCGCCCGGCATTTGCCGGTGTTGTACGTGTCCGGCGAGGAGTCCTTGCAGCAGATCGCCGAACGCGCCCACCGTCTGCAATTGAATACCGTCGGCATCAAGATGCTGGCCGAAACCTCGGTACAGCAGATTTGCCAAGTCTTGGACGAGGAACAGCCCAAGGTGGTGATCATCGATTCGATTCAAGTCATGTACACCGCCGATTCCGATTCGGCGCCAGGCTCGGTGTCGCAGGTGCGCGAATCCGCCAGCTATTTGACCCAATACGCCAAGCGCAGTGGCGTGTCATTTTTCATGGTCGGTCACGTGACCAAAGACCAGTCGCTGGCCGGGCCGATGACCTTGAGCCATATCGTCGATGCGCAAGTGGTGTTGTCGTCCACCGACGACTCGCGCTTTAGAGTATTGCGCGCCGACAAGAACCGTTTCGGCAGCGTCGGCGAATTGGGCTTTTTCGCGATGGAAAGCAGCGGTTTGAAGGAAGTGAAAAACCCGTCGGCGATGTTTTTATCCCGCGCGGAAAAGCCGTCGCCGGGCAGCGTCGTGACGGTACTCTGGGAAGGCACGCGGCCGCTGCTGGTGGAGATTCAGGCCTTGGTCACCGAAAGCCAATACGGCAATCCGCGCCGCTTGGCGGTGGGTTTGGATCAAAACCGGCTGGCAATGCTGTTGGCCGTGCTGTCGCGCCACGGCGGCATCTTCACCGGCAACGACGAGATTTACGCCAACGTGGTCGGCGGCATCAAGGTATCCGAAACCAGCACCGATCTGGCGATCCTGGTCGGGGTGGTATCCAGCCTAAGAGACCGCATCATTCCCTACGACACGGTGTTTTTCGGCGAGGTGGGCTTGAACGGCGAGATCCGCCCGGTCGCCAACGGCCATGCTCGGCTCAACGAAGCCGCCAAGCACGGCTTCAAGAAGGCGATTATTCCTAAGAGCAACAAGCCCAAGGACCCTATCAAGAATCTGGAGATACACGCGGTCAGCAACATTCAGGAAGCGCTGGCGGTATTGGCCGAGCTTTAACGCAGACTGTCCAGCACTTCGCGCAAGCGGTTTTGGATCGCCCGCAACCGCTGTAACTCGGCGATCTCCGGAAATTGGCTGGCGCCGGCATCGACCGCGTAAAATTCGACGCTGTGCCGGTGTTCCGGTAACGCCAGCTCGATGCGCGTGGTTGGCGCGTCGGCGATATTGAATAAACGCCCGTCGGCGGCCCGCAAGGCCCGTATCCGTTCGGCGATCGAGGCGGCGGCAAGATCGGGCAAGCGCTGGTCGGCCAGCAGATACGTCAACAAGGCTTGCACCTCGGCCGGCGCCAGTTGGCGGCTGCGATCCGCGCCGTCGCCGAACCAGGCGGCGGACCCGGTCAAGCGGCCGCCGGCCGTCAACGTCAGTAACGGCGAGTCGGCCGGCCGGGACTGCATTCCGCCGGCCAAATCGAAACGCAGTATCACCGCGTCGGCGTCGGCCGGCAACGCATACCCGCCAGCCCCGGCCGGCCCCGACAACGCCAGACCCAATACCAGCCAGACCCGCGCCGGAAACGCCCGCCACCATCGGCGGGCCGAGCAGCCGGATGCGCGCCGATGCCGACCGCTACCCGCGCCCGCCATCAAGCCGGCCGGCGTCGGCCGGGCAATCCGACGAATCCCAGCAGCGCGCCCGCGAACATCCATAGCGAAGCCGGCAGCGGCACCGGCGCGACCACGGAATAACCCAGGTCGCGGAACGACTGTATCGTGGTATTACTCAAAAAGGCAGGCGCATTCAGCCAGCCGGTCATCAGTTCGTAACGCATGTCGTGGCCTTCGGTATCGACGATGCCGGTATTGGCGGCACCTTTGTCGACCTCGTTCCAATGGCCGTCGGCGGTACCGCTGCCGCCGCCCTGTTCCACCGGTACGTAAGTCGCGCCGGCTTGACCGAATTCGCTACGGTAGGCCGCCACCCCATATTCGCCGGTGTATTGGCCGCTGCCGCTGGTGTATAAGCCATTGGCTTCCCACAAGGTACCAAAGCCCAGCACGTGAGCCATTTCGTGCTCGATCACCGATAAGAACGTGCCGTTGCTGATCATGTTGGCGATGTCGGCGGTATCGAATTTCATGTCGCCAAGCCGGGTAAGCGAGTAGCCGCCGGTGTTGTAACGACTGGTTTGCCAGGTCTGGGTAGGTCCGGCCGAGCCGAGGGTTCCGCCGCTACCGTCGATGGCCGCCGCCGAGGCGCTGATCGTGACGCCGTTGATGCGTTGATCAGTTACCGCGCTATCGTAGCCGGTGATAATGGATTCCCAAAATCCGGCGGCGTCTTGGAAATAGCTTTCCTGTTCGCTGGTCAAGCCGCTAAAGTTCAAATTGATCTGAAACGATGCGGCGTCGGCCTGACCGACCGCCAGCATCAAACCGGCGGCAACTCCGGCCCATTTCCTTTCACTGCACATGCTTCCTCCTGATTGTTAAAGTCGATCGCAAACGCCGCCCCCTGAATATCCGCTACGGAGCGACCGTGGATGAATTTTAACCGGCAAGGCGCGTAAAACCATGCCTGGAAAGGTAAATTTTGGTAAACGCGGCGCTGGAGAATGGCCCGGTTGGCGAAAACCGCCCGGCGTGCCCGACCAGTGCCGCGATTGTCGGGTTTATAGTACAATTTGCGCCCGATTCTCGCCGTAGCGGCGCGCTAACTCAACAACACAGCAGGTTCAGACGATGACAACGATGGATGACAGAGACGGTTGGATATGGCTAGACGGCCAATGGGTCGCTTGGCGCGATGCGAAAGTGCATGTACTGACTCATACCCTGCATTACGGCTGCGGCGTCTTCGAAGGCTTGCGCGCCTATAAAACCGACGCCGGCACCGCGATTTTCAAACTGGCCGAGCATACCGACCGCCTGTACCGTTCCGCGCATATCATGAACATGAAAATGCCGTTTTCCAAGGACGAAATCAATCAGGCTCACCGCGACGCGGTCGCCAAGAACAACCTGGACAGTGCCTACATCCGCAGCATGGTGTTCTTCGGCTCCGAAGGCATGGGATTGCGCGCCGACAACCTGAAAGTACACGTGATGGTTGCCGCCTGGACCTGGGGCGCGTATCTGGGCGCGGAAAACATGGAAAAAGGCATTCGCATCCGTACCTCGTCCTATACCCGCAACCACGTCAACAGCACCATGTGCAAGGCCAAGGCCAACGGTAATTACATCAACTCCATCCTGGCGCTTCAGGAAGCCTTGTCCACCGGTTACGACGAAGCGCTGTTGCTGGACCATGAAGGCTTCTGCGCCGAAGGCAGCGGCGAGAACCTGTTCATCGTCCGCAACGGCAAGCTGTACACGCCGGAAACCACCTCGGCGTTGGAAGGCATCACCCGCGATACCTTGATCACGATCGCTCGCGAGCAAGGCTACGAAGTCATCGAAAAACGCATTACCCGCGACGAAGTTTACGTGGCCGACGAAGCCTTCTTTACCGGCTCCGCCGCAGAAGTGACGCCGATCCGCCAGTACGACAACCGCGACATCGGTTCCGGCAGCCGGGGACCTGTCACCGAAAAACTGCAAGCCTTGTACTTCGATTACGTTCACGGCCGCCGCGCCGACCGCAAGGAGTGGTTGAGCTTGGTGTCCTAAGCCAACGTGCCTTCCCCGCATCGCATCCTGGTCGTCGGCCCGTCCTGGGTCGGCGACATGGTGATGGCCCAAAGCCTGTTCATCGCCCTCCAGCAACAACACCCCGAGTGTCACATCGACGTCCTGGCGCCGGCCTGGTCGCTGCCTCTGTTGGCGCGGATGCCGGAAGTGCGCGACGGCATCGCGATGCCGTTGGGGCACGGCGAGTTCGGGCTGAGCGCGCGTTTTAGACTGGGCCGGTCAATTCGCGGGCGTTATGACCGGGCCATCGTCCTGCCTAACTCGTGGAAGTCGGCTTTTATACCGTTTTTCGCCGGTATTCCCCAACGCACCGGCTATCTCGGCGAACTGCGCTGGGGCTTGCTGAACGACGCTCGCCGGCTGAATAAGCGCCGCTTGACGATGACGGTGCAACGCTTCGTCGCGCTGGGCCTGCCGGCCGACGCCGAACAACCGCCGGCCTATGCGTTTCCGAAATTGGCGATAACCGCCGAACAACGACAGCGAGTCGCAGACCAGTTTGAGGTGGCGACCGACACTAACATCTTGGCGCTCTGCCCCGGTGCCGAATACGGTCCGGCCAAACGCTGGCCGGCCGAGCATTTCGCCGCCGTCGCCAAGGCCAAACACGCGGAGGGTTGGCAGGTATGGCTGTTCGGATCGGATAAGGACCGCGAAGTGGCTAACGCCATCAACGATCTGACAGGCAGGGTTTGCCGCAATTTCGCCGGCGCAACCGCGCTGGCCGAAGCGGTCGATTTACTGTCGCTGGCCGATGCGGTCGTCAGCAACGACTCGGGCTTGATGCACGTCGCCGCCGCCCTGGACAAGCCGGTCGTCGCGCTGTACGGCTCGTCCGATCCGGGATTCACGCCGCCTTTACACCCCAACGCACGAATTCTGACCCTGGGCCTGGACTGCTCGCCGTGTTTCCAGCGTGACTGCCCACTCGGTCACACCCGCTGTCTGGCCGACATCGCGCCGGAACGGGTATTAGCGCTACTCGCCCCCTGAGCGGATGAAAATCGCCATCGTCAAACTGTCCGCTCTGGGCGACATCGTCCATGCGATGGTCGCGCTGCAATTTATCAAGGCCGCCCTGCCCGATAGTGAAATCGACTGGATCGTCGAGGCTGGCTTTGCCGGTGTCATCGAGCACAATCCGCACGTCAACCGAGTCCTGACCGTCAATCTGAAAGCGCTGAAATCGAACAAAGCCGCGATTTTTAGCGAAATTGCCAAGGTGCGCGGCTATGCCGCCGCGAATTACGATCTGGTCATCGACGCCCAAGGCTTAATTAAATCGGCGCTGGTCGCGCGCCTGTTGTCGGCCAATTGCGTCGGATTCGACCGCGATTCGATCCGGGAGAAATTCGCGGCCTGGTTTTATCGGGAAACCGTGGCGTTTCCCTACGATGCCAACACGATAGACCGCAACGTCGCGGTGCTGACCCAACCGCTGGGCCTGGACATCGGCCCCGACCGGATTTTAGCCAAACAACCCTTTCTGTACTTCACGCCGCCGACCGCCGAGTTGAACGAGTACTTCGCACCGGACCAAGCCAACGTCATTTTGGTGATCGGCTCGACCTGGGCCAGCCGCAATTATCCGCTGGAGCAGTACCTGCGGGTCATTTTCGGCTTGGAAGCTAATATGCTGATTTGCTGGGGCAGCCAGCAAGAACACTGGATGGCGCAATGGCTGGCCGAACGTAGTCTGGCGCGGCCGCTGCCGAAACTGAGTTTTAACGACCTAAAGGCCGCGATTGCCCGTTGCGACCTGTTGATCGGCAACGACACCGGACCGACCCACATGGCTTGGGGTTTGAACCGGCCATCGATTACGCTGTTCGGACCGACGCCGGTCAGCCGAGTTTACCAGACGGCCATCAACAAGGTGTTGAAGTCGCCGTCCGTCGTCGACCCCTTCAAACTGAACAAGCTGGATTTCTCGATCAATCAAATCAAGGCCGACAGTGTCGTGGAGTTGGCGAGAAGCTTGCTGCCGGCCCGCGCTAAAAGCCAACCGGGCTAAGTTTCGCCGACGGCTTTAATGGCCCCCGCATTGCCGCAGGTAATAGCGGACAAATCGGGCAATCGGGTCCGCCAACGACAGTATGCGGACGATTTCACTCGCCGATACCCTCACCGTGCGATTGGGATCGGCGGCAAAATCAAGCAACTCCTTCGCCGAATTGGTGACCGGCCTTAGGCTAAGCGCGCCGAATTCGGATGCCGGAATGTCTCCAACCACGGCCAACTCGCCGCCGGCCAGTTCGACCAAACAACCCGGCGGCCAAACGCCTAGCGCCCGCACGAAATCGGCCGTCAAATCGCCGTCGAATAGCCGCGCTCCGGCGTTATAAATGCTTGCCAAGGCTTGTAAACCGCTCATCGCCGGGCGACCGGCGTGTTCCCAGCACAAATCCTCGCACTCGGCGGCCATCGCCGCGATTTGCCCCGCTCTGCTCAAATCTCCCCCGCCGAGTCCGCGCGGATAGCCGCTGCCGTCCGCTCGTTCATGGTGCTTTAGCACGATGTCCAATACCTCGATCGGTACGTCGGAAGCCGCCAGCAACATATCGCGTCCGCATTGCGGATGCTGCCGAAACAAAGCCGTTTCGCCGGCATCCAGGGGCCGCTCGGCCGCTCGTATCGCGTCCGGCAAACGTTGTAGGCCAATGTCGAGTAACAGCGCGCCGCTGCCCAAGTGTCTTAAAGCCTCGGCCGACAGTCCTGTCGCCAGCCCCCAAACCAACGCCAACGCGGCGGCATTGACCGCTTTCGCGGCCGGGTCCGGTTGGGTGTCGCGCATCAAGCCCCCCCAAACCCGCCCGGAGTCCGGCGAAATCCCCTGCTCCAACTCCGCCGCCAGCTTATCAACCGTCGCAAAATCCAGCGTATTTTCCGCCGCCGCGCGCCGCAAAACGTCGGCGTAGCCGAGACGAACCGCCGCGTAACAGCCTTCCCAAGTCGTCGTATCCAGATCCGCGCTCGAGGGAATCGCGCCGGCCGGCGGCGAATCGCTAATATCCTTGCCTTTGGCGGTGTCAATGCACACAAACCGGCAATACTCGCGCAAGGTCGCGACTTGTTTGGCCGAGGTCACCGGAAAGCGGGTTCGAAAAAACGGCAAGTCCAGCCATTTTCGATCGGTATCGACGATATACATCCCGATCTCCAGCTGCTCGGCGTTAATTTTTTTGATCATGCCAGCCGTCCGCCGCGCCCCTAGGCTCCGGCTATGGCGTAGTCCTTGACGAACAAGCCATCCCGGTAATATTCGTTCAAATCCAACCGATAATCCTTGGCTCGCACCACTTGCTTGACGGCATAGCGGTTTCCCTGTGGATCGGCCACCGGTTTGGCCAAGTCCAGCAACCGGGGCTCGATGTCGCTACGCTGGCTATCCTTGACGATCAATATCTTTGGTTTCAAACGATCGGCCTTGTTTTGTTCGACCACGATGCCGATTTCGCCGCTACTCAATTCGACGGCATTGCCCTGCGGATAAAAGCCGATGCAGTTAATGAAATGCGTGACGTAATGGGCTTCGTAACGTTGGCTCATCCCCTTGACCAGCGTGCCCAACGCAATCAAATGCGGTTGACCGTGCTGATAAACCCGGTCGCTGGTCATTGCGTCGTAGGTATCGACGACGGCAACCATTTTGGTGAAATCGGACAACGCCGATTTATCCAAGCCGCGCGGGTAACCGCCGCCGTTTAGTTGTTCATGGTGATTGTGCGCGACATCGACCGCGCCGGGGAATGCCCCTCTGGCCGACATCAACACGTTGCGGCCGTAGACCGTGTGATTGCGCATGATGTCCAGTTCGAACTTGTCGAGCTTGCCGGGCTTGTTCAAAATCTCCAACGGCACCTTCATTTTGCCGACGTCGTGCATCAACCCGCAAAAGCCGATCTTGTTGAGGTCTTCGACCGAATACTTCAATTCCCTGCCGAGCAGGATCGCCAAAATGCACACATTCATACAGTGTTGAGCGGTGTATTGATCCTGGTCCTTCAACTGGGTCAGCAATAACATGGTTTCGGGATGTTCCAGCACTTGGTCGACACATTCGGCAACCGCTTGCTTGACTGCCTCGGTATTGAATTGATTGCCGAAGCGAATATCGTCCAGCACGGTCTTAATCAAATTGCCGACGCGCTGAAAGGTGACGGCGGTCTGTTCGAAAGAACGGGCAAAACTGAGCTGTTTGCGCGCCTCGGTCGAGCGAGTCGGAATGGCTCCGGTATGGTCTTTTTGAAACTTGACGTCGATATAAACGTAATCGCAAACCGCCTGTATGGCCTGAATATCCGCATGGCTTTCGATGACAATGCGATCCAGCATAAACGGATTTTCGCCTTTCGGTGCTTCCAACTCGCATACGCACATTCCGACTCTGAGTTCGTAAACATGCATTCTGATTATTCCAGCTTTATTCGCAGACATAGACCCCACCAAAATCGAGCCGGCATTGTGCAATAGATCGACCGGCCTAACACGCTTGGATGCCACAAAATATTGATTTGTCTCGCACATTTTGCGAATCCGCCGCCGTGCCATTCCAAGACCGCTCGCATCGCGGCGCACCGTGGGCGAGCCAACGCTTCTCCCCTTTCCCCATCCACCGCTATTCCCGGCGGCGCGCAAACGCCCATCGCAATACATGAATAGGACTATAGCCGACGCACGTCGCCCGACAACCTGGAAAACCCGATTACACTCGCCGCCGATTGCGTTACACTGCGTACCTCGGCGGACCTCCCTGCCCTTTCCAGCCACGCCGGCGATCTTCCGGCGCCTTGCTTCGGCCCAGCTCCACCGCACGGTCCGGCACATGCGCCGGCCGCAAGAACCACCGTAATTTGTGCCGACATGAGGAGAACACAGCGATGTTTCTCAAATCGTTCCGACAATACGCTAACGCGTACCCAACACCGCCATTAAGAATTCCGCAGCGCATCAGCTTGTTTTTGCTGGCCTTCCTGCCGTTGTTTACGATTTCTCAAATTCTGATTTTTATGCAACCGGCCATATACCGTAGCGAGGCTTCGGTATTGACCAGCGAATCCGCCCAGGTCGACCAAGCGCCGGCCGAGGCCGATCCGCAACAGACCGGCATCCAGGCCCAGGTCTTGCTCGGCCAGGACATCCTCGAAAAAACCGCCGCGCGTCTCAGCGAGCGGTCCGCGCCGACAGACGTCGCGGATCTGCATAAGATGCTGGGCGCCACGCCGGTGGCCGACAGCAATCTGATTAAATTACACGCCGAAGGCTACGACCCTGGAAAACTGCAGGTGATTCTGAACGCCTGGATAGAAACTTATCGACAACTCCGCGAAGACTACATTCGCCAAGTCACCGCCCAATCCACGGCGACCCTGGACGGCGAACTGGATCGGGTGGGACTATTGTTGTCGGCAAAACGCCGCGAATTGGATCAGTTCCGACTAACCCACAATATTCTGTCCCAAGATAGTAGCGACAACCAAGCCCACGCCCGCCTGCAGGGTCTCAACGCCTCCCTGAATAACGCGCTGGAAGAAGAAGCCAAGGCGAAAGCGAAAGTCGGAGCGATCCGCGCCGCGATCGAAGAAGGTCGGCCGGTAATTCCGAACCAAGACAGCCGCAGTTTGGCGGTTCTGCAAGAAACCGCGGAGCGCTTGCGCGACAAACTGGAAAACCTGCGCGGCCGCTACACCGAGCATTACATCGATTTTCATCCGACCATGAAAATCGTCAAACAGCAGTTGAGCGAACTCGATGCCAAGATCAGCGAAAAAGAGCATAGCGGCACCGATTTCATGTTGCAGGAAGCAAACACCGCCTACGTGGCCGCCCGACGCACCGTCGCGGATTTGCAAAAGCAACTGGCTCAACACAAGCAAAAAGCCGCCGAATACACTGGACAATTCGAAAAATACCAAGCGATGCTGCAAGAACTGGAAGGCCTGGAAAAACTGCAGCAAGACACCAAGCAGCGCTTGGCGGACATCGAAGTCAAACAGCGCCAGACCCATCCGCAATTGAGCGTGATCGATTGGGCAACCCTGCCGACCGAACCGATTCGACCGGATTATTGGCTGGCCGCCGCGATCGCGTTGGCCGCCAGCGTGGGGGCGGGTCTGTTCGCGGTCTGGCTGGCGGACTATCTGAATCCCAATCCACAATTGCGCAACTTGCAAACGATAACCGGCATTCGGGTTTACCCGCACCGGCCGTCTCCGAACGATCGCCGACAATTGCTGGACAGGCGCCGACCGCCCGACGCACTGGGCTTCGATCCGCTACAAGCCATTAACGAATCGCCGCGCGAAGACGGCGAGGACCGCCGCCGCGACCGGCGCTAACCTAACGGTCCCTCCCCCTGCATCCCCACGAAAAATGAAAGCCGGTGGCGTAGGCCGGGATTTAGCCGTGCTGGAAGGCTCTCCGGCACCGGAAGAGTTTTGGTCTTTCCGACGAACGCCGCGAACGACAAACGCCCTTCTCCCTACAAATCCTGCCTTTTCGAGCGGTCTCCGCTGCCGAGCGAGTACCAGAACCTTGGTCAAGACAGAGTCGGTCGCCGACAGTCTAGCGTCAGGCACTCGCCAATTGATAGTAAGCCTCCGCGCGCGCCGCCAACTTGCCGACTACGTCCGGGTCCAGCTTGCCTTCCGCGACGCGCCGGCGCAAATCAGCCAAAGCTTCTTCCGCCGTCACGCTGGGACGGTAAGGCCGTACCTGAATCAATGCCTGAAAAATATCGGCCACCGCGATGATCCGGCATTCCAAATCCAATTCCTTGGGCTGACTACGGAACGGATAACCGTCTCCCACCAGGGTTTCATGGTGATAGCCGGCCCAAATCGGGATTTTGGAATCGGCGAACACCCGCAGTAAAATCCTGAAGGTATCGTAACTGTGCCGGTGCATCGTCGCCCGTTCGGACGGCGTCAAGCCTCCCGGCTTATTGATGATGTCCTCGGACACGCGCAGTTTGCCGATGTCGTGCAGCAAGCCGGCGATTTCAATCTGCTCCAGATGGCAACCGGATAATCCGAAATCGGCGCCCAATTCGCGGGCTATCAACGCCACCCGCTGCGAATGCTCGTCGGTAAATGGGGTCTTGGCGTCGACCACGCGGGAAAACAAAGTCGCCAAATCTTTAAGCTCGGCCATGTCCAGCAACACCGGTTCCAAACCGGCGCCAATCACGCGCAAGTCCTCGTCGAGGTATTCCGGCTCCATCGCCAGCCAGAACGCCTCGACCTCCGCCAACTCGGCGAACGCCTCGACCAATTCCGGGCAAAACAGCAAGCCGGCCAAACCGCGAATCCGGGCGATGATATTCGAAAATTCGTTCAGAATATGCTCGCTATTCAAGAACGGCGCCTGCAGCACATCAATACGATCGGCCAGAAACAGCAAATTGGTCCGCAAGCGCAAGTCCGGCGCCAGCGGCAATTCCAGCAAGGTCCGCCAACGGGTGTGGTGATAGCGAATGTCGTCGGCCAGATGGGCAACCGGCCGGCAGGCCGCCAAATACTCGGCGCCGCGGATGCAATGATCTTCCGCGCCGTCCCATTCCAGCGTCTCGGTCAACTGACGGTGCTCGTGAATCCGCGACACGCCGCAATCGTGCAACATGCCGGCATGCAACATCGCCATCCGATCGGTGGCCGACCAACCCAGACGATCGGCAACGCCGCGCGCGATCATGGCCACCCTTTTACCGTGGCGGACTTCGTCGACGCCCACCAGGTCCAGAGCGCCGCTCAACGCGGCGATCGCCTCGTGCATATTGACGTGTTGTAGAGTCTTCAAAATCGGCCCCCGCCCGAAATGTGCCGGACTCGAACTGTGACGCCCGGCCCCGCTTGACTAAAATTACCGAGCCATTCTAGCACGCGGCCGCGTGGCCCCGCGCCGCCGACAATGGTAGAATCAAACCCTCTTACCACCCGAACCCGAAAGGAAGTCATGAGTCAGATTATTATCGAACACAATCCCAGCGAGGAGCGTTTACAGGAATTGGGCGTCTCCGAATGGCCGATCTGGGAAAAAGAAGTGTCCAAATTCACGATCGATTTCGACGAAACCGAAACCGCCTACGTCCTGGACGGCGAAATCTTGGTCACGCCGACCGGCGGCGAAGCGGTGCGCATCGTCCCCGGCGATCTGGTGATCTTTCAAGCCGGTTTGGACAGTCATTGGGAAGTAGTCAAACCGCTACGCAAACACTATCACTACGATTAAGGCGCGGCCGGCCCGAGGTTTGGAAAAGGCATCCACCGGATGCCTTTTTTATGACAACGCCTCGAAGTCGCCGGGCCACTCCGCCCCGCCGACAAGGACACCACGGTAAGCCCGCATGGACAATCCACGACCTCCCGAAACCCGCGCCGCCGGCCGGTCAGGTTGGCCGACCGCCGCGCTGCTGTTCGCGCTGACCGCCGGCTACGGCTACTGGCGCCTGCACGCCACCGAAGAACCTAGAGAGCGACCCGGCTTGACCGGCGCTGGGGACACACCAGCGGCCAGCGTCACCACCGCCACCGTCAACCAAGGCGACCTGCCGATTTATCTGCACGGCCTGGGCACCGTCACCCCGCTACAAACCGTGACGATCAAAAGCCGAGTGGACGGCGAACTGGTCAAGGTAGCCTTCCGGGAGGGCCAAACCGTACAAGCCGGCGAACTGCTGGCCGAGATCGATCCCCGCCCTTATCAGGTGCAATTGCACCAGGCCGAGGGCCAACTGATGCGGGATGAAGCACTGTTGAGCAATGCCGAGCAGGATTTGCAGCGCTATCGTACCCTGCTGGCACAGGATTCAATCGCCGCCCAGCAAACCGCCACCCAGGAGGCACTGGTACGCCAATACCGGGGCACCGTCGAAATGGACCGAGCGCAAGTCAACAACGCCAAGCTCCAACTCGACTACACCCGCATCGTCGCGCCAATCGCCGGTCAAATCGGCCTGCGGCTGGTGGATAAAGGCAACATCGTCCGCGCCGGCGACACCACCGGTCTGGCCGTTATCGCCCAAATTCAACCGATCACCGTGCTGTTCACGCTGCCCGAGGATCAGGTGCCGGCGGTGATGCGCCGCTGGCGTAGCGAACGCAATCTGACGGTGGAAGCCTTCGACCGCTCCGGCCTGCGCAAATTGGCCGACGGCAAATTGCTGGCGGTGGACAACCAAATCGATACCGCCACCGGCACCCTGAAACTCAAGGCCTGGTTCGACAACGCCGAGCGCGGACTGTACGCCAACCAGTTCGTCAATATCCGGCTGCGGCTGGACACCTTACCCGCCGCGACGCTAGCCCCGGCCACCGCCATTCAGCACGGCGCCAACGGCGATTTCGTTTACTGGGTTAAACCCGACCGAACCGTCACGATTCGGCCGATCAAGACCGGGCCGGTCGACGCCGACCGCGTTGCCGTTTTGGAAGGCCTCGCTCCCGGCGATGTCCTGGTCGTGGGCGGCAGCGACAAATTACGCGAGGGCAGCCGAATCAAGCCGGCCGACGCCGCCGCTTCCCCAGAGACCGCGCCGGTTCCGGCCCGATAAGCCTCTCGGTCCAATGCACACCCCGGTTTCCAAATATTTAAACGGTTATCCGGCCGAATTGGTCGAGCGCGCCGAACAATGGCTGACCAGCGGCAAGCTGGGCGACTGGCTGGCCGACAAATACCCGCGGACTCACCACGTCCAAACCGACAAGGCGCTTTATCACTACGTGACGGACTTGAAAAGCCAATATTTGCGTCAATCCGCTCCGCTCAGCAAAATCGTCTACGACGACAAACTGGACATCGTTCATCAAGCATTGGGCTTGCACAGCGTCGTCGCCAGGGTGCAAGGCGGCAAACTCAAGGCCAAAACCGAAATCCGCATCGGCGCGGTTTTCAAAACCGCGCCGGCCGCCTTCCTGCGCGCCATCGTGGTCCATGAGCTGGCCCATTTGCGCGAAAAAGACCACAACAAAGCCTTTTACCAACTGTGCCGCCACATGGAACCGGACTATCACCAACTGGAGTTCGATCTGCGCCTGTATCTGGCGTTTCAGGAAAGCCGGCGCGGGCACTGAATCGCGAGCCGCGACTTCGAGCGGTACGCGGTGCGTAGCCGGTCCAAGCCATTCCGCCCCGTCGCTATTGAAGATTCAACACGCCGCCGGTACCGGCACCGCTCTTGATTTCCTGCGCCTTGTAGTTTTTAACCGCGACGACCAGTTGATTGTAGGCATCCAAAAACGCCGCCGCCGTGGACAAACCTTCGGGCGTGTTTTTGAAGCTCGCCAAACCGACCACCGCGCCAACGCTGTCCCCCAAATAGCCGCCCCAGCCGTTGGTTTGCAAACGGTTGGCGGTGGCGCTGCCTTGCGAGATGCCGATCTGCACGGTCGAGCGAATATCGGTCAAGGTCAGGGTCACATCGGTGGTCCGTTTATCGGCAGCGTCCGCCATCGTGGCGGCCAGCGAGTCGGCCAGAATGCCGCCCAACGAAATTTGCCCCGGCGGCGAGTAATGGCGGTAGCCGGTGCCAAAGGCGCCCGCCCGATGCCCTTCGGTCGATTCGTTCAACACGATCACTTGCGGTTCCATCAGATAATCGGCGGCGACCCGCTGACCTTTATGCTGTTTGGATCCGGCCCGGTATTCGCCGGAATTGCGCTGTTCGCCGACGATTTCGTTGATCAACGCCCGCGTGGCGGTGTTGCCGATCGCGGTAATCACAAAACAATTGGATTGTTGCACCGCCAAGCGGATCAACGGATCGACTGTCGTCACCGCCTGCGCGCCGGTGATGCGGCCGTCGCTGACCGCCAAGGTCCCCATGGGGCTGGAGCAACGCTCCAGCGTTTTATTCGCATCGACGCTGGTCCCGCCCGCCGCCGATCCGGACACCAGATTACCGCTGCCTCCGGTCTGCAAGCCGGGTTTAGCACATCCCGACAGCAAGACCACCAAGCCGATTTTCAAAGCCATACCTCGATTCATCAGACACCCTCGCCGAAAGTTGGAGCTTGATCCAAGCGCGAGAATCATAAGACAATTTGCCGCCGACGTCTGCATAACAAATACGCTAGAAAGCTTCCATTGCCCACTAGCGCCACAAGCGCCTCGGACCGAGTCGGCGTATGCCCCCTTGGTCCGGACAACCCGCACAGCTCGGAAAACCGCATTGGCGTGAGAATCGATGTCGGAATCGGCTATCGCGACGTTGAGCATCCACTGATCGGAACGGCGCCAAATGCCTTGCTCTTAGCGCATTGAGCCTAGTTTCGTCCGGTCCGGCCGGGTGGGCGACCGTCAAGTCGCGGCATCGATGAAGCGCTCCGCGTCCGCGGCGACCTGTCGCAGCAGCGGCTCCGGAACCCAAGGGCTTAAGCTTAGCGATACGGCTTGCACAATCAACGCAACCTGTTCGGCCGTCAGCGACGCGCGCGGCACAATGTCGGCGTAAAGCCAGATCGCCGCTTCGTTGGGCGGCGGCGCGCGGTCCGCCCCGGCCAGCGCGGCGACCTTGTCGAGCAGGGCTAACGCCAGCAAATCCATCACGCCGGCCGTGCATTGTTGTTCCAACAACACTTGCGCCGAGCGCAGTTTTTGCAAGGCCGTTTCATGCAACGGATTGACGGGCGCGGGCTCGGCGGCGGCCTCGTACACGGCCCGCGTTTCGGCCAATGGCGAGGCGGAGCCCAACCGCTGCAAACTACGCCAGGTACGGCGGTCGATCACCGCGACCGGCAAACCGCCGTCAGACACGTTTTCGGCGGCCTCTTCGTCGCCTTCCCGCCAGCTTTCGACCACGACCAGCAAGCCGCCGGCCTTGGCGAGCACGCGTTCGATGCGCGATCCAAAGGCGGTCTGGATGCCGGCCACGGCCAGCCTTACGCTGTCTTCGTCGTCGGCACCAGTTTCGAGCGGCACATGGACGGCGGCCGGACGCGGCGGTTCCGCTTCGGTTTCCGGAACCGCCCGCGGCTCGGGCGTTTCCACCCTGGCCGCATCGTCGGCCGGCGGGCCGCCCGCCAGATCGTCGATCAGGGTTTCCAGCATTTTCTTGGTCAGGCCGACCACGTCCTCGCTGGCGTCCGGCTCGATGACGTTGTCGAACAAATCGCGTTTGCCCTTCACCAATTGCGCGACGCGCTGTTCGTAAGAATCCTCGGCCAGTAAAATGAAAATCTGCACCTTGTGTTTCTGGCCCAGGCGGTGAATCCTGGCGATGCGTTGATCGAGGATCGCCGGGTTCCACGGCATGTCCAGATTGATCAGCACCGTGGCTTCCTGCAGATTCAAACCGGTGGCGCCGGCATCGGTGGAAATGAACACCTGCACGGAATCGTCGCCACGAAAACGCTCCATCAACTCGCCACGCCGGTTGCTCGGCACGCCGCCGTGCAAACGCACGCAGCCCAGGCCCATGCCGCGCACCAGCGACTCGACCATCTCGGTCATCAGCGCCCATTGCGAAAACACCACGGCCTTGCGGTTGCTTTGCAGACACAGTTCTTCCAGCAGCCGCGCCAGTTCGTCGAGTTTCGGCGAACCGACGGTTTCCTTGTCCACCAGTCCCGCCGCGTTGCAAGCCATCCGCGCTTGTTGCAAGGCCGCCAACAACCGATTGCTTTCGCCCGGCGTCAGCGGCCGGCGCTTGGCGATCTGCGCGAGCTGGCCGGCGGCGGTCAGCGCCGAGCCGTGCAACTCCTGTTGCTTGTCGTTCATCGCAATGTCCAGCGTCACTTCGGTGCGATCCGGCAACTGGTCGGCGACCAGTTTGCGGTCGCGGCGCAGCAACACCGGCGCGATGCGGCGGCGCAGCTCCGACAGGTTGCGGTAGCCGATGACCTTGCCGCGTTCGTCGGTGACGTGAAAATCCAGCAGACAGCGCCACAGCGGCCCCAACACTCGCGCGTCCACCAACTGCAGCAGACTGTACAAATCTTCCAGGCGGTTTTCCAGCGGCGTGCCGCTGAGCACGAACACGTAGCGAGCCGGAATCAGTTTGACGGTCGAAGCCAGTTTGGTACGCCAATTCTTGATGCGCTGGGCTTCGTCGAGGATCAGCAAATCCGGCTTGAGCGCTTCGCCGATCAAGCTCAGGTCGCGCAGCACCAATTCGTAATTGAGGATGAAAAAGCTCGCATCGGCGCGGTATTGCACGCCGCGCTGCTCCGGGCCGCCGCTGACGATTTGGGTGGAAAGTCCGGTGAACTTGGCGATTTCCCGCGCCCACTGGTGTTTCAACGACGCCGGGCAAACCACCAGGATGCGTTTGACGCCTTCATGCTCGGCCAACCAACTGCCGGCGGCGATGGCTTGCAGCGTCTTGCCCAATCCCATGTCGTCGGCCAACAAGGCCCGGCCGCGCGAAGCCAGAAACGCCACGCCGTCGACCTGATACGGAAACAGTTTGACCTTCAGCCCCGGCAGCACGCCGTTGCCCTGCTGGATTTGCCGGGTGATGTCCTGGCCGCGCAAGGCTTGCGCCGCGTCTTCGGCGCATTGCTGGGCGTAACGTACCGTGTCGTCGCCCAGCAGGAAGTCGTCGCGACCGTAAACGAGTTGCGAGCAGCGGAAGAAATCCTCCGGCAAGCGCCCCGAGAAGCGGTCTTGTTCGTCGAAGAACTCGGCCAGCAACACCGCCAAGTCTTCGGCCATATCGGCGCGGCGCTGCAGTTTCAGCACCGGCCGGGTCGCCGATTCCCAGGCCAAATAAACGAAGGACAGCGGGCAACCGGCGTCCTTCAAACGTTGGTAATGCGGTTGCTTGCGAGCATGATGCAGCACTGCCTCGATGTGCTTGCAGGTGCCGAGCCGGTTGCTGGCTAGATCGGGGCAAGTACAGTAATTGACGCGCTGATCCAGCGAGCGAATCTGCACCTGATAGGAACGCTGCCAATGCGTCGCCGACACCAACGACGTGGCCTGCCAGATGCCGAAACCCAGATTGCCGCTCAGCAATTTGACCCGGACTTCGTTCCGGCCCTTTTTAACGCGCTCCTGGATCGCCTCGTCCACCGCGCTATCCAGACCGGTGGTGTCGATAGTCGCGAATTGGTCGGCATAGGCATACAACGCCGCGACGGCATGGACACAGACTGTGGCTTCGGGGTGGCAATCGCAACCCACCAGCAAATTACCGTCGGCATCGGCCGCGAGCTCCAGCCAATATTGCTCGCCGTTTTCGTCCTCGACCTGAGCCGTCAGCCGACCCTCTTCCAGTCTAACGCCGATCACCCGGTTGTCGTTGAAATAGCGCAAACCTTGCTTGACCAAGTCTTCCGAGGCGATGGCGTGCAAACGGTCGGTGTCGTAGAGGTAAATGTCGTTGTCCATGACGGGTCCGCGGCTGGCAAAATTGCCCCGATTTTACCGCCAAGCGGCGGGAAGATGAAATTCAAACGGGGGGTACGGCGTATTCCCCGAAAAAGAAGCGCGGTGCGCCGCCTACGGAACTATAGGATGTCCGCTTCGAGCGCCGAGAAGGTTACAGATCATCTGGAGATAGGCCAGTATGCTTTGCAACGCGCGCCAGCATTTTGGGGCCGATTTCATCGCCATCATGGAAGGCGAAAACAAAATCGTGCCAGCCATTACGGGTAAGTGTTCTATGCGAACCGGATTGTCGTTTGATCTACCAACCGAGTCGGAGCAGCGCCGCGAGAAGACGCTTTGCTTTGACCGATGGTCATTGGCTCATGCCGCAATCGGAACGGTAATATTGATGGAGCAGGGGCGGCTCTCGTTGTTTTCGAGCCGTTCAGCAATCACGCGAAGGGCGAGAACTTCAACTTTGGACACCGCTTCCAGCGAAGATGTGCCGTAAGCAAGGACACCCGGCAACTCCAAGACCTCCGCCAACCAACGGCCATCAGATTCTTGCTCCAGTTCAATGGTGAAATTCATTTTGCCCTCCTGCTCAATTCATACGGATGGCTTAATTCTACTCCCAAATTGCTATAACCCTAACCTTGGCGTTGCACGTAAACGTGGCATCAAAAGGCGTCTATCTATCCAACTTTTTCAACACCGCAAAAGTCCGAGTTCCGCATCGTCAACGCCGCAAAAGGTATGAGGTACGTACCCTACGGGACTGGCCCGCAGGGCGAAAACCAAGGACGGTTTTCGTAGCGAAAGTATCGCGGTTGCCGGTCCGCGAACCGGCGTTAAATTGGGCTTCGCGGAAGCGAAACGATTAAAACAAAAGCATTTGAATCAAAAACATGCGTCCGATTACGCTGGCGCTAATCGGACCTACGCGGACTTACGATGGAGGGCCTAGAAAATAAAGTATTGACCATAATACTGCACAGGTTAGACAAAAAAGGCCATATGTGATGACAACAAGCCGCATTCCACCACGCCATCCAAGTAACCTGCCTTCCTTGTTGGAGATTCGGTTGCTGAAAAACCAACCGCCCAGGCCCAGGTGTAAAACAAAGCTATAAAGCAGACTTAGACCGATAGGTAACGAAACATCCCAGATATTTGATGCAGCACGTCCGAGCGCGATTATAAAAAGCATCAACAAGGAAAACAAAAAGGAGTGCGTCCAGCTAACAACGGAGCCATGCATAATTCTGGCAGAAAGCTTGAGATAAGCTGAATACCAAATAGTGAACAGAACGATTGATATCAAAGGGATTATTAACTGCATGTGATTCCTGTTTGCCCAACAAGTAATTAGATAGTTTCCTTATATCATCCCCGATATTCCGCGGGCAACACAACCCATCAACTAACCCAATACTCAATCTCAACCAACACCACCTCCCACCTCTCGCACCGCAATTCACCCGAATCCCCCGGCTTCCGCTGCCGAGCCAAAATCCCAGCAACGCGAACCGCGACGATAGTGCCTTGCGGCGGAACGAAGGCCTGCGCCATGCGGGTGACGGTTGTGCCGTTGGCGTCGGCGAGTTCCCAGCCGAGTTTGCCGTCGCCGCGTGGGCGCAGGGTTAGCGGGTCGCCGTAGTCCAAGGCGGCGATGGCGCGGTGGATGGCATGGTTGGCGGCGAAGTAGCCGGGCCAGGACAGGACGACCTGTTCCGGACCGGCCAGCCAGCGACGTTGCCGGGTTTCCGGGATTTCGCTGACCGATTCGACGCTGCTGGTCAGGCACAGCGGCGCGCAGTCGGCGATGAAGGCGTGGCGGCCGCCTAGTCTTTGGCACAGGGTCAAGGTCTGGCGGGCGCGGGTCATTGCTACGTAGAACAGGCGGCGTTCGTCGTCGCTGGTCTGTTGCCAGCCGCCGGCATCCAGGATCAGGACGTGGTCGAATTCCAAACCCTTGGCGCGGTGGGCGGTCAGCAGCAATAGCGGTGCGTGCGGGCCGTCGGCGAAACGGGCTTGGCGACCGCTGCCGAATTCGTAGAGGGCTTCGATCAGGTCGGCGGCGACTAAGCGGCCCTGCCCCCTCACCCCCGGCCCCTCCCGGCAACCGTTCCGGACGTTGCTCTCACTCCTGCTTCCTTTCAGTCGTCCCCCAGGGAGAGGGGAGATGAAAGGCACGTTGTCTGTAGAACTCACTTCGGCGTCTGCGATGAATTGTGCCAACATCGCCCGGTAGGGATGGCTGATAGCCTCGGTAACCGACTGGCCGTAGCGGCGGCGAAACCAGCGGGATAGGGAGCCCGGGCGTATCAATACGCGCCGGCTACTGCTCTCCCGGCGGCGTCCCTCTTTTGGCAAGCGCCCTTCGACTGGCTCAGGGCGAACGGATTTCCGGGACTGACCCGACAGCAAAGCCAACAACGCCGCCCCTTCGCGAGTGCCGTGCAAGGCCGGCAACTCGTCGTCGCGCAGCATTCGGGCCGGAATTGCCTGACTGCGGCACAGCGCTGCCAAGGGTTCCAGGGCTTGCCAGTGACGGGCGATCACCGCGAAGCGGCCCCAATGAGCAGGGCGTTCGCCAAAACGCAACGCGTTCAAGCGCTTCAATTCGGCCAGCGCTGCCGCCAATTCCGCGCCGGTTGACGACGGGGTTTTCAGGATATGCACCCGGCCCAGTGTCAACGGGTCCAGCGCCTCGAATTCGCCGCCGGCCGACTGGTCGCGGCGGAAGTGGTCGACGCGGATAAGCTGCTCGCGCTTCATGCGTTCCTTGGCGCCAGTTATGACGCGGTTGGCGCAGGCGATGATCTGCCCGGTGGAGCGGTAATTTTCCACCAGGTAACACACCTTGGCCTGATAATCGACTTCGAACTGGCGGATGAAACGCACGTTGGCGGCATTGAAGGCGTAGATGTTTTGATCGTCGTCGCCGACCGCCATCAAGGTCAATTTATCGTCGGCACCGCTCAAGGTTCGGCCGGCAAGAGCACTGATCAAGTCGTAATGGTCGGCGTTGATGTCCTGGTACTCGTCAACCAACACGTAACGCAAGCCGGCCAGCAAACGGTCGCGGCGCGCCGAGGCGCCGGCTTCTTCATTTTCATCGGCGCGGCGCAAGTTGGCGGCGGCGTTTTTGATCACCGCGGCAAAGTCCACCACTTCGCCGCGCTCGGCGGCCACCGCGCAACTGGTGCCGGTCAGGCGCAGGGCCAGGGTGTGCAGGGTTTGCACGGTGACGCCGGCGGCATCGGCGCCGGCCAAGGCCCACAGCCTGCGGCGTATTTCAACCGCCGCCGCCCGATTGTAAGTCAGCACCATGATCGCATCCGGCGCGACCAGCGCCTCGCGCAGCAGCCAGGCCACGCGATGGACGATAACCTTAGTCTTGCCGGCGCCGGGTCCGGCCAGCACCAGTAAATTGGCGTCCGGCGGCGCGGCGACGATGGCTTGCTGCTCGGGATTTTTCAGGTCGGTGAGGATGCGGCGGTGGGCGGCCTCGCTGGTTGCCATTTCCAGGATGTCCTCGCGGCCGGCGAAATAGCGGCGCACGAATTCGGCCCGTTCCATACCAAAGTAATCGACGATGAAACTCATCGCCGCCTGGATCTTGCCCAGCGCCAGCTTGGCGTATTCGGCCATCACGTGCACCTGGATGATCTTGTCCTTGTAATGCAAAGCCAGCTCGGCGTAATCGGCATTCTTAAACTGGCGGCGGCGCGCCTCGGGATTCAGTTGAATATGCATCGCCGAACGGAAAATCGCCTTGCCGCGCGCCAAGTGCAAGACCTCGTTGGCGTCCAGATACAGCAACGCGGCGGCCAGCGCCCGTTGCCAGTCGCTGATTTCCAGGTCTTGCAAGGTCAAATCGCTTTGCAAGGCGGCTTCCAACACGCCCTGTTTGCAGGTCACCAACAGATTGTTGCCCTGGCGCAGCCCGGCGAAATAGCCGACCAGGGCCTGAGCCAGCCGCATGCGCTTGGCGCGGATGTGCTCGATTTGCCGCCAGTCGCGCAACAGCTTGACGTAGCGGTGGTCCGGGCCGCCGGGGCGCAACGCAAAAAAGCCGCGCCGGGATTTGTCGCCGTCGTCGCCGAAAGTTTCGGCAAAAGCTTTCAGCAAGCGGGTCAAACGATCCGGTTCCAATTCGACGCCGGCGTCGCGGCGCAAGGTGTCGCACAAGCGGCGCATTTGCAGCATCTGCCATTGTTCCAGATCTGCATCCGGCGCGGCTTCGCGTAGGCAGTTGACCAGCGCGTCCTCCAGTTTGACAAGGTCGGCCAGCCTATCGACGGTGTCCGGGTCGCGGTAAAAGCTCACGCCGATTTCAGCGTCGTTGGACACCAGCTTGAAGCGATCCAAATCGCGGAGCAGGTTTTGCACCACCTGCGCCGGCTGGCCGGTGGCCAATATCAGGTCGTCGGTGCTGATGCCTTCGTCGTCGCCGGCGTTGAGCAATTCCGCGAGCACGGCCAGATAAGGTTCGGGATCGGCGTTGGGCCCTAGCTTTTGCTTCAACAATAATCCGGCTTCGTCCAGCGTCGCGACTTGCAAACAGCCTGGAAACACCCGGGTATGGTTTTCCTGGCGCTCCAGCAACCGCGCCTCTTCCAGCCAGGCCACGGCGATGCGCACCTTGGTGTCGGCATCGGCGGCGTCGGGGTCGATGCCATGCTTGTCGGGGATTTCTAAAAGGATTTCGCCGCTGGTGACGACTACGCTGCCCTCGCTCCTGTCCTTGCGTTCGATGCTGCGCAGGGCTTTGAGAATCGCGTAAATGTCCTGCTGGGTCAGCCTGGAATTACGCAACAAGCGAAACTGCACGTCCAGGTCGGCGTCGTCGTACAGCAAGATGCAGCGCGCCGGCGCCTGATCGCGGCCGGCGCGGCCGGCTTCCTGCAAATAATTTTCCAGCGAGCCGGGGGTATCGAGATGAATCACTAGCCGCACGTCGGCCTTGTCCACGCCCATCCCAAAAGCATTGGTCGCGGCGATGACCCGCAACTCGCCGGCGATGAAGGCTTCCTGCATCCGCCGCTTATGTTCGGGCGGCATGCCGCCGTGGAACTGGCCGCAGTCCAGGCCGGCCTGAGTCAAGAACTCGGCCATTTCCTCGACGGTTTTCTGCCGGGCGCAAAACACGATGGCGCCGCCGTCACCGCGCAAGGCTGCTTCCAGCAAACTCAACACCGCCGGGTATTTGGCCTGGGCCGGCACCGCGTGGACTTCGTAGTTCAAGTTGTCGCGACTGACCCCGCCGCTCAGCACCGCCAACTCCATGTCCAGCCGCTGCTTGAAATGGCCGACGATGTCGGCGACCACGTCGGGCTTGGCGGTGGCGGTAAAGCAGAATACCGGCGACGGTTTATCCTTCTGCCGCGATTTGATGAAGCGCGACACGTACAGATAATCCGGGCGGAAGTCGTGCCCCCATTTGGACAAGCAATGCGCCTCGTCGAACACCCAGGCGCCGACATCGCGGTGAGCCAGGGCGTTGGCAAAGGCGCTGCTGCGGAATTGCTCGGGTGCGACGAAGATCAATCCCAAATCGCCCAAGCGCAGTTTGTCGAGCACGACCCGCCGCTCCAACGGGTTGAGCAGGCTGTTCAAATAGCCGGCGCAGGCGATGCCGCGCGCTTCCAGATTATCGACCTGATCCTTCATCAACGATTGCAGCGGCGAAATCACCACGGTCAGGCTGCCGCTCCGGTAATAGCGGGCCAGGGCCGGCAACTGGTAACACAGCGACTTGCCTCCGCCGGTCGGCAAAATCGCCAGCATCGGCCGACCGGCGAAACCGTGCTCGACGATGGTTTGCTGCAAGGAGCGGCCGTCGGCGGTGGTGGGCGTGGCGCGAAAATCCGGGATGCCGGCGAAGTAGCGCGCCAGCAGTTTTTTCAAGTCGTGCTGTTCGCTACACCAAGCGCAAGCCGGATCGCCGCAGGGCACGTCGCGCAGTTGGCTAATCAGGATTTTGGTTCGAGGAAACTGGCTGCCGACCCAGGGCGGCAATACCGAATTGCCACCGGCCACCCGCAGCCAGGCCAGCACGTAGGCCAGCGGCTTGTGCCAATTCGCATCGGGGAAACAATCTTCGGCGACGCGGTGTTGGGCGTTGCTGCAAACCTTGCCGGTGGTCGCTTTCAACCAGGCCGCCTGGGCTTGCGCCAAGGTCGGCCTTAGCGCATTGCGCAAGGTCGCGAAGAAACTGGCGACGCCGCGTCCGCTTTCCGGCGCCAACAAAAAATGCAAACACAGCATTTCATCCGGCTGATCGGCAACCCGTTGCAACAAGGCCTCGCGCTGCTCCAGAAACAGCTCGTAAGCCAGTTCGGCGTCGCGTACCGGATCGTTGCGGGTCGTCGTGCAGAGTTTGTAATCCTTGACCAGCCGATGGTAAGGATTCTGCGGGAAAGCCACCGGCGACAGTTCCAGGGTATCGACCAGCGGCAGTTGATGAAGAGACAGATCCGGATGCAACAGCGCCAAGGCCGGCTGGTCGAAGGCGACGACGTTATGCCCCAACACAAACGCCGCGCCTAGACTGATGTCGTCCAGCCGCGCGCTCAAGTCCTTAGCCTTGCCGGAAATGCGCAGTTTCGCGCCGGTATCCGGGCGAACGGCGCCGATTTCGCGCAGATGCAAGCTATCCTGGCGGGCGGTTTCGATGTCCAGGCACAGGCAGCGGGGTTTAAGAGGATGGGAAGCGAATGTCATCGGGTCGGATTGTAATAGACGGTTTCGGCACTACTTTAGTACAGCAACGCCGGTACGCGCGACAGTACCGGCGCACTCTTTCACACGGCCGGACAGACGCGCGCCAGCCGGAGACAGTTTTAGAGAATGCTTATTTTCTCTGAATTTATTGTATGATCCTGGCCCTTACCGTCGGCAGGACCGAGGAGCATCCGCATGATTGCCGCTAGAAATATCTTGAACGGACACGACGCCGGCTGGCTGATGGAGATCGCCGCCGACGCGATGTTGGTTGCCGACACGGACGGCCGGATTCTGCTCGCCAATCCGGCGGCGGAACGCCTGTTCGGCTACGGCACCGACGAATTCACCCGGTTGACCGTCGAAGACCTGATCCCGCGCCGCTTCCGTCTCGCGCACACCGAAAAGCGCGCCGCTTACGCCGAGCATCCAGAATACCGCAAAATGGGCAGCGGTCTAACGCTGTGCGGACTGCGCAAGGACGGCAGCGAATTCGCCACCGACATTAGCATTACCCCGATCGAAAGCGGCCGCGTGCTGGCCACCGTGTACGACATCACGCCGCGCAAACAACTGGAAGAACAAAAACTACGCATGATCCACGAACTGGAAAGCGTCAATGAGGAATTGAAGAATTTCGCCTACGTGGTCTCTCACGATCTGAAAGCGCCGTTGCGCGCGATCGGCTCGCTGGCCGACTGGATTGCCGCCGACCAGTCCGAACGCCTGGATGCCGAAGGCCAGGAACACTTACGTCTGTTGATTCAGCGGGTGCGCCGATTGGACGGCTTGATCGACGGCGTGCTGCGCTATTCGCGGATCGGCCGTATCCACGAGGCGGTCAGCTCCGTCGATTTCAACGAATTGGCGCGCGAGGTGATCGATGCGCTGGCCCCGCCGTCCCACATCGCGGTCTCGGTCGGGACCGATCTGCCGACGCTGGCCGTCGAACGCACCGGCATGCAGCAGGTCCTGCAAAACCTGCTGTCCAATGCGATCCGTTATCTGGACAAACCCGAAGGCCGCATCGCCATCGACTGCGCCGAACAGCCCGACGCTTGGCAATTCAGCGTCGCCGACAACGGCCCCGGCATCGCCGAGCGCCACTTCGAACGCATCTTTCAATTGTTCCAAACCCTCCACCCGCGCGACCGGGTGGAAAGTACCGGCGTCGGGCTGTCCATCGTCAAAAAAATCGTCGAACAAAGCGGCGGACGGGTCTGGCTCGACTCCGAGCCCGGCCAGGGCAGTATCTTTTATTTCACGGTACCCAAACAAGCACCCGCAACCCAATTGAACCCGTAACCATGAGAATCAAGAGCAATCCCATCCTTCTGGTGGAAGACGACAGCGTGGACGCGATGACGGTCAAGCGCGCCTTGAAAGAGCTGCATGTCTCCAACCCACTGACCCACGTCGAAAACGGCGAGGAAGCCCTGGCGCACCTTCAGGATGCCAGTCAAGAACAACCCTGTTTGATTCTGCTGGACTTGAACATGCCGGTGATGAACGGCATCGAGTTTCTGCATGCCGTCAAATCGCTGCCCGAACTCAAACGCATCCCGGTCGTCGCGTTGACCACCTCCGACGAACAGGAAGACAAGGTGGAAAGTTTCGAGTTGGGCGTGGCCGGCTACATGCGCAAGCCGGTCGAATACCAGCAATTCGTCGAGATCGTACGCGCCATCGACGCCTATTGGACGATCAGCGAGTCGCCGCTATGACCGATTTAAACGGTAAACCGGTCATCCGTCTGCTGTTGGTGGAAGACGACCAAATCGACCGGATGGCTTGCAAGCGAGCGCTAGCCCAACACCACGACTGCGAGTTCGTATTGTTCGAAGCCGAAACCGGCAACCAGGGCTTGAAGCTGGCGCGCGACGAGAAGATCGACTGCATCCTGCTCGACTACCATTTGCCCGATTTGAGCGGGGTCGAGTTTCTGTCCGAATTGGCCGAAGCATCCGGCGAACTGCCGATGCCGGTGGTGATGCTGACCGGCTCGGATAATGCCATGATCGCGGTGGACGCCTTAAAACTGGGCGCCCGCGATTACGTCGTGAAAGGCTCCAACGCCAACGGCGAAACGCTGCAATGGCTGCCGGCGGTGGTGATGCGGGCGATGCGCGAACAACAAGCCTTGCTGGATAAAACCGAAGCCGTCGAACAATTGCGCGAAGCGGAAGCCAAATACCGCTGCCTGATCGAGCAAATGCCGGCCATCACCTATATCGCCTCGCTGGATACGCCGGGCAAACTGCTGTACGTCAGCCCACAGATCCGGCAACTGGGTTTCGCGCCGGACAGCTGGCTGGAAGGTAGCGACGGCTTCTTAAAACGGGTGCATGCCGAAGACCGCGATGCCGTCGTCGAAGCTTATTCCGCGACCTACGAACACTATACCCCGCTGCATTGCGAATACCGTTTGCTTAACGATAACGGTCAAGCCCGTTGGTTTTTGGACGAAGCCAAGGTGGTCCGCGACGAAGCGCGCGGCGCGCTGTGTTTGCAAGGTCTGTTGATCGACGTGACCGCCGATAAGGAAACCGCTCAGGAATTGTATTACTACCGGCGCCGCCTGGAAGAACTGGTCGCGCAACGCACCGAGCAATTGGAAAAGCAAAGCGCGATTCTGGAGGCGGCCAATGCCCGCATGGACCACGAACTCTGCGAACGCAAGCGAGCCGAAGCGGCGTTGCGCGCCAGCGAAGCCCGTTTCCGGTTGTTGCTGGAGTCTGCCGGCGACGGCATCGTCGGCGTGGACGGCAAGGGTCTGTGCCACTTCGTCAATCCGGCGGCCCTGGCGATGCTCGGCTACAGTCAACAGGAACTGCTCGGCCAGAACGCTTGTACCACGATCCACGGCGATACGTCGGTCGCCGAAGAGCAATGCGGCATTTACGCCGCCTGCCACGACGGCACGCCTCGCCACGGCACCGACCTGTTCCGGCGCAAGGACGGCAGCACGTTTACCGTGGAATGCTCCGCCCACCCGATGCACGTCGACGGCAAACTGGTCGGCGCGGTGTTGACCTTTCGGGAACTGAGCCCGCCCGGCGCTTAGCGCCGATCCGGCGACGCGCCTGGCATCCCAAAACGCTCCGCCACCGGAAACGCTCCATCCCGGCCGCCATAACCCGAATCCCTCCCAATTGCGGTATCATGGCCGCCGTTTAGCCGCCGGCCGGTTTGACCAATGCCGGCGCCGGAGCAGCGAGTAATCTCTTCCCGCCAACGCCTTAATCGAACTCCTATGAAAGCAGTCATACTGGCCGGCGGCCTCGGCACGCGGCTCAGCGAGGAATCGCATTTAAAGCCCAAACCGATGATAGAAATCGGCGGCCGGCCGATACTCTGGCACATCATGAAGCTGTTTTCACATTACGGCATCAACGAGTTCATCATCTGCCTGGGCTACAAGGGCTACGTGATCAAGGAATACTTCGCCAACTACTTCCTGCACATGTCCAACGTCACCTTCGATATGGCCGCCAATCGGATGGAAGTCCACCAACGCTACGCCGAACCCTGGCGCGTCACGCTGATCGATACCGGCGAAGCGACGATGACCGGCGGCCGCCTGAAACGGGTGCGCGATTACCTGGACGGCCAAGCCTTTTGTTTTACCTACGGCGACGGATTGTCCGACGTGGACATCGGCGCATTGATTGATTTCCACCGCCGCCACGGCAAATGGGCGACCGTCACCGCGATCCAGCCGCCCGGCCGCTACGGCGCGTTGGACATCGCCGACACCGCCGTGAAGGGCTTTCAGGAAAAGCCGGCCGGCGACGGCGCATGGATCAACGGCGGCTTTTTCGTCTTGGAGCCGGATATTTTCGAAGTCATCGATGGCGATCAAAGCAGTTGGGAAGGCCAACCGCTGGCCGATCTGGCCGCCAAGGACCAACTGCGCGCCTACAAGCACGCCGGCTTCTGGCAGGCGATGGATACCTTGCGCGACAAGACCCAATTGGAAGAACTGTGGCGCCTCGATCCGCCCTGGAAGGTTTGGGCATGACGCTGTTCAACGGCCAGTATCGCGGCCGGCGGGTGCTGGTTACAGGCCACACTGGTTTCAAGGGCAGCTGGCTGAGCCTGTGGTTGCGGGAACTGGGCGCCGAGCCGATCGGCCTGGCCTTGCCGCCGGAAACCGCGCCCAACCATTGGCAGCTACTCGGCCTGGACATGGTCGAATACCTTCAGGATATGCGCGTCAGCGCGGCGGTGGCCGAAATCGTCGCCGATGTCCAACCCGACATCGTCTTTCATTTGGCCGCGCAACCCTTGGTACGGCGCGGCTACCGGCAACCGCTGGACACCTGGACCAGCAACGTCGTCGGCAGCGCCAATCTGTTGGAGGCCTGCCGCCACGTGCCGGCGGTGAAAGCCATCGTCGTCGTCACCACCGACAAGTGTTATCAAAACCGCGAATGGCCGTGGGGCTATCGGGAAACCGATAGCCTAGGCGGCCACGACCCTTACAGCGCCTCCAAGGCAGCCGTGGAACTGTTGGCGGCCAGTTATCGCGATGCTTTTTTTCAACGCGCCGGTACGCCATTACTGGCCACGGCCCGCGCCGGCAACGTGATCGGCGGCGGCGATTGGTCGGAAGACCGGCTGATTCCGGATTTGGTCCGCGCCGTCGCTGCCGGCGAGACCCTGGAAATCCGCTCCCCGCAAGCCACCCGGCCCTGGCAACACGTGTTGGAATCGTTGAGCGGTTATCTGCTGCTGGGCCAACACTTGCTGGAGGAACGGCGCGATGCCGCCGACGCCTGGAACTTCGGCCCGGACGCCGAAGGCAACCGCAGCGTGGCCGACGTATTGACCGAGTTGCAGCGGCATTGGCCGGAACTGCACTGGCAAATCGGCAGCGATCCGCAACCGCACGAAGCCGGCCTACTGTATCTGGACAGCAGCAAGGCCAAAAGCCGACTCGATTGGCGGCCGGTTTGGCCGCTGGATACCGCGCTGGCCGCCACGGCAGCTTGGTACCAAGCGCCGCTGTCCGCCAAGCCGGCGGTCAGTCGGGCCCAATTGCAGGACTATTCGGCGGCGGCCAAGCAAGCAGGCATCGCCTGGGCACGCTCATGAAGCAGCTGCCGACCCCGCTGGCCGGCGTCGTCGTTGTCGAGACGCAAGCGTTTCAAGACTCGCGCGGCGGGTTCGCCCGCTGGTTTTGCGAGGACGAACTGGCGCAAGCGGTCGGCGCGCGCCGCATCGTCCAGATCAATCATTCGCTGACCCACTCGGTCGGCGCGGTGCGCGGCCTGCACTATCAGCGGCCGCCCCATGCCGAGACCAAACTGGTGCGCTGTTTGCGCGGCCGGGTCTGGGACGTGGTGCTGGATTTACGGACCGATTCGCCGACCTTCCTGCAATGGCACGCCGAGGAATTGAGCGCGGACAACGCCCGGATGCTGGTGATTCCGGAAGGCTGCGCCCACGGCTTTCAAGTCTTGGAAGCCGCCAGCGAACTGCTGTATCTGCATACCGCCGCCTATTGCCCCGAGGCCGAAGCCGGCGTCTCGCCGACCGACCCGGCCGTGCAAATCGCCTGGCCCTTACCGATCGGCGACTTATCCGCCAGAGACAGCCAACACCCCGCCCTGCCCCCCGACTTTCGCGGAATCGCCTTATGAACTGCCGCCACTGCCACGCGCCGCTCGAACACGTATTCCTAGACCTGGGTTTCGCACCGCCGTCGAACGCCTACTTGAATGCCGCCGACCTGAACAAGCCCGAACTGTATTACCCGCTGAAACTCTACGTCTGCGAACAATGCTGGCTGGTGCAAACCGAGGATTACGCGGCGGCCGAGCAATTGTTCGATCGCGACTACGCCTATTTTTCGTCGGTGTCGCAAAGCTGGCTGCGCCACGCCGCCGATTACTGCCAGACCATCCGCGAGCGCTTGGCGTTGGATGCCGACAGCCTGGTCATCGAAGTCGCCGCCAACGACGGTTATTTGCTGAAAAACTTCGTCGCCGCCGGCATTCCCTGCCTGGGCATTGAACCCACCGCCAGCACCGCCGCCGCCGCCGAAGCCCTGGGCATTCCGATTCTGCGCGAGTTTTTCGGCGACGCGCTAGCCCGCCGCCTGGCCGACCAGGGCCGACGCGCCGATCTGATCGTCGGCAACAATGTCTACGCCCACGTGCCGGACATCAACGACTTTACCGCCGGCCTCAAAACGGCGTCGAAACCGGCCGGCACGATTACGCTGGAATTTCCGCACCTGTTGCGGCTGATCGAATCGGCCCAGTTCGATACCGTGTACCACGAACACTATTCCTACCTGTCGCTGCAAACCGTCAGCCGCATCTTCGAACGGGCCGGCTTGCGGATTTGGGATGTCGAGGAATTGACCACCCACGGCGGCAGCCTGCGCATCTACGGCTGCCACGCCGAAGATGCGCGCGAGCCGACGGCGGCGGTCGCCAAGGTATTGGCCCACGAGCGCGACTTCGGCCTGGCCGACTTGACCGTTTACCGGGCGTTTCAGCCGCGCGCCGACCGCATCAAAAACGATTTGCTGGCCTTTCTGATCGAGCAACGCCGGCTCGGTCGGCGAGTCGCCGCCTACGGCGCGGCGGCCAAGGGCAACACCCTGCTGAACTATGCCGGCGTCAAACCGGATTTGCTGGCCTATGTCTGCGATGCCGCGCCGTCCAAGCAAGGTAAATTCCTACCCGGTTCGCACATCCCGATTCTGCCGCCGGCCGCGCTAGCGGAGCGCCAGCCGGACATCCTGCTGATTCTGCCGTGGAATATCCTCGCCGAAATCGTCGCCGATTACCGGCGAATCCGCGACTGGGGCGGGCAATTCGCGGTCGCGGTACCGGAACTGAGCGTGTTTTAGGCCGCCGATGCCGACGCGAATCCAGCCAAGACTCGCCCGGAGCCGACCATGAAGGTCCTGGTCACCGGCGCCAGCGGCTTCGTCGGCCGCCACGTCGTCACACAATTACTGGAACGCGGCCACCGCGTCACCGCGCTGGCTCGCGACGCCGGCAAGGCGCAAGGTTTGGTTTGGTTCGACCGAGTCGAGTTCCTGAGCGGCGACGTACACGCCGACCGCTTGCCGGACCGCTTGGGACAACTTGACGCGGTGATCCACCTGGCTTGGCCGGGACTGCCCAATTACCGCGATCTGTTCCATTTCGAACAAAACCTGATCGGCGATTACCGCTTCCTGAAGTCGTTGGTCGAACAAGGCGTCGGGCAATTATTGGTCGCCGGCACCTGCTTCGAATACGGCTTGCAGAACGGCTGCCTGAGCGAAGATTGGCCGACGCTGCCGGCCAATCCCTACGCGCTGGCGAAGGACAGTTTGCGAAAATTCCTGCAACAACTCCAACGACATCATTCCTTCACGCTGCAATGGGCTAGACTGTTCTACCTGTACGGCGAAGGCCAGCACGCCAACAGCCTGCTGGCGCAATTGGAGCGGGCGATTGCCGACGGGCGGCCGACGTTCGATATGTCCGGCGGCGAGCAGCTCCGCGATTACCTACCCATCGAAGTCGCCGCCCGCCGCCTGGTGCAATTAGTCGAACGCCCGGACGCCGACGGCGTCTACAACGTCTGCAGCGGTACGCCGATTTCGATCAGAACGCTGGTCGAGCGGCATATTCGCAAGCGAGGCGCCGACATCGCGTTGAATCTGGGCTACCATGCCTACCCCGATTACGAACCGATGGCGTTTTGGGGCGATCGGCGCAAACTGACCCAGTTGTTGGGAACGCTCGACTGAGTCGTCGGGCGCTATCGACACCGCAGGAGCCAACCCTAGGAAAACCTTGATGAAAGCACAAATCAAACCTCGCATTAACCTCGACGAACGCACCCCGCTGCAAGACGTGATTCCGCTGGAAACGCCGTTCGTGTTGTTCGTCGATCCGGCCAGTTCCTGCAACTTTCAATGTACGTTTTGCCCGACCGGCGACCGCGAACTGATTAAGCAAACCGGCCGCTACCAGGGCGCGATGAAGCTGGAGCTGTTTAAAAAGATCATCGACGACTTGGCGGACTTCCCGCAAGACATCAAAGTGTTGCGGATGTACAAGGACGGTGAGCCGCTGCTGAACAAACACCTGGCCGAGATGGTGGCCTATGCCAAGCAAAGCGGCCGGATACCTTACATCGACACCACCACCAACGGCACGCTGATCGATCCGGACCGGATGGGACCGCTGATCGAAGCCGGCCTAGATAAGATCAATATTTCGGTCGACGGCATGAACGAGGAGCAATACCAACGCTTCACCAAGTTCGACTTCGAGTTCCAGCGCTTCGTCGATAACATTCATTGGTTGTACGAGCATAAGGGCGATTGCGAAATCGTCATCAAAATTCCCAGAGAGTTGATTACCGAAGCTCAGCAGCAAGAGTTCTACGATACCTTCGGCGATTACTGCGACCGGATTTTTATCGAAAATTTCGCGCCATGCTGGCCGGAATTCGACGTGGAAACCCGCACCGGCTTCAAGATTACCGAAGGCATTTACCAGCAACCGATCACGCCGACCGACACCTGCCCGTATATTTTTTATTCGATGTCGGTCAATGCCGACGGCTTGGTCAGCTCCTGCTTTCTGGATTGGGGCCGTAAATTGATCATCGGCGACGCCAGGGAACAATCGATCCGCGACATCTGGCATTCCGACGCCTTCAACCGCTTGCGGATTCAACATTTGGAGGGCAAGCGCCGGCAAAACCCGGTGTGCTCGAAATGCGGTCAGCTCACTCATTGCCTGCCCGACAACATCGATCCTTACCGCGAGCAATTGCTGCCCAAGCTGTTGCGACGCAGCGTCCTAGAAACCGCTTGAACCGACGGCCTCCAGCCAACCATCGATGATCCGGGTCCTGCACATCACCCCGCACCTGGGCGGCGGCGTCGGTAAAGCCCTGTCGGGCCTAGCTCTGCAAGCGGCCGACGAGAACGCTGGCGTATCGCACCGGTTTATCTGCCTGGAAGCGCTGGAAAAAACCCAATTCGTCGAGGCCATCGCCGCGCTGGCCGACCCGGATTTTGCGGTCGAAGTCTGTCCTTCGCCCGATAGGCTGCGCGCGGCGATCGCCGAAGCGGACATCGTGCAATTCGAATTCTGGAACCACCCGCTGTTGCCCAAGTGCTTATGCGAAGCCGAGCTCCCGCCGCACCGGGCCTTGTTTTGGTGCCATATTTCCGGCCTGGGGAATCCGCGTATCCCGGCCGGTTTAGCGGCGATCGCGGACCGCTGGGTGTTCACCTCGGCATGCTCGCTGGATAACCCTGCCTTCGCCGATTTGAGCGATGCCGAGCGACAAAGCCTTGGCGTGGTCTCCAGCGCCGGCCTCGCCGACTTGCCGCCGCTCCCGCAACGTCGAGGCCGGCCGCCGCGTCTGGGTTACGTCGGCACCTTGAACTTCGCCAAGCTGCATCCGCGCTTCGTCGAGTTTCTGGCGGCGGTGCCGCTGGCCAACCTACGCGTTAAATTGCTCGGCGACATCGCCAACCGCGCCGAACTGCAAGCGCGGTGCGCCGCCGTCGGCCGGCCGGATTTATTCGAATTCGCCGGTTATTCCGAGGACATCCTCGCCGCCTTGGCCGACCTGGATATTCTGGTATATCTGCTGAACCCGCTGCACTACGGCACCGCCGAAAACGCGCTGGTCGAAGCGATGGCGATGGGCGTCGTGCCTATCGTGCTGGACAACCCGGCCGAGCGCCGAATCGTCACGCACGGCCAAACCGGTTTGGTCGTCAACGGCCCCGCCGAATTCGCCGAGACGCTGACCGGGCTGATTAACCAACCCGAACAACGCTTGGCCTTGGCCCAGCAGGCCGCCGGATTCGCCAGAACCCGCTACACTTTTGCCGAAATGACTGCCGGACTCAATGCGCATTACCTGGATTTGATGAACGCCGAAAAACGCCAACCTGCTTACGCCGCCGTATTCGGTAACTGCCCCTGCGACTGGTTTAAAGCCTTCCAAAACCCGAACGGCCCGTATGCCGACGACGGTAGTATCCCCGCCGGCGCGGACTTGGCGCATGGCGATTTCGAGCGCTCAAAAGGCAGCGTGTTTCACTTTTTGAAGTACTTTCCGGACAACCCGAGACTGCGGTCCTGGAGCCGGGCGCTCGCCGAGCCGCCCCGTTCCGCACCGCGCAATGCCCGGCAAACCCTAGCGTAAGTTTTATGCTCACCAAACAAGAAGCCAAAAACATCGACATCGCCGCAACCCGGGTCGACAATCTGCTCAAGGCGCTGGCCGAAAAACGCATCTTGAGTCTGATCGTCGAGCCGACATCGGAATGCAATCTGAGTTGCACCTTCTGCGACATGCACTCCGGACGTTACGACACCGATCACCGCAAGGGCATGATGAGCGACGCGGTGTTCGACAAACTGCTAGCCGATCTGCAAGCCCTGCCTTACAAAATGGCGATGATTCAGTTTCACGGCTACGGCGAACCGCTGCTGAACAAAAAGATCGCCGCGATGCTGGCCGCCTGCAAGTCGCGGGGGCTGGCCGAAAAGCTGCGCATCATCACCAACGGCACCGTCCTGAAACCCGAGATTCTGGAAGAACTGTTGAATTCCGGCGTCGACGAAATCCACATCAGTCTGGATGCCTTCAGCCGCGAGGAATACCAAACCATCAAGGGTAAGGACTTCTTCGACAAGTTGATGCGCAACATTTACGCGGCGGCCGAAGCCGTCGAACAGCGTCAAACCGCCCAGCTTTACATCAAACTGGCCTCATCCGACGCCGAGTTGTACGGCATCACCGACAGCCTGTTCCAGCGAGGTTGGGACGGCCTGAAAACCTTATGCGAGCATTCGCAGGTGGTCCATCTGAAAGACATGCCGGTGTTCCACACCCACGACGGCCAAAAAATCGGCTTCGCCGGTTCCAACGCACCCTGCGAAATGCCGTTCTACATGGCCTACGTCAAATTCGACGGCAAGATTTCGGCCTGTTGCGCAGACATCTTCGGCGAATTGGCGATCGGCGATCTGAGCCAACAAAGTCTGCGGGAGATACTGGAAGGCCGCGCGCTCAACGACATTCGCAAAACCATGCTGGGAGGCGATCTCAAGCACCAGAAACCAATTTGTTATTACTGCGGCGCCAAAACCGTCGTCGATCTCAGCACCCATGCCGAACAAATCCGGACGCTGTTGGACGATTGAAGCGCCCCGATTCGTCGTGTTCCCGATCGCAAATCCGTTCAGCCGATGATCTTGCAACATCCCATCGCCCGGCAATTTAGCCGCCTACCCGATCCGGCCGAAGCCCGCCGAATGCTGCGCCGGTTGCACTCAGCGCCGTGCCATGCCGCCCCTCGCCGAGTAGACAAGCCGGTAACGTTGTACGGTGCCGGCAATTTAGGCAGACTGGCCCATGCTTACTTCCAGCGCATCGGCGTCACCGTGCAAACCGTCGTCGACGCCAACGCCGGCACGCTGGCAAACACCCCGTTCTGGGAACAAACCCGGTTGATCGCGCCCGAGGACGTCCCGAACAAACTCAAAACCAAGACCTTGCTGGCAATCAGCATCGCCAACGATCCTTTTACACCGGTGGCCGAATATTTGACTCGGCAAGGCTGGCAGGATGCCGTGCCGTTTTACGACATTGCCGAAGCCTACCGCGATCGCCATCCGCTCTCCAACGGCTGGTTCGCCGACCCGTTCAGCGACACCGATCTGGACCGCATCGAAACGGTAATGGACGGCTGGCACGACGCCGTGTCCCGCGCGCACCACCTGCAATTCATCGCCTGGCGGCGGCTGCGCCAGGAATGGACGTTTTCCGCCGCGCCGGTCACGACCGACGACCGCTTCTTTATCCCCGAAGTGTTGGACTGCCTAAACCACGAGGAGCGTTTTATCGATTTGGGCGCCCATACCGGCAGCGTGACTCGACGTTTTTGCCAGTTGACCGGTGGCCACTTCTCTGAACTATGCTTGATCGAACCTGACCGAACCAGCCTTGAGCAACTCGAAGTCACCATGGACGAACTGGGGCTTTGCGACGATTCCCGGTTGCGGGTCATGGATTGCGGAATCGCCGCTCGAACCGGGATGGGGCGGTTTTACGAAGGCTTGGACTATGCATCGCAACTGACTCCGCTCGGCAAGCGCAAATTGCCGGTCGTCGCGCTGGACGATTTGGAGTTTACGCCGACCTTCATCAAACTACATCTGGAAGGCGGCGAGCTCGACGCGCTGAAGGGCGCCGAGCAGACCTTGTTGAGTCATCGGCCTATCGTCGTCGCCACGTCCTACCACAACGTCCAAGGACTCTGGGAATTGCCGCTGTGGCTGATGCAAACCTTGCCGAATTACCGGTTCTTGCTGCGCCTGCACAGTTGGTGCGGCACCGGCGCGGTGATCTACGCCCTGCCCAACGAACGGAGCAGCCATTGAGCGATTTTTGGACGCGCGCCGCCGATCTCCGCGCCGAACAACAGCCTTTGGTTAGCCGCTTTCAGGCGGCATTCTCGACCGGCATCGTCGTCTACGGTGCCGGATTCGTCGGCACCTGGGCCGTCCAGTATCTGCAAGGACTCGGTGCCAAGATCGTTTGCGTGGTGGACCGCAATCCCGCCAAATGGCACACGGCGATACGCGGCGTGCCGGTGGTCGCGCCGGAAGACCCCGCCGTCGCCGAAACCGGCTGGGTGCTGGTGGCCGCCCGCCACGCAGCTAAAGCCGTCGTCGAGCAATTGACCGCAACCGGCCTGACCGCGCTGAGTTTCGATGCGTTTTTCGCGGTCAGCCGCTATCCAGACATTCTGGAAATCAACGAGGCTTTTCTCGCCGACGAATTATCCCGGCAAACCTTGGGCGCCGTGGTGTTGGCTTGGCTGAGCGGTTCGCCGGCGCCTTGCCGGGACGTGCAAGCCCCCGATCAATATTTTTGCCTGCCGGGATTTGCCGACGACGACCGCCACATTTTCATCGATGCCGGCGCCTATGTCGGCGATACCGTCGAGAAGTTCATTTGGGCCTGCCACGGCGCCTTCAAACGCATTCACGCCTTCGAGCCGGGCGAGCGGCAATTTGCCGCGTTGCGCCGGCGGACCGAGCGCTTGACGGCGGAGTGGGCATTGGACGACGGTCAAATCGCGCTGGTCAACGCCGGCGTTGCCGAGGCCAGCGGCCGGATGGCTTGCGTCAACGTCAGCGGACCGGCTCAAAGCTTGAATCTGGTCGAGGCCGCCGCCGATCGCGACGATCTGCCGACTAGCGCGGTTTACAGCCTGGACGACTACCTGCAAGGCCAGCCGGCCAGTTTAATCAAAGCCGACGTGGAAGGCCTGGAACTGGCGCTGTTGCGCGGCGCGGCCGCCACGATCCGCCGCTGCGGCCCCAAAATGGCGCTCAGCGTCTACCACTTCCCCAGCGATATTTTCGAGATTCCGGCCTACGTGCGTAGCCTGGATTCTAGCTACCGCTTCGCGTTGCGCCACCATTCGCCGCTGCTGATGGAAACCGTGCTGTATTGCTGGAAAGAATAACCACCCGATTTCGCCCCCACCACACCGAAACCTCTCATGGACGCTAACAAGCAATTCGAAACCTACGTCGCCGACAACATTCGCCGGATCGGCAACGACCGCGATTTCATCGGACTCTCCAACATCTGGGTGCGCGAGTCCATCCGCCACAACTACGCCCAGAACTTTACCTGGCTGGGCCGGCCGGTCATCCAGGTGCCGCAGGACGTTTACGCGATTCAGGAATTGATTTGGCGGGTCAAGCCGGACCTGATCGTCGAAACCGGCATCGCCCACGGCGGCTCGCTGGTGCTGAGCGCATCGATGCTGGCCCTGCTGGACTATTGCGACGCGGTCGCCGCCGGCCAAGCCTTGGACCCGCTGCAAAGCCCGCGCAAGGTATTGGGCATAGACATCGACATCCGTCCCCACAACCGCGCGGCCATCGAAGCCCATCCGCTGGCGCATAAAATCGAGACCCTCCAGGGATCGTCAATCTCCCCGGACATCGTCGCCACCGTCAAGGCCCGCGCCGCGCAAGCCCAATGCATTTTGGTTTTCCTGGACTCCAACCACACCCACGACCATGTACTGGCCGAGCTGGAAGCCTACGCGCCGCTGACCTCGGAAGACAGCTACTGCGTGGTCTGGGATACCGGCGTCGAAGATCTGCCGGAAGGTTTTTGCCGCGACCGTCCCTGGGACAAAGGCAACAACCCGAAGACCGCGGTTTGGGAATATCTGCGCCTGCTGCGCGGCGAAGGCCGCCAAGCCGCCGACGGCAAGGTGCTGAATTTCGAGATCGATAAAACCCTCGAACATAAAATCGCCATCACCGCCTCGCCGGACGGCTTTCTGCGCCGAGTACCGGCTTGACGCCAACCATGGTTCGATACCTCACACCGAACGCGCCATGACTCACGAAGTTCCGCTCATCGCCACCGGCGGCCGGCACTTTCCGCCATTGCCCGCCTCCGCGCAAGCCGCGATTTTATTGCCGACCGCGCGCTGGACGCCGATGGCGCGCTCGGTGATCGCCTCGCTGATCGGCACCGCCAACGAGGAAACCGTGGTGCTGGTCGCCGACAACAGCGAAACGCCGGAAAAACGCGAATTTCTGGAGCGCATCCGGGCCCTGAATCCCTATATCTTCGCGATCGCACACCAGAAGAACGTCGGCGGCGCAGGCAATTTGAGCTATCTGTTCGAGTGGTGCGGCGACTTGCCCTATTGCGCGATGATGGCCGACGACGACTGGATGTCGCCGACGTATCACACCGACGCCTTCGAACTGCTGCGCGGCGATGCCAAACTCAGCTGCGCCGAGGTCGGCAGTACCTTCGTGGACATCGGCGACGGCAAGCTGGTCAACGTCAGCCAAGCGGCGATGCAGGGTGCGACCCCGGCCGAACGCTTGCCGACCTGGCGCCCCGAGGTGGCCCGCGCGACGATGTACAACGCCTCGCGGCGCGGCGCGCTGAACCACGCCTTGCAATTCCTGGCCGCGACGCCGCTGCACGGCCTGACCTTGGCGGAAGACTTGTGGGAATTGAATCGGCTGGCCTTGGGCGATTTCGTCAGCCTGCCGGGGCCGGGCTGCTTGGTACATTATCCGGCGAACGGCTCGCAAAACGGCGACGGCACCCAACGCTTCTACGAACTGATCTGCAAAGGCGTCGGTCTGCAGTTTTCGTTCGTGTATTTCACCGCGCTGAGTACCGCGGTCCAATGCGCCTTGTTCTTGGGCGGCAGCCACTCGCCGATTGCCGACCCATTGCAACGCGCCGTCTGCGCCCAACAGGTATTCGCCAAAATCTACGCCGCCGGCTTTCTACCGATGGTCAGTGCCGAATCCAGCCACGCCGCCGCCCGCATGCTGTTCGCAGAGCACCCGCGAGCGCTGGCCGGCTACCTGAAATTTTGCGCGCCGCCCTACAGCTTGCAACCGGTGTTTGCCGCCGACGTCGTATGCTGGTTCATCGAGTTGATCGAAGTCTTCGAGGATAAAACGCCGCCGGCTCCCGAGCGGCTATCACGCCGCTTCGCCCACTTCGTCGACGGTCTGATGCCGGGCTTGCTAAATGCCGACGGCGATTGCTGATCCGAGATTCTCAGACCCTAAAAGCAGCGGTTAGGCAAAGTTAGGCCCACCAATGGCGGGACGCTCTCGATCGCGGCTAAAGCCGCCCCACCTGCCTTTTTCAGTATCCTGGGTGACAAATCACTTCATGACCATTAGGGCGAACCACCGCTATCGCACCACCCATTCACTTGTGATTGCTGGAGTTGTTATGTTAGTGTGCAAACACGCGTTGACAGACACTGAAAATTAGTGCCGCAATTCGAAGGAATTCGGCGGACAATGAACGCCAGACGAACTCCATCGGCAATCGCAAGCCTTGGTTGCGGCGTTTCACATTGGTTTTCCGGAAAAGATAGCGGTGGGCGTCGCAAAGGCTCCGAGGCACAAATTAGTGGGGCGAAACCCACCACCACGGGCACGATAATCTCGGATCGGCGTCCGCTCAATCACACTGCGGCGGTGCTTACATCCCTGTGAAAACGGATCGCAAAACCTTGAGTGGCCGGGCGCGGAATATCGGTCGAGACCGCCGAATTCCGCAGTATTCCATTTGACACAAGTAGATCGGACTGTCGCTACCGATGCCAGATAACTTCAACATTACGATGGATCAGCTTCGGGTCGGGTTATATATCCACCTCGATCTCAAGTGGTTTAATCACCCGTTCTCGTTCAGCAATTTCAAGATCAAGAACGAGGCACAGATCAAGACCATCCAGAGTCTCGGGCTCAAGTCGATTCGTTACGATCCGGCCCTCAGCGATGTCAATCCGCTCCCTCAAAAGACACAGCCGGTACAGCAAACACCGGAAGCGGCCAAACCTGATATTTCGCCGGTGTTGGCGGCCAAGGTCGCGCTGGTAGAGCGAATCCAGCGGCAGCGAGAGGCGGCGGCGCGGATTGAAAATGCCTTTATCGATACCGCTAAAACGATACACGGCATCGAGAAAAGCCTGTTTACCATGCCGGCGGAAACCGTGCGAAAGGCGGGACAATTGGTGGATCAAATTATCGACTCCCTGCTTTCCGCGCCGGAACTCGCCATACACGTCATGATAGGCAAGGCAGGTGCCGAGGAAATGTATTACCACTCGTTGAATGTCACCATGCTGTCGCTGATGATGGCGCGCGACATCGAGTTGCCCCAAGAAGTGGTCGGCACTTTGGGCATAGGCGCGCTATTTCACGATATTGGTCATAAGGAGATTCCGTCCAAGATCTTGATGAAAAAGGAGCCGCTCAATCAGGCCGAGCGGCATTTATTCGAAATGCATTGCCAGTATGGCGCGGATATCGGCCAGCGACTGGGGCTCGCACCCGCCGTCTTGACCATCATCAGCGAACATCACGAATTGTTCGATGGTACCGGCTACCCGAGCAGACTCAAGGGCGAAGCGATAGGCTTGCTTTCCCGCATCGTCGTCATTGCCAACCATTATGATGAACTTTGCAACCCGGTAAACATTAACAACGCGCTGACGCCTCACGAGGCTTTGTCGACGATGTTCGCCAAGTTGCGCAACAAATTCGATCAGAAATTGCTCCAGGTCTTCATCCGTTGTCTTGGAGTGTATCCGCCCGGTACGATCGTGCAGTTTTCCAACGGCGTGATCGGCATGGTCGTCACCGTCAATACCGCCAAGCCGATGAAACCACTGGTGCTCATTTACGACGCGGATATTCCCAGGGACGAGGCTATCCTGGTGGACATGGCCTGCGAAGCGGATGCGAATATCGCGAAGGCGATCAGACCTGCGCAGGTTCCGAGGGAAATATACAACTACCTCAGTCCTCGCAAACGGGTCAATTATTATTTCGACCCGAGCAGCCCCGGCCAGGAGCAAGCCAGATGAGCAGCCTCGAACATCTGATGATCGATTACTGCCAACATATGATGCTGCTGGTTGAACCCGGTGAGTTGCGGATCATCGTCGCCAACAAGATGGCAGAGAAAATGCTCGGCTATTCGGAACTGGATTTGCTGGCCATGGCGATCACGAATATCGAAAGTTCATTGCAGGACGTGTTTTATTGGGAAGACGTCCGCAACGGCCAATACCAGGATATCGAGACCCAGGATGGGCTTTATCAATGCGCCGACGGTTCGCTGCTGACGGTGACCAAATCGGTCAAGATCATTCACCACGAAGGCCGTCCGCTGATTCTGATCCAAGCCAGGGATGTCCAAAACGAACACAAGGCCGAGGATGCCCTGGCCCAGCTATTGTCCCAGCTCAGGGCCACGCTGGAATCGACCGGCAACGGCATACTGGTCATCGATTGGCACGGCAAGATCGCCAACATGAACCGCCAGTTCAGTAGCATGTGGGGCATTTCGGACGACTTGCTGTTTGAGACAGAAGAAGCCGATATTCTTGAGTTCATTGCCGGGCAGGTCGTCGAGCCCGAGGCATTTCGTGTGCGCTTACAAGAGCTCGTTGGGGACGGGGAAACCGAAGATATCCTGAGTCTCCAGGATGGCCGGGTTTTCGAATGCCGATCGCGGCCGCAATATCTTGGCGAACACATCATCGGTCGCGTCTTCGGCTTCAACGATATCACCGAACACAAACGCGCCGAGGAAGCGTTGCGCGACTCCCGAGATAAACTCGAAGAGCAGGTTCAAAAGCGCACCGCCTCGCTGCAAATGGCCAATACCCAACTGCTGGCCGAGAAGGCGCGTCAAGAGGACCTGATCAAGCAGCTTGAAGAAACCCAGATGCAACTGCTGCAATCCGAAAAAATGGCTTCGATCGGTCAGCTCGCGGCCGGCGTGGCTCACGAGATCAATAATCCCATTGGCTTCGTCAACTCCAACTTGAGTACCTTGCAGGAGTATGTGGATGGAATGCTCAGACTGCTGGCGGCTTACGAAGACGTCGAAGGTAAGCTGGTGAATGAGGCCTTGCAGGACATTACGCTTCTGAAGCAGGAAATCAATATCGGCTATCTGCGCCAAGACATCGGCGAACTTCTGGCGGAATCTCTCGACGGTTTGCAGCGAGTGCGGCGTATCGTTAAGGATCTAAAGGATTTCTCTCACGTTGGCGAATTGGAAAAGCAGTCGGCGAATCTTGAGGCGGGGCTCGACAGCACGCTGAACGTGGTATGGAACGAAATCAAGTACAAAGCCGAGGTCGTCAAGGAATACGGCGCAATCCCCGAGATCAACTGCATCGCGTCCCAACTCAACCAAGTGTTCATGAACCTGCTGATCAATGCGGTACAAGCCATCGAGGATCACGGCCGAATTACGCTTCGCACCGCTTATGACGAGAACAGTGTCTGGGTTGAGGTGGAGGATACCGGCAAGGGCATCAAGCCGGAACAGCTTGGAAAAATCTTCGATCCGTTCTTTACCACCAAGTCGGTCGGCATGGGCACCGGCTTGGGTCTTTCCTTATCCTATGGCATCGTGAACAAACACAACGGACGCATCGAAGTGAAAAGCACGGTCGGCAAGGGCACTTGCTTTCGAGTCTTGTTGCCCCGGACCGGCTGACAGGCTTTTTGAAAGACATATACCTTTCGCACTTCAAATTTCGACGCATCCGCTCCCTCGCCCTCCGGGAGAGGGCTGGGGTGAGGGAATCAAAAAACCGAAATTTGAAGTGCGATGACTATAGAACGGCTTACATTAAAACAGCGGCGGCTCTTTGGCTATTCGCGTGAAAAGCCTTTCGGCCATTCCAGTCTAATTTGGCGAGGTCGCCCGTGCTTGCTTTGCCGCCTCAAGTTCGCGGAAGTTGGACCGGCCCAGCAAGCCGCTTTGGCGAAGCGCAACCGTAAAAAACGGATCGATAGCGGCAGTCCGCGTTACCAACAACCGCCTTCTTCAAACGCAGAATCCGAGCGTCTTGATTGCTCAAAAAAGCCCTCCCCGCTACACCCCCAACTGCGCCCGCCAAAAGTCGTTTAGTACGTTGGTTTCCTGGCCGCCGCCTTGGTAACGGTCCTCGAAGCGCTGAAACTCCTGCTCCAACGCGCTGAATTCCTGGCGTTGATGGTAGGACAGGCCGGCCGATAAATCGTTGGCGGCCCAGGTCGTGGTCCGGTAGCGCTGGAGTTTTTCGCGGGAAAACTCGTAATCGAAATAGCGCAAATGAATCAGCGTCAGGTCGTCGGCTTTTTCGCTGCGTTCGTAGCATTGGTGCTGGCCCGGCGTGAACGACACGGGGTCGCTGAGGATGGCCACCTTGTCCAAGGCGGTGTTGCGCAACAAGGCCCGCCGCTGGCCGACGATGGGCTGAGATAGATCGATCGCCGCGTCGCTGCCGCGCAGATGCACCAAATCCCAGCCGGTCGGGATTAACCGCCTGGGCGTATCGACGGACAAGCGGGTCACGTAATCGGCCAAACTAGAATACGCGGAGCGGGTCGGCACGATGAATTCGTCCGAATCGGTCACCACCACCAAGTCGTAAGTCTCCAGCAGAAAATGTTGGAAAATGCCCAGACTGCGCGACAGCCGCCACGAATCGAAACTGGTGCGGGGCTGGCGAATCACATTTACAGCCGTCGGCAGATAAGTGCGCGGATCGCGGTCCGAGCCGTCGTCGATCACATACAGATTTTCCAGACCGAACTGGCGTCCGTAGTAATCCACCCATTTCGGCAGCACGAAGTCCTCGTTATAGGCAATCGTCAGCGCCGCCACCCGCGTGACCGTACTCGGCCTAGCCCGGTAAACCCCGGCTTGCAAGGCTTGCCGGGCTAACAGCGTGGCGGCCAGATTCAACCGGTGCGCGACCGCCCGTTGCGTGTCGCCGTTGTATTCGTGGAACACCAGGCGCTCCAACTCCTCGCTCCGCTCGGTGCCGATCGGTATCGCGATCGGCAAGGCCGCGCCGGTCAGCGGAAAGCGGCCCAGCACGACCTCGGCGCCGGCTGCGTCGGTCTGGCAAACCACCAGCACGCCGTCGCGAGGCATCTCCGACAACATGACCTGGCACTGCTCGTAATTCAAAAAAGTAATATCGATTTTCATAGGCTACTCAAAATAGGCCGGAACCCTGCCGGCGGTGACGCCAAGTCGGCAACGCAGCCGACCGCCAACGCGCAAGGCCGCGACCGGGAAACAGATCGCCGGCGAGATGATGCCGGTTATGGCGCGGCATCTTTCGGGAATTTGTGAACCGCGTTAAACGCCACCGCTCAGGAACCGACGCTAAGCATAGCCAACATTTGCCCGACTGCCCGGTATCTAAGAGCGCGGCTAGCCGCCGGCGCGGGGCGAGAAGTAGCGGGTGTGGTTATAGTGCAGGCCGGAGAAGGCGTCGCAGTACTGGCCGGGCGAGCGCAGGTTGAAGGTGGTCTTCGCGCCGTTACCGTCCGGGTCGTCCAGGGCCGGGGTATCGCCGTAGGGGGAGATCGGCCAGGCCCAGATTGGTTGGGTCAGGTCGCCGGCCACCCGACGCAAATAGCGCGGGGTGTTGGCGAAGTCGGTTTCGATGTAGGCCAGTTTGACCAGACTTCCGTCCGGCCGTTGGTCGATGACCGCCAGCGGGATGTCGCCCAGCTTGCGTAGCTCCGATTAGCGAAGCGTAATCGGAGGAATGAATTAAATACATGCGTCCGATTACGCTTCGCTAATCGGACCTACGGTCCTATCAGGCTTCGATAGGGCGTTAGTAGTTACGAAAAATCAATCGTAAATTTCTCGATCGCTTCTTCTACTGATGGATATAACCCAGATCGACTGTCGGGGGCTTCTTCGATAAAAAGCTCCAATGCTTGCTTTTCAGAGTTATATAATTTAACGTCAGTTATTGGTTCGTTAAAATAATCAGCACTTTGAACACAGAACATTTTGTTATCTAGTTTTTCAAAGCATCGATATATTACCACCCCCCCGTTATCGTTGATTCTCCATACATTAAACTGTCTATACATAACCCCACCTAATTCCATTCTTACAAATATAGATAACAGCGCGCCAAACGCTAGCATGAATTAACACCTGAATAGCCAACTTTAGTTTCATAGCATGATTTAGCACAGACACCGAAATATCTATATTAGGTTAATTTTAAAGTACCAAAGGGTCGAATATGGAGCGTTTAATCGTAATATTCGTTAAAAAGTATTTTGGTTCCCATCTACCGGACTCAATTCTTTTGAGGGTATTGCTTCTTGAGTTTTTAAATTGGGTTACGAGATTTCCATCAGAATCTTTAACAACAACACGATCGCCTTTCACATAGGCTATATTTCCATTTTCATTGTCAGTGTACTCTCGCCCTTCTTCTACAACTCTATTTGGATCTCCGACTTGCCCGTTGGCGATCTTTTGCATGGTCAGTCAGCGTATCTCCGATTAGCGAAGCGTAATCGGAGGAACGAAATCACATACGTCCGATTACGCTTCGCTAATCGGACCTACGGTCCTAGTCAAACTCTAGTTTTACTTTGCCTGAATGCGTTCTATCGACAAAATAATTTGAATTCTGGTGCTCGATTGCATCAATTGCTGCGTGCGCATTGGCGCGCGTTTCAGTATCGGTAGCGTTTGCTTCTAACTCTTTCAATGCAGATAATGCATTCGCATTTAAAGAACACGCTAACAACATGCAAGCTCTATATCTGACGACCTTTGATTTGTCTGAAAGTGCTTGAACTCCCAACTGAACCGCCTCGTCAACAACTCTGGCAAAACGGATAGAGTGGAAAACGCAAGAACATCTTGCCTGCCATTTTCTTGATGTTTGATACTTCTTTAGCAATAACGTAGGCAACTTGTCCCCTAACTTACCTAGTTCGCGTGCAGCATAAAACTCCTGGTCTGAACCTAAGCCATCTAATTTGTCTAGTAAATCATTAATATCGGATTCAAGCATTTTCATTTAATTTAACAATTTAAGGATAATTTCCACATTCGAGTCATTACCTCTAATCACATTACCATGTTTATCGCTGTTCGAAGGATTATTATCGAACTCAACGCAGTAGTGGCACCCATCTTGGTCATATTGGACATCGGGTCTGTTATTGCCAACTTTATCGCCATTTACATCTACTTGTTGTTGGTTTTTACGAATATTTTCAACACTCGGGTCTTGTTTAAGATCATCGATTAAAGCGTCAATCGCACCGTTATGTGTATCGCCTCCATGAGGTTTCGCATCTCCATTATTGGCTTCGGCTTGATAGTATGGCGTCTCATCGCTTTCCAACGATGACGGATAAACAGCCCCAACGCCCCCTCCAACTACCGTAGCCGCTCCTATTGACACGTTAGAGACCAATCCGCTGAAGAACCCGCCCGAACTAAACATGGAGCTAAAGTTAATCGACTCGAAAAAGGAGGCAACCGCTTCAAATGCCCAAGTCCCGGTCGGATCGGTATAGCTGATCGGATTACCGTTGGCGTAAGTATACACATTGGTGCCACCTTCCAGGCCGATCAGGTCGGGTTGCAGGTAGCGGCCGGCGCGGGGCGAGAAGTAGCGGGTGTGGTTGTAGTGCAGGCCGGAGAAGGCGTCGTAGTATTGGCCGGGGTAGCGCAGGTTGAAGGTGGTCTTCACGCCGTCGCCGTCCGGGTCTTCCAGGGCTGGGGTGTCGCCGTAGGAGGCGATCGGCCAGGCCCAGATTGGTTGGGTCAGGTCGCCGGCCACCCGACGCAAATAGCGCGGGGTGTTGGCGAAGTCGGTTTCGATGTAGGCCAGGTTGACCAGACTACCGTCCGGCCGTTGGTCGATGACCGCCAGCGGGATGTCGCCCAACTTGCGTAGCTCCGATTAGCGAAGCGTAATCGGAGGAATGAATTAAATACATGCGTCCGATTACGCTTCGCTAATCGGACCTACGGTCCTATAGCAACAGGTGGATTGCGCCGCGAATCACCCGGCAAAATCACAATAATCCGCCGCGCGGTCGTAGGCGAGCCGCAATCGAAATGCCACATACGGCGGAACCGCGATTCGTTCCACCTTACGAGATTTACCCAGCCGGCAACACTTCTTACGGCATTGGTATGTTATTACAATCGTCTTTTTCACTAAAATTATTTAGTGTTGCATAACGTAACTTTTCGTGTATTAAATTTTTAATTAATTCGGTGAATTGATTAAAATCACCAGCCTCCCAACTAATTCCAAGCATAAATAAGCAAATAGAAACTCCATTTGCATCTTCAAAAACCACAACATCTTTAGGCTGTAAGCTACAATCCAAAAGCACACTGGGTTTTACGCTACAAGACATATTGTTTGCCAAAGCATAATTTTCCACTGCTGAAATGATTTCAGCTTTATTTGCTTCATAGCGAGAAACAAATGAAAATTCGCTAGGCCTTTGAAAATCAAGCCGCTTAATATAAAAAACATCACACCCGTTCAAGCTAATTATTAAAATAAAAAACCAGAACCTAGGCATAAGCGGTAACCGTAAAAATTGATAACAGCATTAATACACACATTCCTCTGAAAGTTGGTCTATCTGCATTCATTACTTTTTATATTATTTAGTGCTAGTTGTATTTTTATCGGTTGCATCAATAGCTTGTGCGGGTCATGCAGGCCTATGCAACATACCCAATAATCTATATATCATTGAACTTTATATGAAATAATTTACGAACTAGCACCAAAGGTTATTACAAAGTTTCATTTTCTAGAAAATGCATCCACATCATAATTGTCACCACGGAGACTGAGGGGACGAATACGGCCCAACTTCATTCCAGTTCGCACTCCCTCCCCATAACCCATTGAAGATTAATCCTGCTGTACCACCTAAAAGATTTGATGGCAGATATAAGGGGCCAAGTTGTTCACCTTGTATTGTATGTTGAAACTCGTGATTACCTACTAAATTGCCATTTTTAAATTTCTTAGTAGGACCAAAATCAATCCTCTCAACTTAAGTCTCAACAAGAAGATTTATAAGCATGTTTTCGATGAGGCTTGGGTGCTTTGGCCTGGGTTTTGTGGCGCCGGGCTTAAACCTAATCAGGTTTCTGGCGAGCCCGCGTAGCTCCGATTAGCGAAGCGTAATCGGAGACATACCAACCATTCGTCCGATTACGATTCCCAAATCGGACGGTCCTGATCAAGCCACAATCGCTATCCGAAAACATCCCGTTCCGGCTCAAACCTCGGGCCAACGGGCCGGAACGCTCGACGGCGCGGTTTCAAACCTCACCGTTGCGGATTGAACAGGGACGATTCCGGCAGCGAGCGGCAGCAGTCTCTGTTAAACATGCACGCTTCTCTATTGAAACCGCATCGTTACAGCTTCGATAAGCAGCGTGCTTGTTGGAACACGGAACGTTTTACGATGAACGCGAATCGGCCTAGAAAGTTTTTGAAGCGTTCCACGATAACCATGGAACGCCGCACTGCGCCACCTCGGCGATCTGCGTCAATCGGACAATGTTCTTTGGCGGGCATCGAGCGGTCTATCTCAACCAGACACTGGTCTATGTTCAACGGCGAACGTTGCAGGTTGCCGGGAAATCGTTAGCTGTTTTGTCGAGAATCCTGCGCTTTCAACAGCGGCCGTTGCGAGTTCACGTTGGATGCTTCCCGGTCTAAACCGGAACGGTCCAGTGTGATTGGCAATGTATGTGTGATTTTGTTGGAGCGCTGGTCTTCAGCTCAGAGTCGCCGGACCTGTCGGGCACATCGCGGCGGATTGGACAAAAAACGCCGTGAAGCGCGCGAACATTAACGTTCCGCCGCTCAAGCTCCCGGCGCGACCCGGACAAGGTCTCTCCCCCAAAAATGCCTCGCCCGGCAAACTGGCCATCGGCGCCGATGTGTGGGCCTAAGACACCAAAGCGAGGACAAGCACGGACGCTTCGCTGATATGTCCGCCCGAAATCGCGCGGATTCAAGCTGGCTTCGGAACGGTTTACATCAACCGCTGCCTACCCCAGTTTCAGCGCGGCCTCGGCCAGTTTCGTGCCGATTACGCGGGCTTCGATTTTGGCGAATGCGGTGTCTCGCCCGGTAGAGCGGTCGTCCTCGAACGGCGAAAATCCGCAATCGTCGGTGCTGCCCAATTGGTGGACCGGTATAAATTCGGCGGCTTGCAAGATCCGGTCGCGGACCGATTCCGGCGACTCGACCACCGGATCAAGCACATCGATGACGCCGACATAGACTCGCTGATGGCCCCGGAGATGGTCGCGGACCACGGCCAAGACCTGTTCCGGTCGGCTTTCGCTCGCCAGTTGCATATAAAAATGGCCGGCCTGAAGTTGAAACAGCTCGGGCAACAGTTCGGCATAATCGACGTCGGCGCTGTGGGTGGAATCGTGGTCGCCGCCCGGACAGGTGTGGACGCCGATCCGTTGGCGTTCGTCCGCCGTGAAATGCGCCAATACCCGGTTGTTCAACGCGATGAATTGCCGGAGCAGTTGTTTGGACGGATCGAGCTTCACGGACAATCGGCCTTCGGTAAAATCGATCTGCACATGGTGCGCGCCTTGCGCCAGACAACCGCGGATGTCCGCCACGGCTTCCCGGATCAGATCGTCGATAAACGCCTCGCGCGTATAGCCTTCCAAGCCCTGTTGCGGGTAAAGCAGACTGAGCGCCGACGCCGAGATGAGGGCCTGTTTCAGCGGCCGTGCGGTATAGCGTTTGGCGGCGCGGACATAATCGCCGGCATAAGCGCCGTAGCGGAACGGCCCGGCATTCAACCTGGGCAGTTGCCGGGTATGCCCGTCGGCGAACGGGATAACCACCCCGTCGGCGGCAAGATTGTCCAGCCCTTCCAGCGGATAGGTGGCAAAACTGGATTTGGTCTGCTCGCCATCGGAAACGACCGGCGATCCGGTACGTTCGAAGCGTTCCAGGGTGTCGCGCAGCGCCGCGTCGTAGCAGGCATCCAGCCGTTCCTGCGAAAGCCGGCCGTCGCGGAACTCGCCCAGCGCATCCAATAATTGCGGCGGACGAGGGATGCTGCCGATGGCTTCGGTGGGTATTATCATGGGCTTCTCCGGGTGATTTGCAGGTTGTCGTAGGTCATTAATCCTAAAAAAATCCGGTGGGTAAAGTACCGACATACCGGTGGCCGGACGCCGTCAATCGCCGCTAAAGCCGCCCCCACGCCCTTTTTCTCACGCCTTGGGGCTAACCCTTTCATGATCGTTAGGTTGATTCGCCAATTTCGGCTAGCGGCGAAAGCGTCGAAAACCGCCAATCAAATCGCGCGGAACCGCCTTCGAACCAACGGCCGGCCCCGCAGTGCTTGCCCGGTCCGTCCTTAGTCGAACAACCCGGCGATCGTCGCTTCGAAGTTTTTGACGAAGCGGCGGGTGTCGAATAGCGCGGAACTGCGGCCCTGGGTGTGCAGGCGATGTCGATAGCTTTGCAACGCCGTCGGCTCCGATGCCAACCCCACCGCCAGATTTTCGTAATCCAGCCAGCTGGTGGTAATCAATTCCGGCAGACCGACCGCGTGCAGCAAGCTGCCGGCCATTCGCGACGCGAAGGTCTTGCCGGAACAGGTCAGCACCGGCAAACCGGCCCATAACGCGTCGCTGGCGGTAGTGCCGGCGTTGTAGGGATTAGTGTCCAGCAATAAATCGGCCGCCCGGTAGCGGGCCAGATACTCGGACGGGGCGGCTTTGTCGGCAAACACCAGCCGGCCGGGATCGACGCCGCGTTTTACCGCCTCGGCCGCCAGATTGCCGCGCGCCGTCGGGTTGTCAATCGCCAGCCACAGCACACCGTTCGGCACCCGCCGCAGGATATTCATCCATACCGAAAACACCGGCTCGCTGATCTTGTAACTCCCGTTAAACGAGCAGAACACGAAAGCGTCGTCGGGCAAACCGCAGGACGCCCGGCTCGGCGTCTCGGCAATCGGGCGCTGGCTGTCATTGGCTTGGTAAACCTCCGGCAAATACAGCGGCTTCTCGAAATAGTAGCGGGCCAACGCTTCCGGAAACACGTAGCGGTCGGCCAGGATGTAATCGATCTCGGGCATGCCGCAACTGCCGACATAACCCAGATACGAAATCTGCACCGGTGCCGGCTTGTGGGCGACGATGCCGGGCCGGGCGCCGGCGGTCAAGCCGGTCAGGTCGATCAATACGTCGATTTCGTGGCGGCGTATCGTTTGCGCCGCCTCCTCGTCGGACAGCGCATGGATAGGCAAATGCCTATCAAAAGCCGCCAGCATCCGCTGCCGCATCGTGCCGCCGTCCTCGGGACTGAAATCGATGCCGTACACTTCGAAGCGCTCTCTGTCGTGCAGTTCCAGCAACTCGGCGGTCAAAATGCTGACCGCGTGCCAGCGAAAGTCGCAGGACAAATAGCCTATCCGCAATTTGTCGTGCCGATAGCCGTCGAGCGGCGCCATCCTCGGCAGATTGCGCGGCACCTTGCGCTCCACCCAGGCGGTGATCGCCGCCAGTTGCAGGGTCGGATCGTCGCTGGAGGCCAGCAAGCCCAAGGGCCCGACGTTCTGTTGTAAAGTCCGTAACGGGATGCCGGCCACGCCGTCGAACACCGGCCACTGGCATTTTTTCTGGCGAATATGCAGATAATGCTGCATCACGTCGGGTTGATCCGGCATCACCGCCAAGCTGCGCCCGAGCAAGGCTTCGGCTTCGTCGAAGTTGCGGTTGACCTCTTGCAGACGGCCAGCGTGATTCAACAACAATGTCTGCCCCTCGGCCGGTTGCAAGGCCTGCAACCAGATCGCCATTGCCCCGGCGTGATTGCCCTGGGCTTCCAACGTCAAACCCAAATTTACCGCCGCCTGATAAAAATCCGGCCGCAGTTGCAGGGCCTCTTGATAGGCAGCGATCGCCTGCTCGATGCGTCCGGCCGGACGCAGCAGGCTGCCGAGATTGAACAGCGCCAGGTGGCGTAGTTGCGGCTCGGCGCCGGGCGAGTCCAGCCAATCGGTATAACAGGCGATCGCGGCGGCGCTGTCGCCGCTTTTCGCCAACGCGTCGGCTTGCGCCATGACCTCCACCAAAGTCGTCGCTTTCATGGTTGCATTACTTGTGTTGTGTGCCATCAGGGTTCTTGTATCGATTCGTCCAGCGCCTTGGTCAGCGGCCAGAGCAGGTAAGAAATCACCGAACGCTTGCCGACCACGATTTCGGCGGTCAAGGTCATGCCCGGCAACAATCTGGCTTGGCCGGGCAGGTTCTTTAGCCGCCCTTCGCCCAAGGCCAAGCGGCTGGCGTAATAGGCCTCCATGCCGGGACCGGCCGATTCGCGGCGAAACGCGTCCTCGCTCAGCGTCCGCACCGTGGCATCCAAGGTACCGTGCAGTTGGAAGGGATAGGCGTCCAGTTTCAGCCTAGCCAGATCGCCCGGTTTGACGTAGCCGACGTCCAGCGAATCGATCTCGACTTCGGCTTCCAATTCGGCCTCCAACGGCACCAGCGTAAACAGCGGTTCGGCGGCCTTGGCTACCGAACTCAGCGACAATTTCGCGACATCCAGCACCACGGCTTCGGCCGGCGATACCAACGTGACCAGTTTGTGGCGTTTTTCGGCTTTTTGCAGTTGTTCGTTAACCTCGTCGCGCTCGCGCTGAGTCGCCAGCAAATCTTCCATGGTTTTTTGCCGCCAGCCTTTATCGAAGGCCGCCTTTTCGGCCTCCAGCGCGGCCAGCTCCCGCTTCAATTCCTGTTCGCGGTTCTTTGCCAACTGTAAATCGCGCTCGACTTCCATGCGCTTCTCCTGGGCTTCCAGCATTTGCACGCGCGCGCCGTAATGGCGGTTGACCAAGTTGTTCTGCATTTCCTCGATCTCCAGCAGCGGCTTGACCCTTGCAGATAGCGCTTGCTGATCGCGTAGATTAGTCGTAATCCCGGCATGCAGTTGTTGAATTTTTTCCGAGAGCTGCTTTTGCTGGGCCTGATAATTGGCTTTGCGTTCGGCGTCCAGTTGCGCCTGCAATTGCCGGTCGGCCGTGTCCGATTCGGCATCGGCCGACTTGGCCCCGGACAGTTCGGCATTCAGACGTTGCACTTGGGTGTTTAAACTATCCAGACGTATCCGTAACTGGGCCTGATCGGCTTCGGCGAAGGTCGGGTCCAGAGTCGCCAATTGCTGACCCTTGTGGACGATTTGGCCGACCCGCACGTCCAGGCTGGCGATGATCGAGGTTTCCAGCGGCTGCACGACGATATTGGGCAGCGGTGTGACCAGGCGACCCCGCGCGACCACGACCCGATCGACGTCCGAGTAAATAGCCCACAGCAAAAAGCCCAGCAAGGCCGTCAACAGCACGTACAGCGTGGCGCGGGCCTGGCGCGGCAACGGACTGCGCTCGATTTCGTCGGCATCCGGCAGGAAGTCCACCGCCAGTTCGTCGGTGGCGTGCTTATTCGGAACGCCGGGTTTCACAGATGACTGGTTTGTTGGTTCCATAATTGCCGATAGGTATCGCAGCGGCTTAATAAGTCCTGGTGGCGACCGCTGTCCACCAACTTGCCTTGCTGCATCACTAAGATCCCGTGGGCGTTGACCAGCGTCGATAAACGGTGGGAAATCATAATCACGGTGCGGCCGACGGCGATGCGGGACAGGTTGCGGATAAAGATCGCCTCGCTTTCCGGGTCCAGGGCGCTGGCGGCTTCGTCGAGGATCAATATTCGCGGCCGCGACAGCAAAGCGCGGGCGATCGACAACCGCTGCTTTTGCCCGCCGCTCAGGTTGGCGGCGTTTTCTTCCAGCAAGGTATCGTAGCCTTGCGGCAAGCGTTCGATGAACTCGTCGGCGCCGGCGGCCTGCGCTACCGCGACGATGTCTTCGAAACTGGCGCCCGGCTGGGTAACCGAAATATTCTCGCGGACGCTGCCGCGAAACAAGAAATTCTCCTGCAGCACCACGCCGATTTGCCGCCGCAAATGAGACAAATCGATTTCGCGCATGTCCACGCCATCGAAACGAATAATGCCTTCCTGCACCGGATACAAACCTTGGATCAGTTTGGTCAGCGTGGTTTTACCGGAGCCGCTCCGGCCGACAATGCCGATCACCTTGCCGGCCGGGATCGTGAAGCTGGCTCTATCCAGCGCCGCGACGCTGGACCCCGGATAGCGAAAAGCCACCGCGTCGAAGGCGATGGCGCCGGCCAATTGCGGCCGCAAACCGCCGGCGCCGGACCGGCCTTCCGGGGCGCGGTTCATGATCTCGCCGAGCATCCGCACCGACAGCGCCGTTTGTTGATATTCGTTGATCAAGCCGACGATTTGCAACAACGGCGAGCTGACCCGGCTGGACAACATTTGAAACGCAATCAAGGCGCCGACCGACAAGGTCTGATCGAACACGTCTTGAGCGCCGATAACAATGATGACGATCGGCAACAGCTTACCGAGGAAATCGGTGATGGTTCCGCCGGCGATCGACAATTTGCCGACCCGAAAATGCATCGTGATGGACTGCGCGGAAAATTGGTCCCAGATCCGCCGTTGCATCGGTTCGATCGCCAGCGCCTTGACGGTACGCATGCCGTGTATGGTTTCGACCAGCAAGGCCTGGCGCTTGCCCTCGGCACTGTACAAGGCATCCAACCGGCGCCGGTAACTGGGCAGCAAGACCGCGATAATCGCCGCGATCACCACCGAAAACCCCAACACGATCATCGCCAGCTTGACCGAATAAGCGAACAAAATCGGCAGAAATATCAGCAGCGCCAACACGTCCAGCGCGGTAAAGAACAGCCGCCCGGTCAGAAATTGGCGTATGCCTTCCAATTGGTGCATGTGGCGAGTAATGACGCCGGCGGTGGTGGTCTCGAAATAATCGATCGGTAGCGACAATAATTGCGCGAAGGCGCGCCGCGTCAGGCGCATGTCGATTTTGTTGGTGGCCGCCAAGGTCAACAACTGGCGAAGGTAGCCGAATATCGAATCGAACACCAAGGCCAGCATCACACCGATGCCCAAGACCCAGAGCGTGGATAGACTCTGGTGAACCAACACTTTATCGATGACCAACTGAAAGAAGATCGGGGAGGCCAACCCTAAAAAATGCATCGCGAACGCGGCCACGGCAATGTCCCGAAAAGCCGCCTTCTGCTTCAGGATTTCCGGAATGAACCAGCGCAAACCAAACGGCTGATTCGGATCGCCTAGGGCGTGGTGGCGCTTCAGAAGCACCACTTCGCCGGACCAACGTTCCCACCATTGCTCGCGGTCCAAATAGGTCACGGCCGCGTCGCCGGCCAGCGGATCGAGGATCGCCACCTGTTCCGGCGCTTCTTTCTTGATGCCGACCACAATCACGGCGCCGCCGTCCCGCAGTCTGGCCATGATTGGGAAAACGCCGGTTTGCGCTAGCAAAGTCTGCCAGCTTAAGCGGGCAATCTTGATTTTCAGCCCTATATCGGCAGCAATACGCTGCAACATCGCCGCATTGGGTTCCTTGGCTTCCAGTGCATACTCGTCGATCAGCCGTTCCGGATTGATCTGTATGCCGTGATGCTGGGCGATCGCGGTCAAACATTGAATAACCGAATGTTGAAACTTGTCAGCCATGTAGAGTGTGATACCCGCTAGTGCTATACGCCAAACCCGGCATGATAACTGGAAAACACAACCGGCCGGACATCATGGTGTTGCAATGCCGCCGCTATCAGCCAAATAACGCAAACGACATAAAAAAGGCATCGGGAGCGAACTCCCGATGCCTGTTGTTTGAAGGTAACGCGTTTATTTGCCTTTGCTGGCGAGATAGCCGCTGGCTGGATCGTCGAGACCAGGCAGCGACGGCGTGACGCCTGTCCGCGCGGTCTGCGACGGTGTGGCCGCCAACGCCAGCGGGTTGCCATTGGCGTCGAATTGCTTGAGGGTATCCGCAAGGGCGAGCGTCGCAAGCGATGCCGGGTTGGCGGACACGCTTTCCGAGCCGCTCGGCAAACCGGGTGTCACGGGTAACGCATTACCGCTGTCAGCATCGGTAAAGCTGCTAATCGCTTGGGCCAGGCGATTGACGTTGGCTCTCAAATCCGCTTCTGGATTAGCCTGATCGCTCTTCGCAAACCAGACATCGACCATCGCGCGGTTGTCACCGTCGACGGTTTCGTAACTCGAAGTCAAGCCTATCCAGTTACCGTTATCCAGAGAAGAGGTGGTCTCGGCGTTCACACCCAACCGACTAATGCCAAGCTCGGTCAAGCTATGCAACTCGTCGGCTTGGCTTAAGCCGTCGGCATTGTTGTCGGTCCAGACCTTCAATTCCTTGAATGCGTTATCGTCGGCGCTAATCCAACCGTCTTGATTACTATCTAGGGCTCGCAATGCGGCGTAACCGTCGGCGGCGGTCTGACCGTCAGCGAGCCGGGTCGCGGACCCGAACAATTCCGAACCGTCATTGATGACCCCGTCTCGATTGGTATCGATCGCAAGCAAACCGTCGCCGCTGCCGACCCAACCCACCGTCTCCCGACTACCGTCGGCGTCGATATCGAAACTCACGCCGGCTGCTCGACTTAAAGTCGAGATACCGTCGCCATTCAGATCCAGCACCAACGGTGTCGTAAACAACGCGTTCAATTGCGCGGTGGTCATCGCGTTCAACTGGGCCGTTGTCAGCGCAAGCTCTTGGGCGTCGGTCATCGCGCAAACTTGAGCGGTGGTTAAACCGAAAATCTGCGCGGTAGATAGCGCCTGAATGTCGGCGGTCTCCAACTTAATAAATTGGCTGGTGGTCAATGCGGCCACATCCGCCGTTTCCATGCTAACCACCTGCGCAGTCGTCAACGCGACGATCTGATTAGTCGCCAGCGCAACCACTTGAGCCGTCGTAAATGCGGCCAAATCGGCGGTTTCCAGAGTTGAGACCTGCCTAGTAGTCAAGGCCCGCACCTGCGCGGTGGCCAGCGCCGCCGCTTGGGCGGTGGTCAGCGCGACGATGCCGGCGGTGGTCAGCGATGCGGCATTGCTGGTACCCAGGCCCACCAGGTCGGCGGTTTCCAGCGCGGCCACTTGTTGGGTGGTCAGCGCGGCCACTTGGCTGGTTTTCAACCCGAAGGCTTGGGCGGTGCTCAGCGCGACGATTTGTTGGGTGCTCAGCGCGGCGGTGCTGGCGGTGGTCAGTCCGCTCAGGGTCAGCGTGGTCAGCGCGGCCAGGTCGGCGGTCTCCAGGTTGACGGCTTGGGCGGTGCTCAGCGCGGCGGCTTGGTTGGATTTGAGCGCGGCGGCTTGGGCGGTGCCTAGCGCGGCCAGGTCGGCGGTTTCCAGCGCGGCCACTTGTTGGGTGGTTAGCCCGGCGATTTGGGCGGTGGTCAACGCCGCCGCTTGGGCGGTGGTCAGGGCGACGATGCCGGCGGTGGTCAGGTTGCTCAGCGCCAGGGTGCTGAGCGCGGCCAGGTCGGCGGTGATTAGGTTGGCGACTTGGCCGGTGGTCAGCGCGGCGGCTTGATGGGATTTGAGCGCGGCGGCTTGGGCGGTGCTCAGCGCGGCCAGGTCGGCGGTTTCCAGCGCGGCGATTTGGCGGGTGGTCAGCCCGGCGATTTGGGCGGTGGCCAGGGCCGCCGCTTGGGCGGTGGTCAGCGCGACGATGCCGGCGGTGGTCAGCGATGCGGCATTGCTGGTACCCAGGCCCACCAGGTCGGCGGTTTCCAGCGCGGCCACTTGTTGGGTGGTCAGCGCGGCCACTTGGCTGGTTTTCAACCCGAAGGCTTGGGCGGTGCTCAGCGCGACGATTTGTTGGGTGCTCAGCGCGGCGAAGTCGCTGCTGGATAGCCCGGAAGATAGGGCTAGCGTACTCATCACTGCAATATCGGCGGTTTCGATGGCGACGATTTGCGCCGTGCTCAACGCATCAATCTGCAGGCTGTTGAATACCGGAAATTGAACAGTGGTAAATGCGACGATCTGAGCAGTACTCAGAGCCTGCATGTCCTCGGTGGTTAGCGCTGCTACAGCATCTGTGCTTAGTCCGGCGATTTGCGCCGTGGTGAATAATGAAATTACCGAAGCCATAGCCCACCTACTTTACTGAGTTCCTGGAAAGCCGCCTACATGCAAGCTAGGCTGTTCCGATGATTGACCGTCCCGCCGACCATCCATTTTCGATTGCCGGATACTCGTCGTTAGCTGCAAACTCGCTTGCCGCCCCTGTGCGTTCCGCCTGTGCCGATCTAGCGGTCAAGCTGGAGATGGTTTACTCGCTCCATACATGACTGGATTAGGAATTACGACGACATAAAACGCTGTCGAGTTTAGCCCAATTTTTAAAAATGGACAGATATCCGCCGTGAATTTGTGGTTTTGCCGACAATACTAACAGGGAACCATCAAGCAGCTATTGACAACTTCGCAATTTAGCTACAGCCCGGTTAATGCTCTTCAAGCAGTTTAAGACCTGGAGGCAACGCCTCTCCGAATATTTGCCGTTCTTGCTGCTCGTCGAGCGGTATGTAGTCGGAAACTATTTGTTGCCAGGAGACAGGCGCTTTGGCCTGCTTGAGTTTGTCCTGCACCAAGGCGCGCAAATGGTCGTCGATATCGCGGACACGATCGTCGCAGCGGCGCGCGAGTAATGCGGCGGCGAAACCGGCTTGAGATTGCTTTTTCCAATCTACCGCCAATAACCGGTGCAACCACTTCGACACGGTATCCGACGGAATTACCTCGTGATTGCTACCATGAAACAAGACGCGCGCGCCAACCCGGCCAAGCGCCCACCAACTTTGTTCGGGCTCTCCAGCCTTTTCCAGCCGTTTCAACAGCCATTCACCAAGCTGAGTTTTATCTGCGACAGGCAAACGCTCAAGACCTGCGGCCAAGCGCACCATATCTTCGTACCCACGCGTCATCAATTGTTTGGCGAGGCCCGCTTGACGAGCCGTGGCGGGGTTTATAAATTTAGCAACGTCGCCGAACAAGCGCTGCTGAGCCTCGACCTGCAATCCTCCCGCCACGCGCCGCCACAAGGTCCACCACTCCGTCCAATTTTGTTTCTCATTGACAAACTGGAGTCCGTCACAATACCACTTCCATATTTGCTCAACCCGCCAATCATCGAGCGGATACCCAAAACCGGGCCGCAGACAAAAACCGACCAAGCTAAACCACAAACGTTCATGCTGCTCGCTTCGCCGCCGATATTTTCCACCCTCCAGCAGCGCATTGAAAAGCTCGCGCAGTAATGGCGTGCGCCAATCGGCTCGGGGCGCGCCCAGGATTTTTTCCAGATCGGCACGTAGGGTTTTCACCGCTTGCGGATCAACGTCCCTGGATTTCGCTCCAAAAACCGCCTGAATCTTTTCTAGGGCTTGCGGTAGTTGATTCGGCAACTCCCCTCCACCGATCGTTGGGGCAGTTTTTCTTATTTGAAACTCCACATCCCAGCGCTGATTCAAATCCGCTTTCGCCACGCATTGCAAGCGCAAGGTGCCGACTTCAGTGTAGGTCGCCACCAACTGCACGACGACTTCCACTCGTTGATCACCGGCGAACGCGACAGCCAGCGGCGGCAGCCCATGAAAACGGTCATCGTCAAGTTCGACGACGTCGCCGGGGCGATAATCGGCGTCCGTGCTATTCGACATCAGATGGAAACGTACCGGCTGGCCGATCCGTAGCGCAAATTGCCGGGCGGTCAATGTGACTTCCCGCCCCTCCTCGCTACCTTTGGGCAAGATACAGATGCCAGGTTTGGTAAATCGAGCTCCCGCATCGTTAACAGTGTCTACCAGTAAAAAATAGGCCCTGGCCGCGCCACCGCCGATTTTTAGTTTTTGCTCGCGCCGGGCGATCGCATACGCGACAGCACCGTAGGCCACTGCCAATTCCGGATCAAGGTTTTCTAATTGTACTGGTGGCTCACCGCGCCAATGTCCCAACAACTCTAGCGCGCGGGTAACGAGCGCAGGGCTACGGAATAAACCACCATTCAAGAGCAGCGCATCAGGCACGATCAAGCCGTCTACTACCTCGCTGGGACCAGCGAACTCCGCCCCCTCGCCGGTACCAGTCAACGCTGCTCTCGAGCTTCGGGCATGCGCCTTAAGAAAAGCGGCGATATGTTTGCTAATCGCGGGCTCCGGGGCGTACGGTAAACCGAACTCCACCATTCCGCTTCGTTTTTTGTCCGGCCGCTCTTCGATTCCGGACAGCGGGAAGAATCCGTCTAGCGCGATGCGTCGCACTTCGTCACGGGTAAGAAAACTGCTTCGAGCTCCGCCTATGAGTTTCGAGCCACCGCCCAGCAAAGTGACGGCGAATTGTTCCGGAGCGGCATCCGCCAACAGACGTTCTTTTGCTACCCGGCATTGTTCGAGTAATTGCGACAAATCACCCGCCGACAGCTTCTTATCACCCCCGGTTAACCGTGTTTCGGCTAGACGCGCGAGCGCTAGATCGATGTTGTCGCCGCCCAGCATCAAGTGATCGCCCACGCCGATCCGAGTGAGTTTTGGATCGCCGTCACCGTGGTCGATGCGAATCAATGTCAAGTCGGTGGTGCCTCCACCGACGTCGCAGACCAGCAAAAGACGACAACCGGCCAGACTGGCTGCGACTTTGCCGTCATGCCGACGTAACCAGTCATAACAAACCGCCTGAGGCTCTTCCAGTAAGCGTACATCCACCAAGCCGGCGGACTTGGCGGCCTCCAGGGTCAGCGCACGCGCCGATTCATCGAATGACGCCGGTACCGTGATCACCACGTTCTGCCTGGACAACGGCGCCTGGGGAAAATGTTGATCCCATGCGCTACGAACATATTGCAGATAGCTAGCGCTCGCGGCCACCGGAGAAACCTTGAACACCGACTCGTCGCTACCCCACGGCAAAATGGCCGCAGCCGGATCGACAGCATTATGCGACAACCAGCTCTTGGCGCTAGTCACCAGCCGGCCGTGAGACTTGGCACCGAGCAATCGCGCCGCTTCCCCAAGCACCGCCCCATCGGGGGCCGTTAAAAAACCGCTATCGGCATTAAGCTCGCCAAACGCCGGGTGATATCGCACCGACGGCAACAAAGGCCTGGAATCGACTTCACCCGGCGCAATCAATTGAGGTATTTCGAACAGACGGATGGTCTTGTGCGGATCTTCGGCCTCGGCGTAAGCAACCACGGTGTGGGTAGTACCTAAGTCGATACCGACCGAATATTGGGTATTATTTTTCAAAGCGGAATCACGGACACGATTGAATTGCATCCATTGTATGCCAGATGCCGGCAATCTCGCCGAAGAAGAGGATTGGCGCCGGCACAATGAAACCTGTAATCAAGTTTGCCAACACCAACTGCTCGCGAGTAACAACGGATGGTTACCGCCTTCAGGAATCACGAGTCCACAAGCAAAGTTTTCGCGAATTACCCGGTAACACCCGACAGAAACGGCACAAAAGTGACGCGTTCGATCACTTCGTCCAAATAACCTTCGTCGGTACGCACAATACGATGCAAATACTGCTTCCCCTCTTGACCGACCGGTATCACCAGCACCCCCCCGACCGCCAACTGTTGCAATAGAGCTTCCGGCACTTCGGCGGGAGCCGCCGCAGCCAAGATGCCCTCGAACGGCGCATGTTCGGGCCAGCCCCATCCACCATCGGTATGCTTGAAACCGACAGTCTTGATGTTCAACTCCCATAAGGTATCGCGTGCTTTTTTCATCAAAGGAGCAATTCGCTCAACGGTGTAAACCTGACTGACCAGTTTGGCGAGGATAGCCGTCTGGTAACCGCAACCGGTACCGATCTCCAAAACCTTGGTGGGAACAGCGGATTGCAGCAGTAACTCAGTCATTTTCGCGACGATGTAGGGCTGGGAGATCGTTTGATTGTGCCCAATCGGCAATGCGGTATCTTCGTAGGCGCGACTCTCTAAAGCCTCGTCGACGAAAATATGGCGGGGAGTGTCGGCCATGACTGCCAACACTTTGTTATCGGAAATTCCTTGCTGGCGTAGCCGGGAGATCATACGCTCGCGGGTGCGCCGCGATGTCATACCGATGCCTTGTATTCGTCGACTCATACTTATGCGTCCAATGCCAGCCAGTCGCGCAGTCCCTCCAAACGCTCGTAGCGAGTTAAATCCAGCTGTAGCGGAGTGACTGACACATAGCCGTTCTTAACGGCGTCGAAGTCGGTTCCGGGACCGGCATCCTGCTCGGCACCAGGCGGCCCCACCCAATAGATGGTTTGCCCCCGCGGATCAGATCCGCGAATGACCGCCTCGGCTTTATGCCGCTGACCAAGCCGAGTAGACAAGAAGCCCTTAATTTCGGAAAACGGCAAATCGGGCACGTTGACATTCAACAAGGTGTCCTCCGGCAAAGGCCGAAATTGCATTTTGTTTAGCAAAGTCACCGCTACTTGGGCCGCCGTATCGAAATGCTTGGCATTGTGCCCAACCAATGAGATAGCCACCGCCGGCAATCCGAGAAAACGTCCCTCGGTAGCGGCGGCGACTGTCCCCGAGTAAATCACGTCATCCCCCAGGTTCGCACCGTGATTGATGCCGGCGAAGACCATATCGGGTTCATCCGCCAACAATCCGGTAATGGCTAGATGCACGCAATCGGTAGGCGTCCCGTCAACCCGAACGAAACCGTTCTCGCACACGGTCGCCCTAAGCGGCATATCCAACGTCAACGAATTACTGGCGGCGCTACGGTTCTTATCGGGGGCGACTACCGAAACCTTGGCGAATGGTCTGAGAGCTGCGGCCAAGGTATTGATGCCCTGCGCCAAATAGCCGTCGTCGTTGCTGATCAGAATATGCATGTCGCGATAAAACGCTTTAAAATTGCCGCATGTTAGCAAAAAAACCGCAAATCCAGCAGCTTACGTGACAAAAAAAACCACAACGCCTGAAGAGACCACGCTTTTTCGCGAGGCCGTCGGCAAGGTCAAAGAAATCAAAGCCGACACGGTCATTTTACGACCCAATAAGAGCCCGCCTCCCAGGCCGAAACCTAAATTGCCAGAGATTGTCGATCCTTTGGAAATACCGTTGGACGATGTACCTTCCCGTTTATTTCAAGAAGACCAAATGCTATTCGCCGTGCCGGGCGTACAAAAGAACGTATTAAAAAAACTACGTAAGGGGCATTACGACCTAGACGCCGAAATCGATCTGCACGGCCTAAGTAGTCGCTCGGCGCAAAGCCAGCTATTGAACTTTTTACACCGTTGCGTTGAAAAAGGCTGTCGCTGCTTATTGATTATTCATGGCAAAGGCTACAATTCGCCGGATCAACTGCCAGTTTTAAAAAACGACATCAATATTTGGCTACGTCAGCACCGAGACGTATTAGCTTTCTGTTCCGCACCCAGAAGTCACGGTGGCGCGGGCGCGCTACTGGTGTTGTTGCGGCTATCCGATAAATTCGCCGACAAGGATGACGACCTTTAAAACCAAACGCGCTGACTACTAAAACCTCAAAGAATCGATCGCTAGCAGAACCGGAGCGAGACATAAGCAATATCGATAGCCAAGCAGACCGCTTAAAACCAGCTTCACAGTCATGACATTTAAAGCCTATAACCAGATAAACGATCTATTTAGAACATAAATATCTACGGGAATCTTCATCAAATGACGATAATCGAGAGCTTCGAAGCTATCGCTGACAAGAATGCCAGAATACTTGTCCTGGGCAGCATACCCGGCATTCGCTCTTTGCAGGATCAGCAATATTATGCACATCCCAGGAATCAATTCTGGCCGATCATTTGTAAGCTACTAAGCATCAATCCCGATTCGGCTTATGTCGAACGATTAAACAAACTTACCCTATCGGGCGTCGCATTGTGGGATGTAATGAAGAGATGCCGCCGCCCCGGCAGCATGGATTCCAATATAGACTTTACCAGCGTCGTAATCAATGACTTCGATAGCTTCTTCGAAAGCCACGGCAAAATTGAAGCAATATTATTTAACGGCGCGACTGCCGACAAAATATTCAACAAGCATTACTATAGCAAGGCGTTTACCGAAAAAATTAAGCGCTACCGCTTACCTTCAACTAGCCCAGCCAATGCCGCGATGAGCTTCGAACAGAAACTGGAAAATTGGCGTGTGCTACCTGAACTCCTCAATCGCCCCCTTCAGGAGTCTCAATAGATTAGGCCAGCAAGGCCTAAAACTAAAAAAGCCGCGTCGGCTTGGGCCGACACGGCTTTTTTGTTCCTTTCGAAACTAGCTTACTCAGCGGACGCCTGAGCCGGCTCAGGCCGATCAACCAATTCGACATAAGCCATCGGCGCGTCGTCCCCGGGCCTAAACCCGCATTTAATGATGCGCAGATAGCCGCCATTTCTAGATTGATAACGGGGCCCCAGCTCGTTAAACAGTTTAGTAACCACATCACGGTCACGCAGCTTAGAGAAAGCCTGCCTGCGCTTAGCTACTGAATCAATTTTCGAAAGGGTAATCAGAGGTTCAGCAATCATGCGCAACTCTTTGGCTTTCGGCAAAGTAGTTTTAATCAACTCGTGCTTAAACAACGAACAGGCCATATTGCTAAATAGGGCTTTACGGTGGCTACTGTTTTTATTAAGCTGTCTTCCAGATTTACGGTGTCTCATTTTTATGCCTTATATTTCAAATGCCTGATTGTGACTGATCGGCCAAATTCTCTGGCGGCCAGTTTTCAAGCCTCATACCTAGCGACAGACCTTTAATGGCCAAGATATCCTTGATTTCGGTAAGCGATTTTTTTCCCAAGTTAGGGGTGCGCAATAGCTCAACTTCGGTGCGCTGTATAAGATCCCCGATGTAGAAAATATTCTCTGCCTTCAAACAGTTTGCAGACCTTACGGTCAACTCCAGATCGTCTACTGGACGCAATAGGATAGGGTCGAAGGTTTCTTCTTCGATAACAACTTCTTCTTCCACCCTTTCGTTAACTTTCTCGAAGTCAACAAAAACCGACAATTGATCATGGAGAATAGAAGCAGCTAACTTAATAGCCTGCTCTGGATCAACTGTGCCGTTCGTTTCCAGTTCGATTACTAACCGATCCAGGTTCGTGCGCTGCTCAACACGCGTACTCTCGACGTGGTATGCAACCTTAACAATCGGGCTAAATGACGAGTCGACCATCAAAACGCCAACCGGGGCGTCTTCATTTTGTTCCTTTCTAACGCTGGCGGGTACGTAACCGCGACCACGCTCAACCTTAATTTTGACGTTCAGCGCGCATTCCGGTTGCGTGATATTGGCGATCACCAGCTCAGGATTTATGATCTCAACATTATGGGGCAAATCGATGTCGCCAGCCGAAACAGAACCGACTCCTTTCTTGGAGAGAGTCAACGTGACTTCGTCTCGAGAATGCACTACCACCGCAAGCTTTTTCAAATTCAAAATGATGTCGATGACGTCTTCTTGAACTCCTTCCAGCGTAGTAAACTCGTGCAAAACGCCTTCGATCGAGATTTCGGTAACCGCGCAACCGGGTATAGACGACAACATGACACGGCGCAACGCGTTACCCAAAGAATGCCCAAAACCGCGCTCTAAAGGCTCAATAACGATTCTTGAGTGGTTGGCCGTTTCGTTAACAACCTCGACTAGTCTGGGTTTTAAAAGGCCGCCAATAGAACTCTGCATAGATTAAATCCTGGACTTATTTTTTACTTGGAGTAAAGCTCGACAACCAACTGTTCGTTGATGTCCGAACCCAAATCGATACGATCTGGTACGGATTTGAACACACCGCTCATTTCTTTAGCGTTCACTTCTACCCAAGCCGGGAACCCGTATTGTTCAGCGACGACCAACGCATCTTTAATGCGTTGCTGAGTTTTTGACTTTTCCCTGATTTTGATTTGGTCGCCAACCGAGACTTGAAACGACGGAATGTTGATCAACTTGTCATTCACAATTACTGCTTTGTGAGATACCAGTTGACGGGCCTCAGCGCGGGTAGCCGCGTAACCCATTCTGTAAACCACGTTATCCAAGCGGCTTTCCAGGAAATTCAGCAAGTTCTGACCAGTCGCGCCTTTCTTTTGGTCTGCGGCTTTATAGTAATTTCTAAATTGCTTTTCCAGGACGCCGTAAATTCTGCGCAACCGTTGCTTCGCCCTTAACTGCAGCGCGTAGTCGGAGTTTCTTGTACGTTTAGCGCCATGCTGCCCGGGTCGTTGATCTAACTTACATTTGGCCTCTAGAGATTTACCTCTACTTTTCAAAAATAAATCAGTACCTTCCCTACGGCTCAGTTTACAAGCAGGGCCAAGATATCTTGCCATTGTTTACTCCACTATCCTAAACGCGACGTTTTTTTGGTGGACGGCAGCCATTATGAGGAATGGGAGTGACGTCCACGATGTTTGAAATTTTAAAACCCATGCTGTTAAGCGACCGAACAGCCGACTCTCTTCCGGGTCCGGGCCCCTTAATCATGACATCGAGGTTTTTCATGCCATATTCCTGAGCAACAGCGCCAGCCTTTTCGGCGGCTACCTGAGCAGCGAAGGGTGTACTCTTTCTGGATCCGCGAAAGCCTGAGCCTCCGGACGTCGCCCAAGACAGCGCATTGCCTTTGCGATCAGTTATAGTAACAATAGTGTTGTTGAACGAAGCATGGACATGAGCTATGCCATCAGCGACTTCTTTCTTAACACGCTTTTTTACTCGATTTTGGGTTGCCATCTAACTTGCCTTTCTGGAAATCTTACTTGGTAACTGGTTTTCTAGGACCTTTACGAGTCCTGGCATTGGTTCTGGTTCGCTGCCCTCTGAGAGGCAGCCCACGCCGATGCCTGATCCCGCGATAGCAGCCCAAATCCATCAAACGCTTAATATTCATAGACACTTCACGACGCAAGTCGCCTTCTACAGTCATACCTGAAATGACTTTCCGGATTGCTTCAACTTGTTCTTCGGTCAAGTCTTTAATTTTAACGGTTGGCAACACCCCGATTTGATCGCAGATGTTTCTAGCAGTCTGCCTGCCAATCCCATAAATCGCTGTTAACGCGATCTCCGCATGCTTATGGTCAGCCACGTTAATACCGGCAATACGAGCCATTCAGATACTCCAAACACAGTGCTATTAGGTTAAACGGAGGATTATATCACTCCGAAAAATAAATCACAAAAACAAATTAGCCTTGACGCTGCTTATGACGTCCGTCCTTGCAAATCACGCGGACTACACCATTTCTCTTGATCACTTTACAACTTTTACAGATAGTTTTTATTGAGGCGCGCACTTTCATCGCTAACTCCTAAATTAAGTTAAGACTTTTTCAAATTGGCTTTTTTCATTAATCCTTCGTATTGCTGCGACATCAAATGCGTTTGCATCTGCGATATGAAATCCATCACAACCACGACGATAATCAGCAAAGAAGTACCGCCAAAGGAAAAAGGAACATTCCAATATACAATTAAAAACTCGGGTAACAAGCAAATTAGAGTGATATAAACCGCTCCGATTAATGTCAACCGGGTCATGACTTTATCGATATAGTGCGTTGTATGCTGGCCTGGCCGGATGCCTGGAAGATAAGCCCCGGACTTTTTCAGATTCTCAGCTGTTTCTTTCGAATTGAACACCAAAGCCGTGTAGAAAAAACAGAAAAAAACGATAGCAATAGCGTAGCAAAGCACATAAATGGGTTGCCCTGGAGACAACACCGAAGAAATGTCTTGCAACCAGGCAAATCCATCGACGTTTCCGAACCAACCGGCTATAGTGGCTGGAAACAGAATAATACTGGACGCGAAGATAGGCGGTATGACTCCGGCCATGTTCAACTTTAGAGGAAGAAAGGAGCTTTGACCGCCGTAAACCTTATTCCCTTGCTGACGCTTTGGGTAGTTGATTGTGATACGCCTTTGCCCTCGCTCTACAAAGACGACAATCCCCGTAACTATGATTGCGAGTACGAACAACAGCACGATAAAAGCACCATTCATTTCGCCAGTTCTCGCAAGCTCAAGAGTCCCTCCGATAGCCGACGGCAATCCGGAAACAATACCTGCGAATATAAGCAGGGATATGCCATTACCTATGCCCCGCTCGGTTACTTGCTCACCTAGCCACATCAAAAATATCGTGCCAGTGACCAGCGTAATTGTGGTTACCACGACGAACCCTATACCCGGCTGTATAACGACAGCCAAACCGCCCGCCGTCTGATTTTGTAACGCGACAGAAATCCCTACTGATTGAAACATAGCCAACACTACCGTGCCGTAGCGGGTATACTGAGAAATCTTACGACGACCGGATTCACCCTCTTTCTTTAACTGCTCCATCGCAGGAATGACTATTGTCATCAGCTGCATAATAATAGAGGCTGAAATGTAGGGCATGATCCCTAAGGCGAATAAACTAAGCCGCATCAAAGCCCCGCCAGAGAACATGTTAAACATGTTCAATATAGAACCCGACTGCTGCTCAAACATGGTAGCAAGCGCTTTAGGATCGATGCCTGGCACGGGAATATGAGCACCTACGCGATACACCACGAAAGCACCCAAGACAAACAACAACCGCGATTTTAACTCCGCAAACCGAAACGTGCCGGCTGCCACATCAAACCCTTTCGCACTCACGTTACGCCTCTACTTTGCCGCCAGCAGCTTCGATAGTTGATACCGCACCCGCCGTTACAGCCAACCCTTTAATCGTAAAAACGCGATTAACAACGCCGGTGTTCACGACTTTGACTTTTTTTGTGAAAACAGGGACAACGTTGTTCGCAATTAAGACCTGAATATCAACGATCTCATCAGTAAGCGAATTGATTTCTGACAACCTTACTTCAGAGGTAAATTTCTTAAGATGAGACGTGAATCCGACTTTAGGCAGACGACGCTGCAATGGCATCTGACCGCCCTCGAAGCCAACTTTGTGAAAACCGCCAGCCCGTGCCTTTTGACCTTTATGCCCTCTTCCGCAAGTCTTACCATCAGTACAGCCGATACCCCGGCCCACACGTTTCGCTTTTTTTCTAGCACCTTCGGATGCTTGGATAGTATTTAAAAACATTAGACTTCCTCGACCTTAACCATGTACGCGACCTTATTAATCATGCCGCGGTTCTCGGGGGTATCGATGACTCGTACAGTCTGCCTAATTTTCCTCAGCCCAAGCCCTTTCAAACACTCTTGGTGATTTTTCAAGCGACCGTTCTTGCTTTTGGTCATCGTGACGCTCAATACTTTGTCAGACATATACTTATCCTGTTATTTGTTCAACGGATAGGCCGCGTTTAGCGGCGATCTGCTTGGCATCTTTCATCGAGGTCAACCCGTTAATAGTCGCCCTAACGACGTTAATCGGGTTACTGGTACCGATGCATTTTGCCAATACATTGTGCACGCCAACCACTTCAAACACAGCTCGCATAGCACCGCCGGCAATAATACCGGTACCGTCCGAAGCCGGTTGCATGTAAACCTTCGCAGCCCCCGTATCTGACATGACGGAATATTGCAACGTGCCGTTAATAAGCGCGACTTTGCGCATGTTCTTTCTGGCTTGCTCCAGCGATTTTTGAATGGCGACCGGAACTTCGCGCGCTTTGGAAACCCCGTAGCCAACACGGCCATCGCCGTCGCCAACCACGGTCAGCGCTGCAAAGCCGAATACCCGTCCGCCTTTCACTACTTTTGCAACCCGCCTTACCGATACGAGTTTTTCCTGTAATCCGTCTGTACTACCTTGAGATGGTGCTGTTGCCATGATAACCCCTTAAAACTTCAGTCCGGCTTCGCGGGCGGCATCAGCAAGTGCCTTTACGCGACCGTGATATTTGAAACCCGAACGGTCAAACGCGACTTCGGTGACGCCAGCAGCCAACGCTCTTTCAGCGACTACGCGCCCAACTTCAGATGCGGCTTTAATATTGCTCGTGTTGGATAACGCGCTCTTAATATCGCCTTGAACCGTAGAGGCGGCGGCCAATGTGGACCTTCCGTCCGCACTCAAGACTTGCGCATAAATGTGCTGAGAAGTGCGGTGTATTGTTAGCCTATTAACCTTCAGAGCTTTAATTTTAGAGCGTAAGCGCAACGCTCTTTTCATTCTGGATGACTTTTTATCCATCACTTCACCTATTTCTTCTTAGCTTCTTTGCGAGCGACATATTCATCGGCGATTCTCACCCCTTTGCCTTTGTAGGGCTCCGGTGGACGTAACGCTCTAATTTCAGAAGCGACTTGTCCAACTCGTTGTTTATCGCGCCCTTTAACCAGTAGCTCCGTTTGAGTTGGCGCCTCGATAGTAATCCCGTCAGGAATCGGATATTCGACTGGGTTGGAATAACCGAGCGCTAGTGTTAGTAGGTTCTCTTTAACCTGAGCCCGATAACCAACACCAACTAAAAGCATTTTTTTAACAAAGCCGTCCGAAACTCCCACGACCATATTGCTAATAGAAGCTCTCGTCGTGCCCGCATGCGCTTTCGCGCCTTTGCAATCGGCATCCCACTTCACTCGGATAAGATTATCCTGCAATTCTAAGTCAACAGCATCGTTCAAAGTAAAGGCTAATTCACCCAGCTTACCTTTAACTAACATGTTTTTTCCGTCCAATTTGATTTCTACACCGGCTGGGACGGTAACCGGCGAATTTGCGACTCGCGACATAACTTACCTCGGAATGATTAGCAAACGGTGCAGATAATTTCGCCGCCGTGACCGATCGCGCGCGCCGCTCTGTCAGTCATAACACCGCTGGATGTAGAAACGATAGCAATGCCCAATCCGCCCAATACTTTTGGCAATTGGTCTTTTGATCGGTAGATACGCAAGCCGGGACGACTAATACGCTTTACATTTTCGATTACAGGGACGCCGTTGTGATATTTTAAATCAACGGTCATTTCGGTATGCGTACCGTTAACCTCCGTTTTATAATCGCTAATGTAGCCTTCTTCCTTCAAAACTTTTGCGATTGCCAATTTAAGTTTCGACGAAGGTACTTTGACGCTTTTTTTGCCAGCCGCTTGACCATTTCTTATCCTGGTCAGCATGTCTGCAATTGGATCTGTCATGCTCATAAATTAATCTCCAAAAACTCTTTTATAACCGGACTTACCAGCTTGCTTTAGTCAAACCAGGAACGTCACCGCGCATGGCGGCTTCCCTTAATTTGTTCCGACCGAGTCCGAATTTACGGTAGAAACCGTGCGGACGACCGGTCAAGTTACAACGGTTGCGTAACCGCGACTTGCTGGAGTCTCTTGGTAGTTTTTGAAGTTGTAATTGAGCAGCCTCTTTTTCGTCAAACGAAGAACCAGGCGAACGAATAATTTCTTTTAACTCTTTTCTTTTTGTGTCGAATTTTTTTATCAAACCAGCGCGCTTCGATTCGCGCGCTATCATGGATTTTTTAGCCATTATCGTTGCGCCTCTAGTTTTTGAATGGAAAATTGAAAAGTTTCAACAGCGCCAAGCCTTCTTCATCTGTTTGCGCCGTTGTCGTAATGCAAATATCCATACCGCGAAGTGCATCGATCTTGTCATAGTCGATTTCGGGGAAAATGATTTGCTCTTTAATACCGAGCGAATAATTTCCACGCCCGTCGAAACTTTTAGAACTCATACCGCGAAAATCGCGAATCCTAGGAATTGATATTGTAATCAAGCGATCTAAAAATTCGTACATGCGATCCGCCCGCAATGTAACCTTACAACCAATCGGCATATCGTCCCTAATTTTGAACCCGGCGATTGATTTTCGAGCTAAAGTAACTACGGCTTTTTGACCTGAAATTTTTTCCATGTCCGCCACAGCGGATTGCAACACTTTTTTATCTGCGATGGCACCGCCAACGCCCATATTCAACGTGATTTTGGTCAACTTAGGAACTTGCATAACGCTTTTGTAACCGAACTGGTTCACCAAAGCCGGAACGATTTCCTCTTTGTATTTTTTTTCTAATCTAGCCATTTTTAATTACCCTTAGAGCTCGACGTTCTCGTTTGTAGACTTAAAAAATCTGACTTTCTTTCCATCATCAAGGACTTTAAAGCCGACACGATCGCCTTTCTTTGTTTTTGGGTTATAAAGGGCTACATTTGAAATATGGACCGGCAAATTCTTATCGACGATTCCGCCGGAAACGCCCAAATTCGGATTTCCACGCTGATGTTTCTTTACCACATTTATCCCATCAACCAGGACTTTTTCGTTATCCAGGATTTTCGCAACTTTTCCTAGCTTACCCTTGTCTTTGCCGACGATGACAATTACTTCGTCGCCTTGTTTAATTTTTTGCATCTGTAAACCCTCGCTTATAGGACTTCTGGCGCCAATGAAATAATTTTCATAAACTTTTCGCCCCTAAGTTCACGCGTAACAGGTCCAAAGATGCGGGTGCCGATCGGTTGTAGTTGGTTATTCAAAATGACCGCAGCGTTGCCGTCGAAACGGATGACAGAGCCATCGGAACGGCGCACACCTCGTTTGGTGCGCACAACCAACGCGTTATAGACGTCGCCCTTTTTTACGCGAGTTCTTGGCATGGCATCTTTTACACTCACCTTTATAATATCGCCAATTCCGGCGTACCGGCGGTGAGACCCGCCTAGAACTTTGATACACATGACCTTTTTTGCGCCGCTATTATCGGCGACGTCAAGGCTAGTTTGCATCTGAATCATTTTTAAATTCCCAACTTATTTAAATTATTTGCCTGAAGACTCAACTACTTCCAGCAACGTAAAAGATTTCCGCTTTGAAATAGGGCGGCACGAGGCTATTGCGACGATGTCTCCCTCTTGGCAGAGGTTATTTTCGTCGTGCACCAGCAACTTAGTCGAGCGTTTTATATATTTACCGTAAACTGGATGCTTAACCAATCGTTCTACTAGAACCGACGCTGTTTTATCCATTTTGTTGCTCACGACGCGTCCTGTTACCTTGCGTACGCTATCTACATTTTCGTTCATATTTAAGCCCGCGCCATTTCGCCAAGAATAGTGTTGATCCGCGCGATGTCCCTTCTGACTTGCCTTACTTGGCTGGATTTGGAGAGTTGACCAGTGCCTTTTTGCATCCGCAGGTTGAATTGTTCTCTGGACAACTCCAGTAGATTTGTCAGGAGTTCGTCTTTTGTTTTGGTTCGTAATTCTGACGCTTTCATTACATTATTGTCCGTGCAGAGAAAGTAGTTTTTACCGGCAATTTCGCGGCCGCTAGCTGAAATGCTTCCCTAGCCATCTCCTCGGAAACACCCTCAATTTCAAACAGCATGGTACCAGGCTTAATTTGAGCGACCCAGTATTCCACGCTACCTTTACCTTTACCCATCCGAACTTCTAATGGCTTTTTGGTGATAGGCTTATCGGGAAAGATTCTGATCCAAATCTTTCCTCCACGTTTTACGTGCCGACTAATTGCCCGACGTGCCGCCTCGATTTGACGGGCGGTCATTCTACCACGACTTAACGCCTTTAAGCCATATTCGCCAAAGCTAACAGACGAACCCCGCAAGGCTGTGCCGTTATTTCTGCCGGTATGTTGTTTTCGAAATTTTGTTCTTTTCGGTTGAAGCATGTCTAATTTACTCCTTCAACTACTTCTTATTTTCGGCATTTAAAGAGGCTGTATGGGCGTCCATATCGAACACCTCACCTTTAAATATCCAGACTTTTATACCGATAATGCCGTAAGTCGTTTTCGCCTCGGCGGTACCGTAATCAATATCGGCTCGCAACGTATGAAGAGGAACTCGACCTTCGCGATACCACTCGGTTCTAGCGATCTCCGCACCATTTAACCGTCCAGCGACTGTAATTTTGATACCCTCGGCACCCAAACGCATTGTGTTCGTAACAGCTCTTTTCATAGCTCGGCGGTACATAATTCGTTTTTCGAGTTGCTGAGCGATACTTTCCGCTACCAAATAAGCATCTAGTTCAGGTTTCCGAATCTCTTCCACATTTAACTGAACCGGAACGCCCATCATTGCGGAAATATTTTGTCGCAAA